>NZ_JAJGZS010000008.1:0-174273 GCF_020806285.1 Shewanella sp. 10N.7
ATTACCCGAAACAGGGAAGTATTTGTAAATTAGGTGGGTTTATTATCCATACAAGAAGTCCTAATAACTAAAAAAAGCGCAGATTAGGCTCAATTTACAGGCAAAAAAAAGCCGCATTTAAGCGGCTTTTTCAAGCTAACTAAGTTAGCTTAACTTAAACAGCAATTAAGCATGTTCTTCAGCAAGGTATAACCAAGTGTCGATAACTGTATCAGGGTTAAGTGATACGGTATCGATGCCTTGCTCAACTAACCATTGAGCGAAGTCTGCATGGTCTGATGGGCCTTGGCCACAAATCCCTACGTAAGCGCCCTTTGCTTTAGCCGCTTTGATTGCTAATGAAAGTAATGCTTTAACTGCATCATTACGCTCATCGAACAAGTGACTGATGATGCCAGAGTCGCGATCTAGACCTAACGTTAACTGAGTTAAATCGTTAGAGCCGATAGAGAAACCATCAAAGTGCTCCAAGAACTGGTCAGCCAATAAAGCGTTCGAAGGTAATTCACACATCATGATAACGCGTAAGCCATCTTTACCACGCTCAAGACCTTGCTCTTTTAGCAATTCAATTACTTGTGCAGCTTCATCAACCGTACGCACGAATGGGATCATGATTTCAACGTTTTTCAGACCCATATCGTTACGGACACGTTTAATTGCTTCACATTCTAGCGCGAAACAATCACGGAATGATTCAGAGATATAACGACTTGCACCACGGAAGCCCAACATTGGGTTTTCTTCTTCAGGCTCGTAACGGTCACCACCAACAAGGTTAGCGTATTCGTTAGACTTAAAGTCTGACATACGTACGATAACTTTCTTAGGATAGAACGCACTACCAATCGTTGCGATACCTTCAACCAGACGAGCAACATAGTATTCAACTGGAGATTCATAACCTGCAATCATCTCGTTGATTTCTTGTTGTAGCTCAGCAGGTTGAGAGTTGAAATCAAGCAATGCTTTAGGGTGAATACCAATCATGCGGTTGATAATGAACTCAAGACGCGCAAGACCAACACCTTCATTAGGAAGACGAGCAAAATCAAATGCACGATCAGGGTTACCCACGTTCATCATGATTTTCATCGGTAGTTCAGGTAATGAATCAACACGGTTAGTGATGACTTCAAAGTCTTGCTTACCATCGTAAATGAAACCTGTATCACCTTCAGCACATGAAACCGTCACAACTTGACCATTTTGAATACGGTCAGTTACGTCACCACAACCAACAACGGCTGGAACACCAAGCTCGCGAGCAATAATTGCTGCGTGACAAGTACGGCCGCCACGGTTTGTAACAATAGCGCTTGCGCGCTTCATGATAGGTTCCCAATCAGGATCCGTCATGTCAGTAACGAGTACATCACCAGGTTCAATTTGATCCATATCTTCGATAGAGGCTAGTACTTTAGCAACACCGGTACCGATTTTATGACCAATGGCACGACCTTCACAAACGACATCACCTTGAGTTTTTAAGTGGTAACGTTCGATTAATTGTACATCTTCACGGCTACGAACCGTTTCTGGACGGGCTTGAACGATATATAACTTACCGTCATTGCCATCTTTTGCCCATTCGATGTCCATTGGACGGCCATAATGTTGCTCAATAATGACGGCTTGTTTAGCCAATTCCATGACTTCTTCGTCATTGATTGAGAAAATACTGCGTTGTTCTGCAGGGATATCTTCGATCTTCACTTGCTTACCATGTGAAGCATCGTCAGAGTAAACCATTTGAATCAACTTACTGCCGATATTACGGCGCACAACGGCTTGATGCCCTTGCGCTAAAATTGGTTTGTGAACATAAAATTCATCAGGGTTAACCGCACCTTGTACTACCATTTCACCTAGACCAAATGATGAAGTGATGAAAACAACGTCGTTGTTACCTGACTCAGTGTCCATAGTGAACATAACACCAGAAGACGCTTTATCTGAACGAACCATGCGTTGAACGCCAGCAGATAATGCCACACCTTGGTGCTCATAACCTTGGTGAACACGGTATGAAATTGCACGATCGTTAAATAGCGAAGCGTAAACATGCTTAATTGCAAGTAATACAGCATCAAAGCCTTTAACGTTTAGGAATGTTTCTTGTTGGCCTGCAAAAGATGCATCTGGCATATCTTCAGCAGTTGCTGATGAACGCACTGCAAATGAGGCTTCTTGCGTCTCACTAGAAAGTTGCTCGTAAGCTTCACGAATCGCATCTTCTAGTTCCGGTTGAAATGGGGTATCGATAACCCACTGTCTAATCTGTGCACCAACTTTCGCTAATTCATTAACGTCATCAACATCCAATGTTGCTAGAATATCGAAAATTTTCTGGTTAACACCACTTTGCTCTAGAAACTCATTAAACGCATAAGAAGTTGTAGCAAATCCACCTGGGACTTGAACACCTGCGTTTGCTAGGTTACTGATCATCTCACCAAGTGACGCATTCTTACCGCCAACTTTGTTTACATCACCCATTCCTAGTTCTTGATACCAGAGTATGTATTGCTGCACAGTTATCTCTCCACAAGTTTATTTCAATGGCCCCTTCACACGAGGGCAGAGGCATTCTACACTCCACCACAACAACCGTAAATGTATAATTTTATTTGTAATTTTATTACTACAAGAGGCTGAAATGACACCAAAAGTATTCTACATATCAGATGGGACCGCGATCACAGCAGAAGTATTTGGCCACGCAGTACTGTCGCAATTTCCAGTTGAATTTGAAGCACTTACCATTCCATTTATTGACAGTGTAGCCAAAGCTGAAAAGGTGAAACAACAAATCAATGATAGTTTTATTACAACAAGCTTAAGACCCGTTGTGTTCCATTCGATAGTAAATTCCGACATTCGCGATATTATTTTCTCAAGCGAAGGGCTAGATTATGATTTTTTGAACACCTTTGTTTCGCCACTAGAACAACAACTAGGTATAAAAGCAGCGCCAGTTATTAACCGAACTCACGGCAAGAGCACCGCTAACGAAGCTTATGACAACCGTATTGATGCGATTAATTTCACTTTAGATAATGATGATGGTCAAACCATGAAACACATGGATAAAGCCGACATTATTTTACTCGGTGTTTCCCGTTGCGGAAAAACACCATCGAGTTTGTATCTTTCTATGCAGTTTGGCATCAAAGCGGCCAACTACCCTTTTGTAGAAGACGATATGGATAACTTAAAATTGCCAGAAGCATTAAAACGAAATAAGTCTAAATTATTTGGCTTAACGATTGATCCCAATCGCTTGCATGAGATCCGCCAAGGGCGTATGGAAAACAGCCGTTACTCATCGTTAAGACAATGTCGTATCGAAGTGAAAGAAGTAGAAATGCTATATAAGAAAGAGCGCATTCCGTTCGTCAATACGACCTACCATTCAGTAGAAGAGATATCGGCAAGAATTCTTGATATTACAGGCTTGAAACGTCATATGTTTTAACTCTGCTACAACTAGGCTGTCATTGATAAAAATTCTGCCTATATATGCCGAGAATGTTAAACACACAACATTTTCGGCTAACTTATTCCTATTTGACCGCTTTTGTTCTCTATCTAAGTCGATTTCAACGTGTCTAACGCTAACTAATTAGTTATAATCCCGAGCAATATGATGTTAATTCATCGCAAACATGCTCGGTAAAATGAATGACAATTAAAACTGACGAACTACGTACCTCCCTTTTATGTAAGGTAATTTCACCTGCGCAACTCGCATCTGAATATCCACTAACCCAAGATGCTGCTGACTACTTAGTTGAGCAACGTCGTGAAGTTGAAGCCATTATTGCAGGCGAAGATCAACGATTACTGGTTATCATCGGCCCTTGTTCAATTCATGATACTGAAGCGGCTTTAGATTATGCTCAACGTTTAGCAGCACTTCATCACGAACTTAAAGACGATTTGTGTATCGTTATGCGTGTTTACTTTGAAAAGCCACGTACTATCGTAGGCTGGAAAGGCTTAATTTCAGATCCTGACTTAGACGGTAGCTTTAGCCCAAATAAAGGCTTAAGAATGGCGCGTCATTTATTACAGCAAATCACTGAACTTAAATTACCAATTGCCACTGAGTTTTTAGATATGGTCAATGGTCAGTACATTGCCGATCTCATCACTTGGGGCGCAATCGGTGCACGTACCACTGAAAGCCAAATTCACCGTGAAATGGCCTCAGCATTATCGTGCCCTGTTGGCTTTAAAAACGGCACAGATGGCAACATCAACATTGCTGTTGATGCAGTTCGTGCAGCGCAAGTTCCACATATTTTCTACTCACCAGATAAAGATGGTGCAATGGCTGTTTACCGTACTCATGGTAACCCTTATGGTCATATCATTTTACGTGGCGGTAAAAAACCAAACTACTCAGCGGAAGATGTAGAAATCGTCCGTTCACAGCTAGAAACTGTTGGTGTCACTCAACGTATCGTCGTTGATTTTAGCCATGGTAATAGCGAGAAGAAACATAAGAATCAGTTAAATGTTGCTGATAGCATCATGGAACAAATGCGCAGTGGTAGTACTGCAGTTGCTGGTATCATGGCAGAAAGCTTTATGATTGAAGGCAATCAAAAAGTTGTTGAAGATCAGCCTTTAACTTACGGCCAAAGCATTACTGATGCATGTTTGCATTGGGAAGATTCTGAAAAATTATTACGTGACTTAGCGCAAGCGTCAAAAGACCGTAAAGCACTACTTAACAAGTAATTTTACTATTACGTAATGTCAGAAAAGCCAATCAGTGATGATTGGCTTTTCTTTTTGTATTACTCGTTAACCATGACCTACCATTCATTCAAACCAAAAGAGCAGATGACTGTTCTTCTTCAATTGAGATGAGTGATAATTTTTTAAATAAATGATTAATTGTCATAAAGCTCTCAACCAACTTCGGATCACAATGCCTAACTGTCACGCATGTTTCATAATCAATAATTATTGTTAACTTCTTCGAAATTGCAATAAATTACAGAATGCCAAAATAAATGGTCACATAAATGACTTGGTAAATTATGTTGTTATCTAAAGCTGATGTGATTAAGCTTTGAAAATTAAACTACAAAATGAAATATCAAAAGGATTTGTTATGATTAAGTCTGGCTCTCAATTAGCCTGTTTCAGCCTATTAGCAGGATGCTTATGTTTCTCGACATACACCTTTGCCTCTTCTCAAGATTTCACCCAAGCTTACCAAGCCTATAATCAAGCAGTGACTGCTGGTGATAAACAACAAACGGTATTATCAGCACAACAAGCATTTGACCTGGGTAAAAAACTATACGGTAAAGACAGTATAGATACGGCAAACTTAAGCTTTAACCTTGCCATTGCACTAGCAGAAAATAAGCAAGATAGTGAGTCGCAACCCTACTTTGATTTAACACTTGATTTGTACAAATCCCACTATGGCGATGAAAGTATTGAACTTATTGACCCTTTACTCACCTATGCAGACAAAACTAAAGATATAAAACTGGCTAAGTCTCTGTTATCTGAGGCTCGTGACATAGCGCAAGACAGCGAGCAACCGATTGTCTATGCCCATACTTTGTCAGACAGTTTTAACAAGTTGGTTAATTCCAAATATGACAAGCTCTCTGTGCGCCGATATATTTTAAAAGCGAAACAAATTTACAGTGAAAACCTGCCTAGCGATTCAACTTTACTCGTTAATGCAAGGTTCGACAGCGCCAATGTTTATCTTGCTAATAAAAAATATGACAAAGCCGAGGTAGAACTTCTAGAAGTGATTAATCAATATGAACGCCTCGAATATTCTCATCCTTATGAGTTAGCATCACACGCTAAACTAGTCTCCCTATATAGCCTGCGAAATAAACCTGAACAAGCGACTGAACATTGCATCGCCATCGGCAGCATGAAGCCTTGGAGCCCAGATCAACAACAAACGCCACTATACCGAGTAAACCCTGAATACCCGCGTTCAAAAGCCATATCGGGTACTGAGGGCATGGTACAGCTTAGCTTTACCGTTGATAAGCAAGGTTTTGTCATCAATCCAGAAATATTAAAATCTAAAGGTGGTAAAGCTTTTGAAACTGAAAGTATCAAAGTGCTGAAAGAATGGCGTTATGCCCCAAAGTTTGTTGATGGTAAACCTGTTAAAGCAGAATCAACGGTCCAATTAGATTATACCTTGGGTTAATTTGAACTACCGATTAAAGGAGGCTATAAGCCTCCTTTTTTTATTTAAGTGTTTAATACTGAATACTCCCTTAGCGCTTGTAAACAATTCCTCCTTACAGCTTGTCTAAAAAACAATCAATTTAACTCAAAAGTTGACGAGCACGTCAACTTACCGTTATGGTCTTTAGCTAATGTTTGTTACAAGCCAGTTAATTTTGAATTCATTTTTAAATGATTTGATCGTCAATTCGGCAATAGTATTCAAAATAGTATTCAAAATAATATCCAATTAAAGGAGCGTCTCTTGAACAATACAAACAAATCCAGTGCCGCTATTTTAGGTGTGTTATTACTTGTTGGTTTATCAGTGATGGGATTATTACTGAAACAGGCGATTATTGAATACAAGCTATTGGATAGAAGTGTCACTGTTAAGGGGCTTGCTCAAAATGAATACCCAGCTGATGTCGTTATCTGGCCAATTCAATTTACTGCTGCTAGCAATGGTCTAGAGGCGCTTTATGAGCAAATTGATAGTCAGACAGCATTAATTAATCAATTTCTAGTCAGTAATGAAATCACAACTGATGAAGTCACTCAATCCGCGCCTACTATTACGGATAAATTAGCGCAGCAATATGGTGGTAACCAAACAGTAGAATACCGCTACACCGCATTGCAGACCATAACAGTGTACTCAACTGACATTGAAAAAGTACGAAGTGCAATGCCGGAGTTAACCCAACTAGGTAAAAAAGGTATCGTTTTTTCACAAAACAATTACGACGCACAAATTGAATATATTTTCACACGTTTAAATGAAGTTAAACCACAAATGATAGAACAGTCGACCCGCAATGCACGTTTAGTGGCCGACAAATTTGCCAAAGACTCTGATAGCCAACTAGGAAAAATTAAACGCGCAAGTCAGGGTCAATTTAGCATCAGCAATCGCGATAAGAATAATCCACATATCAAACGCGTTAGAGTGGTATCAACGATTGAATACTACCTTGCTGATTAAGTTAACCCTAACCATAGGAGGACAAGATGGACAGTCACTATAGAAAACAATTAAACCGAAGATACTTTACAGGGCTATTGATGACATTTGGCCTGATCACTATTTTAGCTATTTTGATGTTTAGCAGTGGTTTAATTGCAGCCGAGATATCCAATACAAAAAAAACTAATTCAGAACAGCTAACAGACGTTAAAACCAAAACGATATTTCTTGTTCGACATGCTGAAAAAGAATCGGGCAATGACCCTTTCCTCACAGCTGAAGGCAAAATACGCGCGCAAAACTTATCAAATGTGCTTCAATCAGTGCCTTTAGATGCCATTTACAGCACAGATTATAATCGCACCCAAGATACCGCAAAGCCAACAGCATCAGTTCAGTCATTAACGATTACTAGCTATAACCCACGCAAATTGTCTGACTTTGCAACAGCAATAAAAGCCAATCACCACCAGCGGATACTCATTGTTGGCCATAGTAATACCACTCCTGAACTGGTCAGTTTATTAGGTGGCATTGCAGGAGATGAAATTGTGGAAGCAACTGAGTTTAATCGATTATACATTCTGACCATTGATCACCAGGAACAACAAACCAGCTCAGTTTTATTAAGGTACTAGTTGTTAAGGTACTAGCTTAAAAAATTATGCCGCACTTGGTTTTATCGTAGTTGATTTTAATACTATTGAATTTCATCACTCCCTCCCCCTGATATTAATCTAAATATTCATCTAAATTTAGCTTTACTGAAATTCAACGACCAGACAATTCTTTCGGAGTGTTTATGCTTAAATGTGACTTACACGATTACATCGAAATAATCTGCCTTTACCGATATCGCGTAGAGTTGACCATGAAAGATAACGCTATTATCGGAGGGGTGTTTTTTGATACTGGATTTAGCGGGGAAAAGTCCGATTCGGCCTGTAAATCAATTGAAAAAGTAGAGGTCATTAAAGGCCAATTAAGCAAGAATCAACAGCCTGTCACCGTCGAAATCCACAATATAAAACACATCAAGGTACTTACTGAAAATGCAAAGTTTACCCATTTAACCTTAAGTGATGACTAGGGCGTGCTGAGTTTCACTACCTATTTTGTGACGTTATCCGTATAATCCGCCATCCAACTAGAAGTACTAAAAATAAAATTAGGTAGTTGAATGCCCTTTACAAGTAACGTATCACCACAAGATAACCCATCATTTCCAGAAGATATCACTGCTCGAATTGAGCAATCTGAAGCAAAGGTCATCAAAGCGATATTTCCTTCAAATACCAATCATCACAACACATTATTTGGTGGTGATGCATTAGCATGGATGGATGAGACCGCATTTATTGCCGCGACACGCTTTTGCCGAAAAGCGTTAGTGACGGTCAGTTCAGATCGAATAGATTTTAAAAAAGCCATTCCCGCTGGCAGTTTAGCTGAATTGGTCGCGCGAGTGATTCATGTGGGTAATACTTCATTAAAAGTTGAAGTGAATATATTCGTTGAGGATATGTACCAAGATTTACGAGAGCATGCGATTCGAGGCGTATTTACTTTTGTCGCCGTCGATGAAGACAGAAACCCTATTCCAGTTTGGCAGTCAGCAGACATGGCTAAAGAACTCCTCTAACTGACCATATCAATTTACATTAGTAAATAAGCATAATGAACCAAGGGTTATACACGAAATAACCTTTGCTCAATTCAGTTCAACTATGGCGGCCTATATCATAGTAATAATTAAATTATTTACTAGAATAGGCGCCATTAATGAGCAAGTTACTCATTGGACTCAGCATTAGTATTATGGCTTCAAGTGCTTATGCCGAAGAAGTCATCGAGAAAGAAGTACAAGATATGTCAGATCCATTAGCGGTATACACCCAAGTTGGCGGTGGCATTACTGATGCTGGACTTAATTTAAAACTTGGTCAAACCTATGATACAAACAACCCAGAAACTATGGGCATGAATATCATTGAAGTGAAAGGGTTTGCTGGCGAATTAACCGGTTGGAATGGTTCATCAGATACTAACTCCATTGACTCTATGCGTTTTAGAAACTTTGGTGTTGATCTGACTAATGGCCGTGGTTCTCAATTTGATGCTCAATGGGATTTCGCTTCTAACCAAGGCAGCGCATCTTATAGCTTTATTCAAGCTTTACCAAAAATGGGGCCAGTTAACCTCTATCCATTAGCGGGTGCTGGTATTGCTGTTGGTGAGCCATTTGATGGTAGTACTGGTTCTGGAGTTACCGACCGTTACGACATGCATGGCAGTTTTTATGTTGTTGGGATGTATTCTAAAATAGAAATCAACGACAAAATATGGCTGAACTATAACCCAATGTTCTTGGGTGCAATTTCAGGTTCTGAAGCCTTTAAATCGAGTGGTTTTTCAGGCGATGATAGCGTATTAACCCATGAGTTTGCGGTAAGCTATCAATTTACTCCGACACAAAACCTACGTTTATTTGCCAACTGGGATGAAAATACCCGTTTTGGTAAAGGTGAATTCAGAGTCGAATACAACAAACAACTTTAATCGCGTTGAACTGAATCAACATCGATATCATCGAGTTGTTGAACGACAATATTGAAATTAATCTTAAGTCGATAAACATACTTCTACACTTGCCATTAATTAGATTTATCGTTAAACAACAGGAGTCATATCATGACTCCTGTATTTTCTGCTCTAGCGAACAATACTTTCACCTCAAAGTTTATTATTAGACAAAAGTCTAAGCCATAATATTATTTAACTGTTTTCGTTATACTCTTGCACTTTAGCGTGGATCGATAACCAAGTTATCTGTTACATTAAAATTACCTTCACGTGCAACCAAGACAACTAAAAAGCCATGAAGCTACAAAATTTAAATATAATTATTGCTGATGACCATCCCTTATTTCGTAATGCACTAAGACAAGCATTGAATAATGCTTTTCAAGGTACGAATTGGTTTGAAGCTGACAGTGCTGAAGCGCTGCAAACTATTCTTGATGATAAAGCCACAGATCTTGATTTGATTCTTCTCGATCTTCAAATGCCGGGTTCTCACGGTTACTCGACTTTGATTCACCTACGAGGCCATTACCCAGATATTCCAGTGGTGGTTATTTCTGCCCATGAAGATATTCAGACTATTAGCCGTGCGATTCATTACGGTAGTTCTGGTTTCATTCCTAAATCAGCCTCTATGGACACCTTAAAACAAGCGCTCGATGCTGTGCTTTATGGTGACATCTGGTTACCAGAAGGGACAGAAATCCTTGAAGTCGATGATGATCCTACAAGTCAGATGGCCAACAAATTATCAGACTTAACGCCACAACAGTATCGCGTATTACAGATGTTTGCTGAAGGTTTACTTAACAAGCAAATCGCGTATGACTTTGGTGTGTCCGAAGCGACAATTAAAGCCCATGCGACAGCAATATTTCGTAAACTAGGCGTTAGAAACCGCACCCAAGCCGTTATCGCACTACAGCAACTTGAAATGGAAAAGGTAGACTTATCTTAAACCATGTTTCTCAGTTACCCTTTTCACAAGCCTGTGAAAATAACAAAGGGCCGATACTAGTCGAGCTGCAACGCATTTTTCAACACAGCCAACAAGTATTAGAAATTGGCAGTGGTACAGGCCAACATAGTGTGCACTTTGCAGCCAACCTGCCACAATTAACTTGGCAAGCGAGTGATCAAAACAGCTACTTAACTCATTTAAATGCCCGCATCGAATTAGTCGGAACTCAAAATTTATTACCAGCCTTTGGTTTAGATGTCATGCTTGATTGGCCTGTAAAAATGATTTCTGCCCAACTCGATGGTGTATTTAGTGCCAATACCTTACACATCATGAGTAAATCTATGGTTGAAGCCTTCTTCCAAGGTGTCGGCAACGCTCTTTTACCTAAAGCACAGCTAGTGATTTATGGACCTTTTAATTATCAAGGCCAATATAGTAGTGAAAGTAATGCGTCATTTGATGAATGGTTAAAACAAAATAACCTTCAGAGCGGGATCAGAGACATTGAATGGATAACCGCTTTGGCTGCACAACAATCCTTTACTTTAATCAATGACGTTGAAATGCCAGCCAATAACCGCTTACTGCACTTTGGTCGACATAAATAACCCTTGTTTATGTCGTTTTTCAAACACTAAAACCGTAATAACAAAGAGTTAACCTCTTAAAATATTGATGAAAAATTTGTAAGCTAATAGCGAATAAATTTTTCTGTTATCACACATAAGGAAAACGCATTATGGGTTCGGTTACCACTAAAAAACACCCAAACGGTTTAGATTATGTCGAAGTTAATACTGACTTGTGCCAAGCAAGTATTTTTCTTCAAGGCGCTCAAATAGATTATTTCCAACCAAAAGATAAAGCACCATTACTCTGGGTATCAGATGCTGATGACTATCAACCGGGTAATGGGATCCGCGGAGGCATTCCAGTATGTTGGCCTTGGTTCGGAGCCAGTCCAACCGAAGGGTTTCCACAGCATGGTTTTGCTAGAACCAGCATTTGGTCTTTAGCATCGGTCAAAATGCGTGATCAACTGGTTGATTTGACGTTCACTCTTAAAATTACCGAAGCCAACAAACAGTTCTGGCCCCATGATACTGAAGTCAGTGTGTTATTCACTCTAGGTGAAACACTGTCAGTGAGTATCGTTAATAAAAATAATGCCGATTACCCTGTAAAGCTAACTCAAGCTTTACATACTTACTTCCCCATTGAAGATATCCATCAATTAACTGCTACAGGTTTTAGCGGCGCGAAATATATCGAATTTGGTAAAGGACCATATAGCCAAGATTCAGATGAAGTTAGCTTTACTCGTGAAACGGATAGAGTCTATACCGATTTAGCGAGTACTCAGTTGCTCCATACTCCAAATGGCACTATTGAAGTCAGTCGTGAAAACAGTCAATCAGCTGTGCTTTGGAACCCTTGGATAGATAAATCCGAGCGACTCTCCCGCTTTAACAATAACGACTACCTCACAATGGTATGTCATGAAGCAGCCAATGTGCTTGAAGACGAAGTGTCATTAGCACCAGGTGAAAGCCACACACTCACGACACACATCCGCTGGGCATAAACAGGCTTACAATAACACTCTAGGATTAGTGCCTAAGCTCAACGAAACTAAATCTGTAAGCTCAGTTAGTAAACTGAACGTAGATTGAGTTAATAAACTCAATCTACGTTCGTTAGTTTAGGCATTATTGAATGATTAGTTGATTGATTAGTTTAATGAATGATTGAATGATTAGTTGAATGCTCGAATGGCTGTTTGACTGTTTGACTGTTTGACTGTTTGACTGTTTGACTGTTTGACTGTTAACTAAATGACAACTGAGCCATTACACCTAAGCTATGCTATCCTTTCCTGATTCAAATATATCAAAACCTTAAAAGACTCATTACCCTAATGTCAGTTCGAATTTTTACTGTTAAGCGATTATTTTTATTGTGCTTTTTTATAATCGCATTAGGTTTAGTCCTGCTTCAACAAAACTTCAGGCCCATTGCACTAAATTTAATCAACTCATTAACTGAGCCCTATAATATCAAAGTGATTGATGTTGACGTTAAACTGACTGAATTAACCCAATTTAAGCTCACCGATCTTAATCACTTATATTTCCCATGGCTGCAATTACGTTATCAAGATAGCTTTATTGAGTTTCGTGATATCAAGTTAGATCTAAAAGATGGTTACCATACCCTAAAAAATATGTCCTTAGCTGTTGAAGATATCAATGCGCTGCACATTCGTGATATTCAAGTCACATTAGGGGACAGTTTTTTTAAACGACAAGAACAAGGTGAAAACTCCGATAATATAGGTCTGAGCATTAACCAAATCCCACAAATAACACTCGACAATATCAGCGTATATTTACCTAAGTCGCTACAAAAAAAGGTTTCTTCCCCAGTTCTACGAACGAGTAAATTGCAGTTAAGCCATGTGGAGCCTGCCAAAAAAACTACCGATGCACTGCAGAAAACGGATACACATCAAGTACTGTCTGGAACAGTCAATTTGATGGAACAGCAGGTATTGGCGTTTGAACTGGCACTAGCTCAAACACAGTGGACGCTTAGCCATCAAACTGACTTTAATACCTTACTTAGTAGTATGACTGAGTTTAATAGTGCATTAACACTCATGGCATCTAATGAGGCTTTAGGCAATAACTCAGCCGTTTCGCAATCAGATTTTGTAACTGGATTAGATGACCTCGTCACTAGTATTGATGCATTAGCAATTGATGTTAACGGCATTTGGCAAAGTGATACACAACTTGATTTGATTCACGGTTCAATCGACAGTCAGCACCAGATTATTCCTGTAACAGCATCAAATGGCGACGCACTTCCCCTCATTAGCAGTCGATTACTTTCAGGGATTAAATTCAGCTCAGATTCGCCTATCGATTTTTCGATAAACTATCTGCCAATGTCAGATACAACGCCCGCTATGACGACCTTTGAACTGCAACCTTTAACTTGGCAGCAACGCACGACTCAACTGCAATTAGCCGATATCAATGCATTGTTGAGTCGAACAGAATTCGTTGAGCCCCCGTTCACAGCTCACGCTAACCAATTGCTAAGTAAAATGACTAAACCTGTTGATTGGTCTATATTTTTAAAGAAACCGTTAACCATTGAAATGCCACTTGATGACACATCTGTAATCAACGTTTTGCCAACAAGTGCCAGCTTACTTGTGAAGCATGACACTGTCACAACAGCATTAGATATCAATGATTTCACTGTGGACAACCTCTCAATTGCGAATTCTTCAGCATCAAACGATAACTCATCCACCCTTAATAAAATGACACTGAACTCAAGACTAGATTTCAGTCTGAATCAGCATCACCCTATTGAACTAATCGAATTGAGTGAAGGCTTAGCATTAACGTCTACTGAATCTAGCGGTTCTGACAAACGTATTACACTTGATGGAAGCAGAATAAAATTTACAGCAAACGCCAGAGCTGATAATCAATCAATAAAAGTCACCCTGTTGCCTCAGTCAGGAATTCACACAGAAAAGCTCAATGTTTATATGCCACAAAAGACATTGTCTTTTGAAAGCCTGCATTGGCAGCTTACGCAACCTTCAAGTATTGAACACATTCAAGCGCCTATTGAGACCAGTACTGATATAAACCAAAGCACAGATATAAACCAAGCTACTAGAAAATCTACACTCAATATTGGCAATTTTGCATTGGGCTTTGACCGTTTTTCATTTAAAACAAATGACATCAAACAACTGCTAAACGAGACTTTTGAAGTTGAGTTAGGCCAATTTGAGATCAACGCAACGCAGAATATCGCTTTGCTATTGGGATCTTCGAACATCAACGAAGCTGACCATCGCCATGGTGGCGCTACTTCAAAAATGTCTACCCTTGAATCATTACTCGCCCAATCAAATCAAACCCAACTTAATTGGTCGTTACAAGATGTTCAAATTGATAAGCTCATTCCAAGCAAATCAAAATTACGCCGTTACAAAGTACTGCGACTTGATGATATATCGCTTAGCCAACACTTAAACCTGCAGCATCAGCTGTTAACAGGTTCAGAACAATGGCAGCTCGACGAACTAATTTTATCCAGCTATCACTTGCTGCGGTTACCACAGCAAAACATGCCAGTTTCTTTAGCAGGTCAATGGCTGGTCGATACCGAGTTAGCATCGGTTGTTAATACCTTAGAGCAAACTCAAATGCTCCCCGAAAACTTATCCATTTCTGGCTATAACAAACTTAAGGCTGGTTTTGCACTTAATGAAAGCCAAGGCGTGTCTTTGTTTGAAATGAAATTTGAACAGCAAGTCTCGCAGCTTGATGCACAATATAACGAAAACTATTTTAACAACGCGAATTTAACGGCTAATTGTCAATTCAATTGGCAGCAAGTACATAGCACACCAACTCAACCAACGACCTACAGCCAAAGTCGTCTGTTGTGCCAACAAGCAGAACTCAATATTGCTGATGCATACGTCGGTATTAATCTTGAAAATATTCAACTTAAAACCAATGTTTCACTGGGAAAAAATGATGAAATACCCGCCAAAAATTGGTTACAGGAAATTAGCGGGCTTAGCGATACTGATGTTAATTTAACAGCCAGTGGCGACTTATTAGATGGAGAGTTTTTAGTTCCTGAGTTTTATCTAAAATTACACGATAAATCTGAAGGTTACTTTGTCTTAAATGGCATTAGCTTAGAAGCGTTACTCGCTGCACAGCCCCAGGTTGGTGTCTACGCCAATGGTATTTTTGACGGTGTTTTACCAGCAAGCTTAGTCGATGGTAAAGTCACTATTGCAGGTGGACACTTGGCAGCAAGGAAACCAGGAGGCTTAATTCAAGTGTCAAACAACCCGGCTCTTGAGCAAATTAGAACTACTCAACCACACTTAGATTTTGTTGTAAAAACACTAGAACATTTAGAGTACAGCCAGCTAAGTAGTAGTTTTGACATGGCAGAAAATGGGAATGCTTCACTCAAAGTGCAAGTGAAAGGTCAAAGCCAAGATATTGAAAGGCCAATACATTTAAACTACTCTCATGAAGAGAACTTATTTCAATTATATAAAAGTACGCAGATTGGCAACCAACTGCAAAATGATATCGAACGATCCGTGAAGTAAAAGGACAACTCAGTGAAAACGCATTCGATTAATACACTTTGGCTTTTATGCGCGAGCAGTCTGTTAATGAGCGCTTGCTCGCCAACAGTCAAAATAGCCCCTCCCGACAAGCCCATTGAGATAAATCTCAATGTCAAAATCGAGCATGAAATCATTATTAGAATTGATAAAGAGCTCGACATACTTTTAGAAGATGACGAGCTATTTTAATTAATAAGGAAATCACATTATGAAGTTACCCATCATAGCCTTATTAACAGGGCTTTTATTGTCAGCAAATGCTTATGCGTTAACCCTACAGCAAGCAAAAAGCCAAGGCTTCGTTGGTGAGCAAACCAATGGCTATTTAGGCCTAGTCGTCAATGATAAAGCTGCAAAACAGTTAATGTTAGACGTTAACGCAAAACGTAAACAACATTATCAAAAAATAGCTAAAAAAAATAAGCTCTCAACCACTGATGTTGCCAATAGAGCGGCTAAAAAAGCGATTGCCGCGGCGGATAAAAATCATTTTATTCAAAATTCATCCGGGAAATGGCTGCAGAAATAAGCGACTTTTGAGTGCTCTTCCACCTTAAAATGTAAATGTCATCATTTTTTATCATCAATTTAGTTTACTTAAACTAGGTTAAAAATTGATGGCATTATATATTTCACTTTATGCCATAACACCCACCCTTTACGATATGTGGCATATAAGCGCTTGTTGTTATTAACCTTTATCACCTCGCTTTTTGCTTTCATTCGCAATACTCATTCTTAAGTTAATTTTCTCTTTTTATTATTGATAAATTTGCCATTAAATTGTACAAATTTTAGGTGTCCTTATAGCGCTTGTGGGTATTTTATTCGTAAAACAAAAGTGTTATATTTGTGAGGTAAGTCATTTTTTTGTCTGGTGTCATTTTTACATCAGACGTATATACCTTTGAGAATATGAACAAGATTTTATCTGCCATTGCAGCACTTATAATACTAATAAACCCTGTTCAGGCTAAACCTGTCGTTAACGTGGGCGGTTACTTGTTTGCCCCTTATGTGAATATCTCTGAGGCCGGCATGTTTCAAGGGTTTACCATTGATTTAATCGCAGCGTTCAATGAACTTCAATCAGAAGTCGACTTCCAATTTGTTAATACCAGCATTGAAAATCGCTACCAAGCATATGACATTGGTCGTTTCGATATGATGATTTTTGAAAGCCCTATTTGGGGTTGGCAAAACTTTGACACCACCTTTATCCCACTTGATATTGTCGACGGTGAAGTGTTTATCACCCTTAGAGATAATGACAAAAACCAAGAATATTTTTCATCTTTTAAAGATAAATCATTAAGCCTTGTGAGTGGCTATCATTATCAATTTGCAGACTGGAATACCGACAGCCAAGAGTTAGCACTCAATTTTGATATTCAGTTTGTTAATACCAACAAAGCATCAATAGAAAGTGTTCTCAAAGGTCGCGCCGATATAGCCCCTGTCACCCATTCATACCTTATGCATTATTTGCAAACTCACCCTGATGCACGCTCGCAATTGCTGATCTCAGAGAGATTGGATCAAGCTTACTCTCATAGCATCTTGCTCAAACCGAATTCTGTGGTTTCGGCAAGTCATGTGCAAAAGTGGTTTAATGAAATTCGCGATTCAGGAAGATTGAAACGTATTGCAGAAAAGTACAATGTAGAAATTTAATATGTTTTAGGCTTTAAAACATAAGTCAGCATCTTGAAGATACTGACTAAGAAATCTGTTAAACAATAGATGATGCTGAGCGCATCATCTATTAACTCTACAGCTAAATTACATGGTTACCATCGCCCAATATTCAAGGCGAGACTTTGGATCCAGTACCACTTTCTTACATAAATCTTTGTACTTACCCATTAATGGTCCTAAACCACTTGAGCCGCCAAGGCTGGCAATTTGTTGCTCTTTTGCAGTAGCAACTGCCGCTTCGACTTTCTCGGCAGGCATATATTGTCCAGCAATTTTTTCAGCTTCAAGACCTGAATCTTTAAGTCTGCCGCCAACGGCTTGCATCTGTGGTGCATCCATCCCCATGATCACACCAGATGCGATTTCGTAATACGCAGCGCATTGCACTAACTCGTTACTGAAAGCTTCTTCAGCTTTATCTTGTGCATAGCTATTGCTTGCTGCAGTAAGTAAAGCCACTGCAGCAGCTAATTGAAATCCTTTGTTTAACATGAAATATCCTTTATTCCTGATACTTAACTGATTACGACTTAAACCACAATCACCGTTAAATTGACTCAGCTTTATGGTTAGTAATTTATCTCTGTATGCAAAATGGCATTGGCATTTTGCTGTTGATAATAATCTAGGCGATGTTTTAAATGTTTTTTTACCGTGGCCCATTCACTATCGATGATCGAATACACCACAGTGTCTCGTACTGTGCCGTCTTTCAATAATTTATGGTTTCTCAGTACACCATCTTGCTTCGCACCCAAGCGCATAATGGCTTGTCTAGATGCTTGGTTATGCCAATGGGTTCTAAACTCCACGGCCATCACATCCAAGGTTTGAAATGCATAAGTGAGTATCAGTAATTTAGTCTCTGTATTCACCGCTGTACGCTGTGCTCTTTTGGCATACCAAGTGTAACCAATTTCTAAGCGACGATTGGGTTGATCCCAATTACAGATACGAGTACAACCAATGACTTCACCTGAAGTCTTTTCTCTGACCACAAATGCTAAAGCTTCACCATGACTCTCTTGCACTAAAGCCTTTTCCACATAAGCCTTCATATCATCTGGGTGAGGCACAGTGGTAAACCACAATTCCCACAAACTCCCATCTGTTGCAGCTAGACTTAACGCAGTCACATGCTCAAGTGTCAACGGTTCTAAAATGACATGCTCACCAATTAAGCAAGCGTCACTATTTACTTCTGCCATTATCTCTCCCGCCCAGTAGTTAACTTGCTCACATAAATACAGAATACATGATCTTAAGCAGAATAAAATCTCCTTTTTATACAATAAAACGATAACTGTATTAGCCACTGTTGTGCACTGAGTATTAGTTAGCCATATCAGGTGCTTTCGCTAACCAAATAAAAAGCCAATACTTTTCAGTATTGGCTTTGCACAGCGAGAGCTGCCGTTGAGTATTAATACAACAGTGTGCTTTTATTGATTAAAATCCAGCTGATAAACACTTGTCGTGCCACTCACTTCATTGCCAATAACTAACAATGGTTTGCCTGTCAGATTCATATCAGCACCGATAAACTTCATGCCTTCAGGCCCTAAGTCACCAGCAAGCTCAGGTTGACCTGAAATATCATCACCATCGATTTCAAAATCAATATCAAAATCTCGATTTATCACATAATCAATAAAGCTAACATCAAATGGGTTAGTAATATCGTAAACCATAAAACCACCCGTGCGCTCTAATCCGATGAAAGCATATTTTTTATCACCAATTTCTCCAATAGCTAACGCTTCAGGTTCTGGCCCTTTATCATCACTACGGCTATCGCCTTTGCTTTCTTCGTTATGATTGTTGAAGTTATCCCCAAAGATCGCCGCTGTAATGCGCTCGAACTGGCTAGCACTGTCAAAAACTTGTTGGCCATCATGGGTCCATATCGAAAAAGAACGTGCGCCATATGAGACGATTTTATCCATATCACCGTCGCCATCATCATCGCCCATGCTAG
Source organism: Shewanella sp. 10N.7 (assembly GCF_020806285.1). Lineage (NCBI taxonomy): Bacteria > Pseudomonadati > Pseudomonadota > Gammaproteobacteria > Alteromonadales > Shewanellaceae > Shewanella > Shewanella sp. 10N.7. The sequence continues at coordinate 19,610 of NZ_JAJGZS010000008.1, forward strand.
TGGTAATTTTTAAACGTCCTAGCTGAGTCTTATCTTGTGCTGTTAAAATTTGTGGATGGTTTGGGTCTAGCAGCAAGTCTTCAGCCCGCTCTTCTTCTGAAAAACCGTCATAATCACGTGCGTCACCTTCATTGGCTGTAACAATAAAGTCCTGATCACGCCATTGGTAACTTGCTATCGTATCTGGCTGATACATGCCGTAAACACCTTCGTATGCCGTGATGTTGATAGCATCATCTTTATCACTGGCATCGATTTCGTTACCCGCTTTTCCGTAATCTTTAAGACCAAGTGCATTAATCGCTTCAACCGTATTATCAGCCAAGTTAATCACTGCAATAGCATTGTTTTCTTGTAGGCTGACATAGGCATATTGGTTATCTTTAGAGACTGCAATATATTCAGGCTCAAGATCTTCAGAAACTGAAGCACCAGGGCCATTAAGTTTAATCAGGTCGCTTAATTCATCATGGCGTGCATTGCCTGCATCAAACTCGTTAAAGGTAATCAAGGTAGCAGTATCGGCAGGAATATTATCAACCATTTCGATAATTGAAATGCTGCCTTCGGGATCTACCGTGTAAGCATCGTTAGGCTCACCTTCATTGGCTATAATCACTTTGGTACCGTCATGGGTAAACACCACGTTATCGGGTAATGCACCTACGTTGACAGTTTTAATAAAACTTGGCGCATCAACATCAGATAATTGATAGAAGGCGATAACACCGTTCCCTTGCGTCGCATTGCCTGCATCATCAGCTCTTTCAACGGCAGCAGCTAAAAGGTCGCCATAAATACTGATGCTATTAACGCTACCTAGACCAGTTAATTCTGCATCAGTAGCAACATCTAAACTGTATACTTTTTCTAAGTTACTTAATGTAGAAGCCTCTGCTGCATCAACAGCTTGAGTCTCAACACTCTCAAGGCTAATAGCATCGACCATGCCACTTTGAGCATTGACCACAAACGCTAGATGACTTGCTACGTGATAATCAACAATTTCAGCAGCACTTTTCCCAAACACACCAGACTCGTAACGACCTATAAGTCCTAAAGATAAAGCGCCTTGCTGAGCATCACAGATAATCTGAGTTTGGGCAGAAATGATTTCGTCACTGTCTAAAATGCCATTTCCATTGGTATCAATGCCGGTATCGATTTGCTTTCCACCAAAAGGACAAATAGCATGACCAGAAGCTAACGAACTTGTCGTGAGTAACGAAGTTAGTCCATTAATACCATCACTACCTTTGCTGCCATCAGAGCCGTCGTCACCATCGCAGCCAGTTAATAGCATCATAGAAACAATAGCGGCTATGGGTAAAATATTGGTTTTCATCATCACTTTCCTGTTACGTACTTGTTATTAAAATTTCAGGTAAGCTACCCAAGTTCAATGACAATCACGCGACACTCTTGTTAAGCTATTGTTACATCCTATTTGGTTGATCCAGTAAAGATTTTGATACAAGTTCTTATTAAATAATTCCCATTAGCAAACACTAATCATGTTAAAATTCTTTATGGAATTTTCTTCGTTCCTCTTCTTTTGCCTTCACTCTTTTTTATTACTGAGGTATGTGTGAGCCCGTCTTCAAACACTCATTCAAATAGTACTGCACAAAACTCTCCGCATCTTGCCATGTTAATTCCAATGCTTGCGGCCATTGTTGCTATCACGCCATTAGCTATTGATATGTATTTACCAGCGATGTCAGCTATTGCAATAAGCTATGATGCCCACGTCACCACCGTACAACAGTCTTTAAGTATTTATTTAGCTGGGTATGCGCTTGGCATGCTGACATTCGGCCCACTTGCGGATCGTTTTGGTCGTAGGCCTTTGGTCATTTTCGGTCTCTGTGGTTTTACGCTAATTAGTTTATTTATCTCTTTTAGTAGCAGCATTGAAACATTTTTAGCCTTGAGGTTTATTCAAGCGTTTATTGGCGCCGCTGCAACTGTGGTTGTTCCTGGTTATATCAAAGAGGTTTATGGTGATAACACGGCTAAAGGCATGTCTTATGTCAGTTTAATCATGATGCTTGCCCCTTTATTAGCACCAACACTTGGCAGTTTAATTTTAGAGTTTGGTGAATGGCCGCTGATCTTTATAAGCCAAAGCTGCTACGCGATTGTATTGTTAATGCTGGTGTTGTTTAAACTTAAGATGCCAAGCGATAAGGCGAAAGACAGTCGCAGTACTCAGTCTTTTCTTAAGTCCTATAAAACCGTGTTAACTCGTCAGGGCGTCAAGGTTAATATCACTTGTGGCGTGCTCACATCGTTTGCTTTTTTCTGTTACTTAACAGCCTCTCCTTTCATATATATGGAAGTGTTCGGGTTAGATAAATCACTATTCGCGATTTTGTTTAGCACTAATGTTGGCGCGTTGATGCTCGCTAATATTGTCAATTCAAGGATTGTCGGTCGCTATGGTTCTAGCCGAATGTTGTTTGTGGCCACTGTGTTTGCAACGCTTTCAGCCACTGGGTTGTTGATCGTTAATATTATTGACCTAAGTTACCATTACACAGTGGCAATGCTCATTCCATTAATGGGCTGTTTAGGGATTATGTCAGTTAATGCTGATGCGATAGTATTGATGAAATTTAAAAAGGAAACTGGTACTGCTACTGCCGTGATTGGTACATTGCGCTTTGGGTTTGGCTCTCTTGCAGGGCCTTTACTAGCAGTGTTTTACACAGGTACTGCAGTGCCTTTTTCAGCAATGATGCTGATTTCAGTTATGTTAGTCATGGTCTGTTTGCTATTTCAGCGAACTCAACCAGCACATTAGAGTTTTATGAATAGAGTGATGCTATGTATCACTCTATTCAATAATGCCACTATCCCATTTTCATTATTAAATTGATCAATTCCTATTCCAGCTCTTTTAGCCAATATGTGCGTCCTCAAATGTTCTATTTGTACGTTCTATAACAAAAGTTATATTCAATAAACTGCAAATAACACTTAATTTAATGTGTTTTTCTGACTTATTAGTCATTATTAATCAATATTCATGAAATACACTCAAGTTTCTTAGTTAATTTCAAATTCACTCTTGTATCAAGTTCAAAATTAATTATGATGAACTCATCTTGTTTCACTTGGTGTTATCTCAATATCATATGAAAACAAGACAATTATCTAAGGCGGTTATCGACTGCAAAGATAAACGAGTTCGAATTACCATTCGAACCTACTTTTAGAACGATTACCGTCGTTGTAACAAGATACTGTTTACCCACAACGGTAACTTAAGAGGATTTAGCAATGGAAAAATTATCCGGCGCAAGCATGATAGTGCGCTCGTTAATAGACGAAGGCGTAAAACACATATTCGGCTACCCTGGTGGCTCAGTTCTTGATATCTACGATGCTCTTCATAAAATTGCAGGTGTAGAACATATCCTTGTAAGACATGAACAAGCTGCTGTCCACATGGCTGATGGCTATGCGCGCGCAACCGGTGATGTTGGCGTAGTACTAGTCACTTCAGGTCCTGGTGCAACCAATGCGATTACAGGTATTGCTACTGCATACATGGACTCTATCCCGATGGTGGTCTTGTCAGGCCAAGTACCCAGTAACCTAATTGGTAATGATGCATTCCAAGAATGTGACATGATTGGTATTTCTCGCCCGATTGTAAAACACAGCTTTTTAGTGAAAGATCCCCGTGAAATCCCTGAAATTATCAAAAAAGCCTTCTTTATTGCTGCAACTGGCCGCCCTGGACCTGTGGTTGTCGATTTACCAAAAGACTGCTTAAACCCTGAGCTTCTTCACGACTACGTTTACCCAGAATCAGTCAACATGCGTTCTTACAATCCAACGACATCAGGCCATAAGGGCCAAATCCGTCGTGGTTTACATGCATTATTAGCGGCTAAAAAACCTGTTTTATATGTAGGTGGTGGCGCGATTATCTCTGAGTGCGACCAGCAAATCCTGCAACTGGCAGAACGCTTAAATATTCCTGTGATTAACACATTAATGGGTTTAGGTGCATTCCCTGGCAGTCATCCGCAATTCTTAGGTATGCTTGGCATGCACGGCCGTTATGAAGCCAACATGGCAATGCATAACAGTGACCTTATTTTTGGTATCGGTGTGCGTTTTGATGACCGGACAACGAATAATGTCGAGAAGTACTGCCCTAACGCAACCATCTTACATATTGATATTGATCCGTCTTCGATATCAAAAACAGTCAGAGTAGATATCCCAATTGTTGGCTCTGCTGAAAACATTTTAGACAGCATGCTCAAGCTACTTGATGAGACTCAAAAAACCAATGACAGCGAAGCACTCAATGCATGGTGGACTGATATCAATCAATGGCGTGAACGTGATAGCTTGGCGTACGATAAAACCACCGATCGTATTAAGCCGCAGCAAGTGATCGAAGTACTGCATAAATTGACCGACGGTGATGCTTACGTCACATCTGATGTTGGCCAGCACCAAATGTTTGCTGCACTGTATTATCCATTTGATAAACCACGTCGCTGGATAAACTCTGGTGGCTTAGGCACCATGGGCTTTGGTTTACCTGCAGCCATGGGTGTTAAAATGGCAATGCCAGATGAAACCGTTGTTTGTGTAACTGGTGATGGTTCAATTCAAATGAACATTCAAGAGCTATCAACGGCACTGCAATATGATACCCCAGTGAAAATCATCAATTTGAATAACCGATTCCTAGGTATGGTAAAGCAGTGGCAAGACATGATTTATTCAGGTCGTCACTCTCATTCTTATATGGACTCAGTACCGAACTTTGCCAAGATTGCAGAAGCCTATGGCCATGTTGGCATGACTATCAGCGATCCTAATGAACTTGAGTCTAAGCTTGCAGAAGCATTAGCAATGAAAGACAAATTAGTCTTTGTTGATATCAGTGTTGATGAAACTGAGCACGTTTACCCAATGCTTATTCGTGGTGAGTCAATGAAAGATATGTGGTTAAGCAAAACGGAGAGAAGCTAATGCGTCGTATTATTTCTGTATTACTTGAAAACCAACCGGGCGCGTTATCTCGTGTTGTAGGTTTATTCTCTCAACGCGGTTATAACATCGAAAGTTTAACCGTAGCGCCAACAGAGGACACCACATTATCGCGTCTAAATATTACCGTTAATGCTGAAGCCAATGTTCATGAGCAAATCGAAAAGCAACTGCACAAGCTCATTGATATATTAAAAGTGTCCAATATCACTGAGAATGCACACATTGAACGTGAGTTGGCATTAGTTAAAGTTAAAGCTCAAGGCGAACTACGGGAAGAAGTAAAGCGCACTGCTGATATTTTCCGTGGCCAAATTGTCGATGTCACTTCAAGCCTTTATACCATTCAAATGGCGGGCACTAGCGATAAAATCGATGCATTTATCAGTGCATTAGCTGAGGTCACTAAAGTGATTGAGGTATCACGTTCGGGTGTTGTAGGTCTTGCGCGTGGTGATAAGGCCATGAAAGCATAAACCTTGTAAAAATTAACATTTACGGTGTATCGCTTTAATAGTGTTAAATCATGAACCGTAAAGGGAGCATTTGCTCCCTTTTTAATCCTTAGCCACAAACTCAGCTATCCTATACTTTATCCACTCTGCTATAATACTCTGCTTTTCAAAGTCGCAATGTTATCAACTAACATTGCAGACACTACTGACATTTTACCTGAGATAACACATGCCATTTTCCAAGCTTGGATTAAGCGAACCCATCACACTTGCTCTTAATGAGTTAGGCTACAGCGCGCCGACTCCAATTCAACAAAAAGCAATTCCAGTGGCCTTGTCGGGTAAAAATATCATTGCTGCAGCGCAAACAGGTACCGGTAAAACAGCTAGCTTTGTCTTGCCAATACTTGAACGTTTCAAAGAGCCTCGTAAAGTACGTGGTAAACGAGTTAAAGCGCTGGTACTTGCTCCAACTCGCGAACTAGTAGTACAAGTAGAGCAAAATATTCAGCAATACAGTAAGCATTTAACCATCAATTCAATGGTGTTGTACGGCGGCGTTGACAGTAAACAACAGAAACAGCGTCTCATTGAAGGCATTGATATACTCGTTGCCACACCCGGTCGTTTACTCGATTTGTACACCCAACGTGCAGTCCACTTTGACGAGCTAGAAGTGTTAGTGCTCGATGAAGCCGATCGCATGCTCGATATGGGCTTTATTGAAGACATTAATCGCATTATTGAGTTGTTACCTGACGAACGTCAGAACATGTTGTTTTCAGCCACTTTATCAAATCAAGTTCGCGCATTAGCAAAAACTGCAATGAAAACGCCGGTGCAGATTTCTGTTGAAACAGATGCCGACGCTAAGCCTAAAATTGATCAATGGTTAGTCACCGTTGATAAAGATAAAAAATCCGCTTTATTAAGTCATTTAATCCAAGAAAATGATTGGAAACAAGCGCTAATCTTTATTGAAACCAAGCATGGTGCAGCGAAACTTGTTACCCAATTAGAGAAACGAGGCATCATCGCAGAGTCTTTCCATAGTGGTAGAAGTCAGCCGATACGCGAGCAGATATTAGCGGACTTTAAAGCAGGTAAAATCACTTACTTAATTGCTACTGGTGTCGCTGCCCGTGGTATTGATATTGATGACTTACCATTAGTCATTAACTATGACTTACCATTTCCTGCTGACGATTATGTTCATCGTATTGGTCGTACAGGCCGTGCTGGCGCACAAGGTACTGCTGTCTCATTAGTGTCAAAAGATGACTTTAAAAACCTGTGCGCAATTGAGCGCCGTTTAGGCCATATTATTGAACGCAAAGAGGTTGAAGGTTTTGCGCCAAGAAAAGAAGTGCCTATTTCCATTTTAGATTTTGTACCTAAAAATCCAAAAGCGCCAAAGCCTAAAACAGATCAAGATAAGCCTAAGATGTCACGTGGTAAATCTGACAAACCAAAGAATAACCACTACAACAAAAATAAAGCTAAAAAATTCAACCAAGAAGAAGCAGCGAGTTCACCTTATGGCGCTAAAAGTACACAGCGCACTTCTGATGATCGCCGTTCACAAGGTTCATCCGAATCAAAACCTGCATCAGTCCCAAATGGTAGCGGCAGTGTGAACCCATGGAAACAGTAATCTAAATTCTAAAGCCTGCATTTCAAATTAATGATGCAGGCTTTTAGTTTTAGTTTTAGTTTTAGTTTTAGTTTTCTATTTTATTTTATTTCGCTTAGCATAAGTTCACTGCTTTATATTCACTCGCCATGGCGGATTTAAGCGGTTTTCTCCCGCCCAATACAGTTTGATTTTATTCCCTGACGGATCAAATAACACCGCTTCACGCCAAAGATAAGACTCATCAACAGGTAACTGTTCAAATATAATTCCTTGTTGTATTAACGCTTCAACCCACACATCTAAATCTTGGTGCTCAAAGTAGATCACGCTGGTATTTTCTCTCTTCTGTATAGAATCAGAACCTTGCAAAGACTCTCCACCCAAAAAAGACAAAGAGAATGTCGCCTCACCTTCAGGACAAGCAAATCGTGCATAATGATTACCTTTGGCTGCTGTGCTTACAATTTGTGTAAACCCCAAGGTTAGGTAAAACTCACAGGCTTTAGCCATATCATTAACAGGGATCGTGATTTGATTTAATCTCATAGTATTTATTCCAATTAGACAGTAATCTATAAATAGAAATTACGCTCACTCGGGATACCCGTAAAATACTCAACAAACTCTACTTCATGACCATTAGGATCGATGTAATACACGCTGTTGTAGTTCGCGTCTTTGCCGCCAATAATCGCTATTTCAAAACCTGCTGCAATCAGCCTTTGATTTAAGCTTGCTAAATCTGTCACCACATAGGCGAAATGAGCAAATCCTAAATCATAGCCTTCAACTGGGCGGATTTTTCCTTTGCCATTATCATTGAAAGAAAGGTAATTATAGTCATCGCCAAAATGAATCCATTTTCGCTGCACCCCATGCCATTCCCCCTCTCCACCACCTCTGACTTTCCAATGAGGAAATGCCGCTTGATAAAATTTAAGTGTTGTTTCTAAATCGTTTACGACTAAATTCAAATGTTCTAAGCGCATAATGACTTCCTGTTAATTGATTACTTTTAATTGATTACTTTTTATCTGGCACTTTTAAAAATATGAAAATCTCAGAGTTATTTGTTTTCCATTGTTTGACTAAATAGTTGCTGCGTTTTTTCAATGACATTTCTAATAGCTATTTGGGTTTGAACCTCTTTTTTGTTAAATAACTCAATGCCCAAGCCAACTGTGTTCGCTTGGATCAAAACAGCGCTTCTCTGATCCATTAAAGGCCGATTCACTGATATTGGTTTGCTCATACACAATCTCATTATCCCTTTTATCCTTGAGCCGCCAACCACTCTTTGGTTTCAATTTAGTGATGGGTTATATAAGATGAAGCCACTATAAAACCTCAACCTAAGTTGAGGTAAAGCCCAGATAGTCATTTTTTGTCATTTATTTTTGATATTTATGATTCATATGTATGAGGCTTAAACGAGATGATTAGTAACTGCTAAGGAGAAGCATGTTAAATGAAGCGGATCTAACCGTAGGTCAAGTCGCCAAACGTTGCGGCATTAAGGTGTCTAGTTTGCACTTTTACGAAACTAAAGGATTAATTAGCAGTTTACGTAATCAAGGGAATCAACGGCGATATCGCAGGGATGTCATTCGGCGAATATCTGTGATTAAAGCAGCACAAAAAATGGGGATCAGTTTACAGGAAATCAAGCATGCCCTTAGTCACTTACCCAATAATCGCACGCCAAACAAAGAAGATTGGGCTAAGTTATCACAAGCATGGCACGATAAACTCACTCAGCGTATTCATTATTTAACTGAGCTCAGAGACTCACTAAACGGATGTATTGGTTGCGGTTGTTTATCTATGACGAGTTGTCCAATTTACAACCCAGAAGATGCGCTAGGCATTGATGGCGTAGGCTCTGTCATCTTAGATAAAGCACTCATTCAAGATTAAACCTGTAATTATGTTGATTTGAAACCTAAAAAGCCCAACAAGGAAATAGATTCTCGTTGGGCAAAATAATCAGGGAAGATGTGAAACTTGTGCTATTTAAAATGCATGATGAGTGCATAGGGGAATTAAATAGCACGGATGAAACAATGTCTTACAAGGTTTGCTATCTCTCATCATCAACCTCTCATTGCAATGAGTAAGAGATAGCGTCGAAAGGTTAGCTTTCGATGGTATTGTTTACGTTAGCGCCGTTAATTTTAATCTTACGCGCTTTCAATGCTTCAGGAATTTCACGCACTAATTCAATATTTAAAAGGCCATTTTCTAAGCCTGCTCCCACGACATTTACGTGATCAGCTAATTGGAAAGTACGTTCAAATCCGCGTTCAGCAATACCTTGGTGTAAGTATTTACGCTCATCGTTTACGGCTGCAACTTTGCTGCCTTTGACTAATAACTTGTCGCCTTCGCTGGTGATATCAAGTTCGTCCATGGTGAAACCTGCAACAGCCATAGTAATGCTGTAACGATTCTCACCCAGTAATTCGATGTTGTATGGAGGGTAACCAGTGTTACCATTTTGCACTGCAGCGTGCTCAGCCATTTTAGCTAAACGATCGAAACCGATTGCACTGCGGTAAAGAGGAGTTAAATCTGGAGTTAAGTTAAATTTGCGCATGTTCATACCCTTGTCTAAAGCAATATGTGAAAATAAATATGCCATTATTGGCGTTTGTCATTACCCTTACGGCGTAATGGAAGTTAGTACCTCTATTGAGCGTGCCTAACTTATAACTAGATATGAGAACGATATTTTTGTTTTCAAGTAAATATCGGAAATTATTTTTATTTATTTTGAATTTATTTTTTATAACACAACAAATACAGTAACTTATGCTAAAAATAAATTTTATAAAAATGGCAACAAAAAAGGCAACCTTGCGATTGCCTTTCAGTTTTCTACACTAATTTATTCAAACTAAGCTTGAAAATTAATAGATACTACAGCCTAAACTACTCTTAGATTGCTTGAATTTAAGCTCTCCATTTGGCGCATAATCAGCAATATTTATCTGCTCATGCTGTTTAATGTAGTCATACAGTTCAATCGCATCAACATAGCCCGCTTCTAGAATATTAATCTTGGGATAGTTATCACCACCTGCTGCGCTAAAGCTTGGTATTGAGAAAGTATAGTTTTCATTAATGTCAAAAGGCTGATTATTAATTGTGTGTATTTCAACCTGCTGATCTCGGCACATCACCGTCATATCAATGCCATAAAACTGCGCGTAAGCGCCACTGGTCCGAGTATTAGTCGCCACTTTAGATAAATACTTAACTAACTTCTCACCAGACATTTCAGCAAAACCAATCGTATTTGAAAATGGCTGAACGGTTAATACATCACGGTATGCCACATCTCCGGCTTGAATTGATGCTCTAACGCCACCTGAGTTCATAATGCCAAAATCAGCACGCACTTTTTCACTGTGTACTTTCGCAATTAAGCGCCCTAAATTGGTTTGCTGCGCGCGAACCACTTTACGCTCACCTTGTAGTAAGCCATCTACTTTACCAATAATGACATCAAGCTCTGCGCTGCCTTTATCTTGATAAGGCTTAAGCGCCGCTTCAACATCTGCATTTCGCTCAATAGGCTCAGCAACTGGCCACGCTAGCTTTTTACCAAATGCCATACGCTTTAAGTTAATTGGGATTAATTGATAATCGACTAAATACAACTTGTCATTCACGTACTCAAAGTCTGCACGTCCTACATATCGCCCCCACTCATGAGCTTGCATAATGTAAGTTCCATTTTGCTTGTCAGGACGACACGAATCGCCAGGCATAAAACGCGTATCATACTCACTTTTACGCCCACTCATACACACGGGGTTTTGCGAATGGCCGCCAATAATAGCATCAAGATCACCCTCGTTTAGAGCTCTTGCCATAGTGACATCACCAGGGGCATTACTGCCAAATTCACCATTTTGATAATGGCCCATATGTGTTGTCGCAAACACTAAATCAATACTGTCGTCAGCATTAATTTGCGGTAACAGCTTTTGCATTTCTTCAATCGGGTTAGTAAAGATTAAAGATTCGGTATGAAGCGGATTCGTTAACTTTGGCGTATCGTCGGTGGTTAACCCCACAACAGCAATATTGATGTTACCGAGGTTAAACACTTTATAAGGCTCAAAATAACGCTCATTGGTGTCTTTACGATAAATATTCGCTGCAAGCATTGGGAAGTTTGCTAGTTCTGCTTGCTCATCCAAAACAGACAATGGGTTATCAAATTCGTGGTTACCGACTGCCATCGCATCATAACCAATCATATTCATACCAATAAAGTCTGGTACTGCTTTTTGTAAATCTGACTCTGGTACGCCTGTATTGATATCACCGCCAGAAAGCACCAATGTATGGCCCCCTTCTGCAGCCACCTGTTTACGGATATTATCAATCACAGTAAAGCGCGCAGCCATACCAGCTTCACCCGCTTTATTTTGCCAAAAACGGCCGTGGTTATCATTGGTATGTAATACGGTAAACTTTGTGCAATTATTATCTTCACAGGTTGGGCGTTGCTCGCAGCCACTTAAATTGAACAAACTGACACAAGCGACAACTAAACTAAGGCTCTGTGTTAATCGTTTTGTGTGCGGAATTTTTCTTATCATTATTCTATCCGTTTTTAACAGGGCGTAGACAAATTTAATCAATACGCAATAAAACTGTGTCACAAAAATGAGTGGCCATCTTAACAAAATACCAGCATTATATGTCATTTTTTTGAATTCAAAACCTTATAGAACAAGAGTTTATTCAATAATTTTGCAGCAATTGTCCTCATTAAAAAACAAGAGTTTTTTAATGATAGTGATAATGTATAAACAAAAAAGGCTTAGGGTGTAAGTTTATTAAACTTTCACCCTAAGCCTTTTATTTTATGATGGTTATTTAACCGAGCATATATCGTCTAAGCTCGAGTTATTATGCTATTTACAAAACAATTAGCGCATCAATTTAGACGAAATCCATGCACCAATTTCAGTTAACTGCTCAGGAATAACACTATGAGGCATTGGATAGGTTTTCCAAGTCGATGTATAGCCCGCTTTAGTGAGTGCATCAAAAGCCATTTTTCCGGCAAATAGTGGCACGACTTCATCTTGCTCACCATGATGTTGCAATAATTCTGTTTGTGCATTTGCTGAGTGTAAATCATCAGGTAAGCTTTCGCCGGCAGGTAAATAACACGATAACGCCATAATGCCAGCAAGTTTGTGCTCAAAACGTAAGCCACTAAATAAGCTCATGACACCGCCTTGACTAAACCCTGCCAGAATAATGTTTTCAGCGACAATACCTGCTTCTATTTGCTCATTAATCAGCGCTTTTACGGCTATTTCTGATGCGAGTACGCCATTAATGTCAGCACGATCATGTAAATCCATACTTTTAATGTCATACCAAGAACGCATGATATAGCCACCATTAATGGTCACCGCTTGTTCTGGCGCGTGAGGAAATACAAAACGAATACTATGATTTTGTGGCAAGCCTAATAATGGCACTACAGGGGCAAAGCCTGCTCCAGAGTCACCAAGGCCATGAAGCCAGATAACACATGCGGTTGCAGCTGTGGTCGGTTCAATAGTAATACGTTCAAGTGCTGTGCTTGCAGACGGCATAATCTAATCCTTTATTATTTATTGCCGCTATCTTAACTGAAAGAGTTTAACTCGTTAACCTATCAATAGAATTCTGTCCTTTCAGATAATCAAAAAGGTAGCCTAAGCTACCTTTTTGATTAACAGTGTTACTCAAATTGAATTATTGAGCACAACTCTTAACTTCTGAACCATTACGGTAGAAGTTTAATTGCCCTTCTACAGGCGCGTAATCTTCAGCTGAGATTTCTGGATTTGCTACAAAATACTCACGGAATACAGCAGCGTCTGTTAACTGAGTATCAATGTAGTTTTCATGTGTATTGATGACTGGATAATCATCGCCACCAGCAGCGCTAAAGTGGATCACTGAGAAAGTGTAGTTTTCAGCAGCATCAAACGAACGGCCACCTAAACTAGCAATATCAACAGTGCCTGCATCACAATTAACATCCATTGCAACATCATTTAATTGTGGGTAACCACCACCAGTTTTAACTGCAATATTAGCAAGATAATCTTCAACTTCAGCCCCTGTCATTGTGACGTAAGCAACGAAGTTTCCGAAAGGTTGTACAGTTAACACGTCACGGTAAGAGATATCACCTTCAGCAATAGATGCACGCACACCACCTGAGTTCATCACACCGAAATCAGCCGTCACGTTGAAGTTATTAGTAACAAACTCAGAATATGCCGTTGTTAATAAATTACCTAGGTTAGTTTGCTCAACACGAACAACCTCACGATCACCCTCTAACTTGCCATCTGTGTATGAGATAACCACATCAAGTAGCTCTTGGCCACGTTCTTGGTAAGGCTTAAGCATGTCATACACGGTTTGATTCTTTTCAATTTCTTCAGTAATGAAAACTAAATCACCGTTGTCATCTTTTTCTTTTAAATTGATAGGAATTAATGAGTAATTCGCAAGCGTTAACTCACCATCCATGTATTCAAAGTCAGCACGGCCAACATACTTGCCCCATTCGTGGGCTTGCATGATATAAGTGCCGTTTTGTTGATCTGGTTTACATTCTTCACCTGGGGCAAAGTCTGCGTAATCATCGCCTTCCATGCACACTGGATTTTGTGAATGACCACCAATAATCGCGTGTAATTGACCTTCTTCAACTGAGCGAGCCAACATCACATCGCCAGGTGCTTCAGTGCCGTGGTTGCCATCAGCATAGTGACCCATATGCGTTACAGCAAATACCATATCCACTTCTTCGTTAGCTTCGATTTCAGCTAATACTTTTGGTAGCTCAACTTGAGGATCTGTAAACTCTAAGTTTTCAACGTTTTCAGGGTTAACGATTTTAGGAGTATCTACTGTAGTGAAACCAATGATCGCCACTTTAAGACCGTTAATTTCGAATACACGGTATGGCTCAAAATAACGTTCTTCAGCATTTTTGTCGTAGATGTTTGCAGCAAGCATTGGGAAGTTAGCCAATGTAGATTGCATATCTAGCGTGCTTAATGGGTTATCAAACTCATGGTTACCGACAGCCATTGCGTCATAGCCAAGTAAGTTCATGCCAACAAAGTCAGGAATCGCTTCTTGCATATCAGATTCTGGTACACCCGTGTTGATATCACCGCCTGATAAAAGAATTGTTTCGTCGCCACGACCTTCAACTTCTGCGCGAATTTGGTCAATAACCGTTTTACGTGCAGCCATACCATACTCACCGTCGCTGTTTTCCCAAAAGCGACCGTGGTTATCATTGGTATGAATAACGGTAAAACTAGTACAAGCATCACCCGCAGCTTCACATGCTGTTTGGTCTTTATCATCGTCACTGCTACAACCTGATAAGGCTGCAAGTACAGCTGTTGCAACGAGTCCTTTGTATAACGTGTTTTTCATGATCTAACCCCTAATCAATATATTTTTATATTTACGAGCTACCCAGCTCTGCGCCGAATCGTAGCAAACACTGGACTGTTTTTATGTCACTTTAATTACAGTTTGTGATATTTAACCCAATAACAACAATAAGTTACACTACTGATTACAAACCATTTATAAACAATGGTTTTTACGCTACTTCTTCGTTATATCGAAAATGGAATCAATAAAAAGATAAGGGTGATAATCTGTTAATTTAAAATGACTTTGTGCAAAACAGTGCTTTGCCTGATTATCTTTTTAGTAAAACACCCCATAAAATTACTGCTCAACAAGGCCGAGATCACAGTTTGACTTTCAGCCGATTTGATATAGACCCAGTTTTACACGCCATAAAGCATCGAAAAAATAGAAAATTAATGACAATTTAATCCGCTTATTTTCGATAAATTAGTAATCTACACTTAATTTTTATTCTGAAGTCATAGGTGTGGGAATGGGATTGTTACAAAACGGACAATGGGTCGACCAATGGTATGCCACCAAAGAAAATGGCGGTAAATTTCAACGAGAAGATGCGCAGCTTCGCAACTGGATCACGCCTGATGGCAGCGCCGGATTATCTGGAAGTGCTGGCTTTAAAGCAGAGTCTGGCCGCTATCATTTATATGTATCATTAGCCTGCCCCTGGGCTCATCGAACCTTGATATTTAGGCAGCTAAAACAATTAACCGCGCATATTGGTGTCACTGTGGTTGAGCCACATATGCTTGCAAACGGTTGGGAATTTAAAGGCCCTAATCAATCAACAGATGCTTATGCTATTGATGGTGCTCAAGTTGATGAACTGTTTAATAAAGACTTTATGTATCAGGTATATCTGCAAGCAAAGCCCGATTATAGCGGCCGAGTGACTGTGCCAGTTTTATGGGATAAGCAGCAAAATACCATTGTGAGTAATGAGTCTTCAGAAATCATTAGAATGTTTAACTCAGTGTTTAATAAAGTAACTGGTAATACAGAAGACTACTATCCGTTAGAACTTCAATCAGAAATAGATTCTTTAAACGAGCTTATTTACCCCAACATCAATAACGGGGTTTACCGCTCAGGCTTTGCTACCACTCAAAAAGCCTATGAAGAAGCTGTAATGCCATTATTTGACACACTTGATACCTTAGAGGCTATATTGGCTAACAAGAGGTATTTACTTGGTAATCAAATCACTGAAGCTGATTGGCGATTATTTACAACGCTTATCCGTTTTGACTGCGTGTATGTGGGACATTTTAAAACCAACTTACGTACGATTGAATCTTATCCAAACCTGTCGGGATATTTACGAGACTTATATCAACAACCAGGGATTGCCGACACCGTGAATTTTGAGCACATAAAACAGCATTATTACTTTAGCCATCAGCACATTAATCCAACTCAAGTAGTACCAGAAGGGCCGATTATCGATTACATGCGTCCACACAATCGCTCAGAACTTTAGAAACTCGAGTCTAGGGGAATTCTTTTACTCATTAGTATGAGTTATCGGTTGTGGCTTGTGGCTTGTGGCTTGTGAACAATAAATGATTGAGCATGGATATCGCACCAGCAGAGACTTTACTCTGGTGCGATACCCAGAATTTCAATCACTTCATAAAACTGTTGATTGTTATCCAACTGCAAACTCCAGCGAACCGCACCAGCATCTGCAATCAGTAATAATCTATCTGCAATACACTTCATATCATCCACCATTGCAGTTAAGACAATACTGTTCACGTTAAGGCGGCATTGCACTTCAAATGGTGTCACGACTAACTTGCCTTGTGAAAATTCAATAATCATTAATACATTTCCGATTTAGCCAAACTGAAAACAAAAATCCCAAGTGAGGTTCACTTGGGATTATAGAAAGCTTATAGCACTAAACTATTCACACTTAACAATTGATGTTAATCAATATTAGTGTTGATGACCGCCTTCACCATGTGAATGGCCGTGTGCGATTTCTTCATCAGTTGCTTCACGAACATCAACGACTTCAATATCAAAAGTCAGTTCACGGCCTGATAAAGGATGGTTAGTATCGATAGTTGCCATGAACTTACCAACTTTAACCACTGTCACTTGGCGTTGACCTTGTTCGGTATTAACAATAGCTGGCATGCCAGCTTTCCAGACTTTAGCACCTTGCAAATGTTTTACCGAAACGCGCTGCTCTGCCACTTCCATACGTTCGCCATAAGTGTCTGCTGCAGGAGGCGTTGCACTGAATTTAGCCCCAGCTTCTTTACCTGTTATTGCATCTTCAATACCTGGCATCATGTTGTCATGGCCATGTAAGTAAGCAATTGGCGATCCGCCTTCGTTAGTTTCAATCACTTCGCCTTTCTCATCGCGAAGTGTGTAGTTGAAACGTACAACCATATTATCTTGAGCTGTCATCGAATGTCCTTAATTTACTTCGATTTCTATCATTGCCGCAGCTTAACAAATCGATTACCAAGCTGCCAGCAAAAAGCAGAACCTAATTACGTTCTGCTAATACTGAGTGATGAGCAAAAGGAAATGACACTCTCTTATCCCTACTATGATGTCATCACTCACTTTAAAGCTTATTGACTCAACGTCATACCGAGTGCTTCAAAGGTTTTTTCATCAGGGAAACCGTCGGCAACCAAGTTTTTACTGCGCTGAAATGCTTGTACACCTGCAATGGAGTTACGCCCTAACACGCCGTCAGGTTTACCGACATCAAAGCCTAATTCATTAAGCTTTGCTTGCATGACTTTAATGTCACTGCGATTAAACATGCCATGTTCAGGCGCACTGACTGCAAGCGGCGCAGCGCCATTAATTCGGTCAGCTAAATGGCCGACAGCAATGGCGTAAAACTCTGAACGATTCCAGCGCATAATGACATCAAAATTGTCGTAACCTAAAAATGCTGGCCCAGTGTGACCAGATGGCACATATAAAGATGCTGTCATATCAGGTGTTGATAACGCTTTACCGCTAGTTTGAGTAATATTAAGCTCAGCCCACTGAGTTAACGGTTGAGGGTGTTTACGGCCTAAATATTGATAGTCATAGTTTTCAGGTAAGCTAACTTCACGTCCCCAACGTTCATTGGCTTTCCAGCCAAGTTGTTGTAAAAAATTAGCCGCTGAAGTTAGCGCATCAGCAGTGCTATTCCATAAATCGACTTTGCCATCGCCGTCGCCATCAACCGCATACTTAGCGTAATTGGTTGGCATAAACTGGGTGTGCCCCATTGCGCCAGCCCATGACCCCACCATAGTGGCATCATCAAAGTTATACTTTTCTTTCAGCTTTAATGCTTGCATTAACTCATTGGTGAAATAGTCACTGCGTCTTGGGTCGCACGCCAATGTCGCTAAAGAGTTGAGCACCGACATTTTGCCTTTATAGCCACCAAAGTTGGTTTCTAATCCCCAGAACGAAATAATATATTGACCAGGTACGCCGTACTTTGTAGTTAACTCGTTAAGCAACTCGCGATTTTCAGCAAGTAAGCGTCGGCCTTCTTTAACGCGCCAATCTGTCACGCGTTTATTAAAATAATTACCAAAAGTTTGACTAAATTCAGGTTGCTGATTATCAAGCTCTATAACCCGAGGAATAAATTTAAGGTTTGCGACGCTGGTATTAATGGTTTGTTCAGACAAACCTTCACTGCGTGCTTTGACTTTAAGGTTATCAACACATTGAGCAAAATTGTCAGGCGCTGCGATAGATTGAAGACTAACAAAGCAACTCGAAAGTAAAATCACTGACTTAAAAACAGGAGAAAATTTAAAACGCACCATAAATGAATACTTCTACAAATAATGACTGTTCACATCGTGACTGATAGCGATTCAGGAAACAAGAGCCTTTAAGTCTTAAATATTGAAATTTTGTGTTTATCTGGTTAATTTCAGTTCATCTTGAAATTGATATTGTCACATTCGCGTAATAGTGTTTTGTATTGTTTAGAGTTACCGTATAATCGACCCGTTAATTGAATTCATCAAAGAGACTAATCATGATTGAACAAACCCCTGCTGTTGCAAGCTTTATTGAGAACGTTAAAGAACATCAAGTCCTATGGGGCTTAGCGGATGAAACGGGCGAAGGTTGGGTTGTATGTGACTCTTCTGAATTCGAAGAAACTGATGTTATGCCTTTATGGTCAACAGAATCTGCAGCATCAAGCCATTGCACTGAAGAGTGGGCTGAGTACAAAGCAGTTAAAATTAGCCTAAATGAATTTTTAGAATACTGGGTTGGCGATTTAAACGAAGACGGCGTATTAGTCGGATTAGACTGGATTGCTGATCAAGAATGTATTGAAGTTGACCCAATCGTACTAGCAAAAGAATTAGTTGACGTAGAAGCGGAATAATCGCTGCTCATCAAGTTGCGACAGCATATAGTTGCTACTACATAAAGCTGCTAGAACATTCGTGAAATATAACGAATTTCAGCAGCTTTTTTATTGAACCTCTTTTACCAATAGGTCTGCTGTGAACCATTTACCGCCTTTAGTTGAAATCCCTTTTGATTTACGCCATCAATGTTGGTTTTGTGCTGAACCGTCTAATGACGTTTTTAGTTTTTACGCTAAACCGAGTACACCGCACCCTTCCCTGACGGTTCCTGCTTGCAGTGAATGTGCCCGCTTAGCGAAAAAGAATCCGCTAACATCGATTTGGGATTGCCGCGACGGCGTAAAAGATGAGCTAATGAAGATTTACCATAAAGATTTAGCCATCGGGATTAACTGGACTGAAGAAGAACTAGAAGAGTCAGGCTTTGATTGTCGTATTCTTTCAGGCTTTAAAGAAAGTGCATGGATGATGTACAACATAGCTAAAGGCCGTATTAACGCAAAAGGATGGCCATTGGTACTCAATGCAGTGGATATCGAACAAGGCTACAGCGGTCAATTTGAATTTGATGGCTTAACCTTTAACTCCCTCACTAAAGCAATAAACCATTATTGCGATACGTTAATGCTTAACAAACATCTATTAAGCGAATTATTAACCATTGTTGGCAAAGACAAGTTTGCCTATGCCATTAGGTTATGCCGAATGAATATTGGCATCACCAAAGAACATCAAAAACTCCTGCTACAGCAAGTGAAAGAAGAGTTTGAGCAATAGGCAAAGCTATGGACTGAGGAGTAAATCTAGTACCACTCAACGCACTTAATTCATTAGATGCTAAACACGGTAGTATGTAACTCTATGATTTTGATATTGTATGTGAAATACAAGCTGGATCACGGAATGGATAAAAATAGCGATTCGAAACAATAATCAATTGAATTAATGCAGTTAACTTATTCATGATAGGAATATCAACTTGAGCCAATGAAACACTAGATGCTTCATTAGCTCAAGAGTTTAACTACATAATTTGACCTAACCTAAAGTTAGAATAACGCCAACAATGGCAGCGCTCATCAAGTTAGCTAATACACCTGCAGCAATAGCACGGAAGCCATAAGTTGAAATGAACTTTTTACGTTCTGGGATCAAACTACCTAGACCACCAATTAACATTGCCATACTTGAAATATTAGCAAAACCACACAAAGCAAAAGTAATAATAGCTTGAGAATGTGCCGACAGTTGATCTTGAACGGACATCAGCTGAATGAATGCAACGAATTCATTTACAACAATTTTATTACCGATTAATGAACCAGCAATGACCGCTTCTTCCCATGGGATACCAATTAACCACGCAACTGGAGCAAATACATAACCAAGTATTATTTCAAAGCTAAGCGCAACACCTACCAAGTCACCCAAATGACCTAACATGCCATTAAGTAGCGCAATGACACCCACAAATGCTAACAAGGTTACCCCAACAGCGAAAGCCACTTTTGCTCCCGACAAGGCGCCATCAGCAATAGCTTCAACAATATTATTTGCTTTTGGAAGGTTAACTTCTGTCTCTTCTTGTGGATTAGTAACCACGTCATCATCTGACGGCGGTACAAGGATTTTTGCCATCAGTAGACCCGCAGGCGCAGACATGAATGCCGCAGCAATGAGGTAATTAAGATCAACTCCTACAGAAGCATAAGCAACCAAAGTACCACCAGCAACCGAAGCTAAACCACAGGTCATAACAGCAAAAAACTGTGAATCACTCATGCGACCAAGGTAAGGTTTTACAACTAGCGGTGCTTCAATCATACCAACAAAAATATTGGCCGTTGCAGATAGAGACTCAGCTTTTCCTGTACCAAGCAATCTGCTTAGTCCACCACCAATAAACTGAATCACTCTAGGCATGATACCTAAGTGATAAAGTGCTGAGATAAGCGCTGAGAAAAAGATAATAATACCCAGTACATTGATTGCAAAAATGAACCCAGCACTGCCTGTGGCTAAATCACCAAACAGAAATTTTACGCCTTCTTGGCCATAATCAATCACACCACTGACAACTTGCGATATTGAGTAAAGTGCTTGTTGCCCTGTCGGAATATAAAGCACCAAAAGTGCAAATGATATTTGTATTAACAGAGCCAGTGACACTGTCCTTAAAGGGATATTTTTTCGGTTAGTTGATAATAAATAAGCAGCAAGTAGAATTGCTACCATACCTAGTATTGAAGTCATATTAAAAGCCTGAAGTAAACAAGGCCGCGCAGTGTATACTCAATGAAAATCTATTCAACCATAGGATGTAACCAAATTGTTAGATGTGAAGTTAGGTTTTTATATAGTAGCAATAAATCAAATGGTTACATCTTGAAACGTCGGGACTGTTTCCCCTGAGAAAAGATACTTATCTCAAGCGTATGCAAATATGGGTTACAACAAATCAATATGCTGATTTAAATGATTGTCCCAATGAGGTGGATAACCGATTTTATTTTTAATAAAGTCGATAATTGCACGTGTTTTGAAGGGTAAATGTTCCCGTTTGGGGTATACAGCATAAAAAGGCATCTGTTGGCCTAGGTTCCAATTTGGTATTAACTGAACCAATTTACCATTTATAAATTCATCTCGTAATAAATAGGTTGCAAGATAACCTATACCCCAACCATTGATTACCGCATCCCTAACCGCTTCAGCAAGATCAACTTTATAATTACCCTTAACAGGAATAGTTAATGCTTCAGCGTCTTTATAAAACAACCAATCATTAAACACTCGTTCACGGCTTTGATAAGTAATGCAATTATGTCTGAGTAAATCCTTGGGAGACAGCGGTGAGGTATGTTTAATCAAATAATCAGGTGATGCAGCCAATACAAACCGACTATCAGCGATTCGCTGAGCAACATAACCTTGGGGCAAGTTTTCTACATTGGTGATCCAAAGATCAATATTATCTTTGAGCATATCTACTCGATAATCAACGAGTGAAATTTCAACTTCCAATTTGGGGTAAGCATGCTTTAGCTGTTCAATCAAGGGAATAATATGCATGGTCCCAAAAGACTGCGCCAGCGCAATACGTACAACACCTGCCACCTCAGAGTGTAGCATTTCCAATTCATTATCGAGATTATCAATTAAATTTGTAATTTTAGAAGCTTGCTCTAGCAATAGGAAGCCAGCTTCAGTAACACTTAATTGACGACTAGTCCGGTGTATGAGTTGTACTTCTAAATCATCTTCTAATTTTGCTAGCTGTTTACTGACATGAGAAACCGAACAATGTAATGTTTTAGCCGCCTTACTAAAGGAGCCTTGAGTATAAATTGCATGAAGTATAATTAGCTGTTGTGCTTTTTCTAGCATACGTATTCTCGTGTTTACATGAGTTCACTTCTTAGATAGCTAATTGGTTAACCTAGGAAATCAACACAGAATTAACACGCCACCCAACTTTAAAAGAATTAACATAACTCCTTTTATCATATGTTGCTAGACTGAATATCATTTCCTAAATGGTCAGTTTGAAGCATATAACTATAAGTATAAGTATATGGACTAAAGCTACAAAATGCCTCCGTGGCTAGATTAATAACAGCCAAAAACTTAATACGAATCAAATAAGAAAATAGGCTTCGAAGTTAAAAACTATTTGACCTAGCCACACAACCAGCGCTGACAGTCTGCTTAAATTGCTTGTTGAACAAAGCAGATCTGCGGCAGAAAAGATAGAAGCTCACCTTTATTCTCCAATCCAAAATACTTACTCGACTATGCCTACCTTGGCAGCTATATAGGAATATTACGATGAACACACACGAGCAACTACTCCTTATTTGTTATGTACCGTGTGCACTTGACACAACCAAACAAAATAAATATGAACCCTATAATCACATACGTTACTGAAAAGTATAACGGTACAAACCTAGGTAATACAGTAAGCAACATAATGGATAAAGCTAAAAGAGCAACAAATGATATTTGAATAATTCCAGTTAAAGATACATCAGGATATGATCTGACTATGAGGTAGCTACAAGGGATTGCAGATAAGAATATATGCAATGCAAACTCTATTGCCCACAATGATCAAATACTTAATATTTTAATAAAATCCGATTGTTTATTACTTTCGAGAATTGATTGAGTCCAAGACATAGGGAATTCAAAACCAAACTGGTAAATAAATGAAATAACCCCGAGCCAAATCACTGCGTAACTTAACCCTAATAGAATTTTATGTTTAACCAAAATAGTTACCCAATCCATGAAAAGTACATAGACATAATGACTCCCCACTAAAGATGCTTATCTCCAATTAATCGTGGGTTAGCTGAAAGCCAGAGCCATAATTGTTTTGTTAAAGAAACTAAATCGGAGATCAGCATAAATAAACATAACATACTTTTTATTGGCCTAGATACTCATAAAGAATTTGTTGAAGTGGACTACATTGAAGACCAACGTGGTGCCCAAGCTATTCATTCTGGACGAGTTTCAAGTGCTAGAGCCGTTTTATAAAAGCAGTTAACTTGTGTTAGTTGCTTTTTTCTTACTTTTTGCAGTTAGACTTAATAAAGTACTCTGCATAAGCGTTAATCGTGTTTCATGCTTTTGGATTCCCATCGAGTGACTCTGTTTCTGCCTTGGTATTTTGATTGATATAACGCCATGTCTGCACGTTCAATTAAGGTTAGGTTGCATTCAACATCAACGCTAAATGAGGCTACACCGAAGCTACAAGTGACTGTAATTGATTCAAATTGACTACTTTCAATGTCTTGTCGCATTTGCTCTGCAATTTGTTCTGCTTCTTCCTCGCTTGAGTCGGGTAATAAGATACAGAACTCTTCCCCCCCGAACCTCGCCACCGTATCCGCTTCACTGGCGTTATTCATCAACACTTTTGCGACGCCTTGTAACACTTTGTCGCCAGAGGTATGGCCGTAGGTATCGTTGATGGTCTTAAAGGAGTCTATATCCGCCAGTAGCACAGAGTATTGTATGGGCGTCTTTGACTGCTCGAAGCTTTCGTTAAAGCGCTGGTATAATATACGACGATTATAGCAGTTGGTTAACGGGTCTCTCGACGCTAAGTAATCGAGTTCTCTGTTTATTGCACGGGTATTCTTGTATCGATAGAGGATATAAAAAATCAGGATGACAAAAACCGATAGTGTCGTGATGAGTAAAAATATGGAAAAACGTTTCTTTTTTATCTCTAATTCAGTAATTTTTTGCGACTGAAGCATGAGCGCAATTTGAGTTTGTTGTTGGTCTAATTTAAGAGCACTTAACTCTGCATCTTCACGCAAAGCATCTAATTCAGTTTCTAGCTTGTAAGATGCCAAAATGACTTGGTTTTTTGTGAAATCAAATGCCTCTCGTTCTTTTTGGATAATTTGTGATAATTGATATTTTTCCTCTGAGTACAGCAGAGATTTTGTTAAGTTTCCTTTGATTTTTTCTGCTTCTTTTAACCAATGGTAGGTCATCAATATATTTTCTTTATCATCAACCTCAGAAGACAGTAGCAATGCTTGTTCCAAAAATGAAATCGCTTTCTCGACATCTTTTTCGAGCACAGCTTTGCCTAAGTAATTAAGGGATTGGACTTGAAATTCAGCTTGCTTGTATTCAATTGCTAATGCGAGAGATTGCTTAAAATAACCTGTCGCTATGGCGGCCTTTTCTTGTTTTAGGTAATTGGTTCCTAGCAAAAAATGGATGCGGATTGTTTTTGAATAACTGTTCATTGATTGATAGAGCTGCAATGCTGTCGTTAGCATATTAATAGATTTTGCTAAGTCATTTTGATAATAATGAATAACCCCTAATTCACGAAATGCCGCTGCGCGCGTTTCAGGTTTCACTTTATCTATTGGCAAAGCAATAGTTTGAGAGTAAAAAGATTTTGCATTATTTAACTGATCTAACTTGGTATAGATTAGGCCGATTTGATTGTCTACTTCAGCTAAGTGGCGTAAATCATTTTCTTGCTCATAAATATGCTTTGCTTGTTGAATATAATCTAAAGATTTCTCGTAATGGCCTATGTTGCGATAAATAATACCTGAAGCCAGTGCGACTTGTGCATAACGCGATGTTGATGGACTGATCGAAGACAGGATGTTTAAACTTCGGCGGGCATGATCAAGTGCTCTGATATAGTTTCTCTGCTTATTTTCAGCCATTGCAATATTTTTTAAGGCAATGGCTACCGCTAGAGCATCCTCTCTACCCTGCTGAATAACTAGTGATTTTTGATAATTAGCAATAGATTCGGGGATATCTTTTAGGTGCTTATAACACTGCGCAATTTCATGATATATGACTGCTAATTGTTTTTTTGAGTCATCGTCGTTGCCAGTAATCAACGGGATAACTTTTTCGAACTGCACAACGGCGTTATTAAACTTTTTCTGTTTATAGTTAAGCTTTCCCGCTGTGGTATAGATATCGACTAACACGCTTGTGTTTTTCGAGCTAAAATCATCTGTAAGCAACTGATTAATAATAACTTCAGCAGCATGGTAATCTTTTTTGGATATCAGTGATTTTACCTTGCTTAGCGCATTGTTAATTTGCTCACTCAGGGGGACTGTGGCTTCTGATGACAATTCTGTTTCGTTGCTTTTCGCTTGAATGTTAGATGCAATCATAGTGAGTGCCAGCGCCACAATCAGAATACTTAAGATCATCCGGTTGGTATTGATATTGGTATTGATATCAAACATATAAGAGTATCTAAAATAAAGTGAACGTAGCACTGATTGTAGTCCTTTTCACTTAAATATAATATTCACTTCATCGTTTTTTTGTAGCGTTTAGATTTTTATGAAAAATAAGAAAATATCATAACCCCCGTTTATCCTATGTTGCCTGATTGAATATCATTTTCTAAGCGTGCAGTGACAAGCTTATCTCTATAAATATATGGTTAATCTACTAAAGATTTATCGTGGCAATATGTGTTCTCGCCCTCAACTAGGTGCATCTGTCACTATGATGGATATCTTTGTCGGTGTCCTATTCATGAAACATCTTTTAGGGAACAATTAAGAAAGCGCTGCTAATCAGTAAACTACCGAAACAAGTAAATCACACTTTTCGGCATACCTTTACAACGCAATAATGACAAAAGGCAGCGGATATTCAACTAGTGCAGGAATTGCTAGGCATTGAGATTTAAAAAACACTAAGCTTTAAACTCATGATATTGGCCGTCATTTCAGACATACCTTAAGCTCTGTAGACAGGTAATTATTCAGACAGCTAGTGTTTTAAAAAAAGATAGTGTTTTTAAAAGATAGTGTTTTAGACAGATAATAATTTGACTCAGTTAAACGCTGTAAAAAAGACGCTACCATTAACTTACTTAATGTAAGCGTCTTAATCAGCGAGTATAGATTCGTGTCACTTAATTAGTCTACGACTCCAATACAGTCTTTAATCGTTTCTGCACCACACCCACTAATAAATCAGGTTGAAACTTAGAGATAAACTCATCACAACCGACCTTTTCGACCATAGCATGGTTAAAGCTGCCGCTAAGTGATGTGTTTAGCGTGATAAATAAGGATGACATCCGCTTATCGGCGCGTATCTCAGAGGTGAGTTTATAGCCATCCATCTCTGGCATTTCAGCATCCGTTATCATCATTAATAACTCAGTTGATACGTCTTTACCTTCATCTGCCCAGCGCTGTAGTAATTGTAGCGCTTGTAATCCATCCGAGGCTTCAATAATCTCAATGCCCAGCTGACTTAGGGTATCTCTAACCTGCTTTCTTGCGGTTGAAGAGTCATCCACAATCAGTATTTTCTTGCCTGGCATTTGGGATGCAAGTTGTTCATCTAACACACCTTCTGAAAGGGTAATGTCATAGTCAATAATTTCGGCAAGTACCTTTTCCACATCAATAATAGAGACTAAACGTTCGACATCATTATCCTGCAACTTGGTAATTGCTGTTAAGTAATTATTAGGGCCTGCTGACTTTGGTGGCGGCATAATGTCGCTCCAAGTCATATTAACAATGTGCTCGACTTTACCGACTAAAAAACCCTGCACGCTGCGGTTATATTCTGTGATAATTAAATTACAATCATCAGACACAGGCATTGGGCTAAACCCAATCGCCCCTCTAAGATTGATCACTGGAATCGACAGTCCGCGAATATTGGCCACACCACTTATATTGGATTTGCTACCGGGAATCGCACTTAACGCGGGTAACTTAACCACTTCTTTTACTTTAAAAACATTAATCGCAAATAATTGAGTTGCATTTATTTTGAACAGTAGTAATTCCAACCGGTTTTCGCCCACTAATTGGGTGCGTTGATCTACAGTATCAAGAACTTTCTTCATTATGGTGTCTCAGTTAACTCAACATCGATTTGGTTAAATTATAATTGATTTAGATAAAAAAACTGTAAAGTTCATCGTAATAAAACAGTCTCGTTCCAAAATTATTTCTATTTAGTGTAAATTTACAACAATCATAATTTTATTAAGATCTTATCGGCACGAAACGCCGTATCATTAGCTATAAATCAACAAGCCGCAGTCAAGGCTTTGAATCATCAGAAAAACATCCCTATAAAGGAAATAAGATGCGCAAAAAAACAGTAAAAATAATCGCTTCTACTTTATTACTTTTATCTACCAGCGCCTGCACTATGCTTGACACCAAAGTGGCTGTTATTGATGACTTTAATCTAGATAATTATCTTGGTACTTGGCATGAAATTGCCAGGTTAGACCATTCGTTTGAAAGAGGCTTAAGCCAAGTTACCGCAACCTACTCTTTAGAAGGCGACAAAGTTGTGGTCATCAATAAAGGGGTTTCTGAACAAAAATCTCGCTGGAAAGAAGCTGAAGGTAAAGCTTACTTTATGGAATCGAATGATATCGCCCGTTTAAAAGTGTCCTTTTTTGGCCCTTTCTATGGCGCTTATCAAGTGCATGATATTACGACTGATGAGCAAGGAAATTACCAAGCCTCACTCGTTATTGGGCCCAATAATGAATATGCCTGGATTTTAGCCCGTAGCACCAGTATTTCTGCCGAAGTAAAGCAACGCTTTGTTGAAAAAATGAATACTTTAGGTATTAAAGAACAAGAATTAATTTGGGTTAAGCAAAACGAGCAATAAATAGTGATCATCACGTGGGACAAGGTCGTATACATACCTGATTTAACAATAAACCTTGTTTCTCACATTGAGTCAATCATCATATTAGGTGCAGTTATGATTTTACCCTTGTTTCCACTGTCAATTTGTCTACTGCCACAAGGCTTTACGCAACTAAGAATTTTTGAGCCTCGCTACAAGCGTTTGGTCACCGAATCTTTAAAGTCTGGTGAAGGATTTGGCTTATGTATGCTCAACAGTAGCAACGAATTGATGCCCATTGGCACTTGGGTACACATCATTGACTTTGAAACATTAGATGATGGCTTGCTAGGGATCAGCATTGAAGGTCGACAACGTTTTAAAGTCAATCAGTTTGACGTTGAAACTGATGGCCTTAAGCGCGGTGATGTTACTTTACTCCCTGATTGGCCAAGCAGTGATTTAATCCCTAATCAGCAATTCCTGAGTGAGTCACTGCTGCAAATTCTTGAGCAATACCCGACTCACTTGTCTCATTATAACAAAGACGACTTTGAAAACATTTCTTGGGTTTGTCAGCGTTGGTTAGAGATTATGCCGATTACGGCTGAAGAAAAGTATCAATGCATCAATAGCCATAACCATGAAATGACCCAAGAGTTGATTACAAGCATCATTAAGTAATGATGCTTGGTTTATTCATCATGCCATGAATACGACATTGACTCATTACCTCACTCCCCTTTTTTCACCCTCCAAAACCCGATTAAGCTCATATCAAAACAAATTCAACAAAGTTTAATAAATTTATGATCTTTTCTATTCTGGTTTGCGTATCAATATTCAAGTCGCATGTTCACCGTTTTAATCAACTCAAAAGAAAAGTGAACATCTGTATTTTTCGAAGTTTATTTATAAGACTTCATTTGTAGACGCGAGTGAAAATAAATGGAAAATTTTCAATCACAAACGCCACAAAATCGTTATGATAAAGGTATGTTATCTAAAAATAATAGTGCCATGACCACAAACGATTCTAGTGACAACGAAGCGCAGTACCTTGCAGAACTTATGATGCAAGTCGCTAATGATCGCAGCAAAGCTGCGTTTGCAAAATTGTTTGCACACTTTTCTCCTAAGATCCGTGCATTCGGTATGCAGAGGTTAAGTCAACAAGGTCTAGCAATGGACTTGGTTCAAGAAACCATGACTCGTGTGTGGACCAAAGCACATCTATACAATGCAGACAAAGCAGCCGTAAGTACCTGGGTGTTTACTGTAATGAGAAATCAGTGCTTTGATATGCTGCGTAAAGTGCAAAATAACCGTGAAGATGCTTATGGTGATGACATTTGGCCTTTATTCGAATCAGATGAAAGCGATGAAACAGATAACGACTTTAAACTTTCAGCGACATTACTCAAACACGTTGATGACTTGCCACCACTTCAAAAACAAGTGGTACAAGGGATCTATATGCAAGAGCTGACTCAACAAGAGCTTGCAGACAAACTTAAAGTGCCCATTGGTACGGTAAAATCAAGATTAAGACTCGGTTTAGAAAAGTTAAAAGGCTTCATGGAGAAACATTATGATTAAGTATCACCCCAATCAGGACTTGTTATCACTCCATGCAAAAGGCGAGCTTCCTTTATCTCTTTCAATTGCTGTTTCAGCCCACTGTGAACTTTGTGCTGAATGTACTGAAAAAGTCACTGCACTAACATTAGCGGCGTCTGATGAAAATTTTGTGATGTCACAGGTATCAACTGATAACACTCAAATGAACGCGGCATTAGATGCAGATCTTGAAGCATTGCTAGCTGATATGATGTCAGACGATAGCGTACTTGATAACGCTCCAGCAGCGACTATAAGTGCTTCAGAAAACATAAGCGCTTCGGCAAATATCAGTACCAATGTTAAAGGGCAGGATTACACCTTACCCCGCGCATTCAGGCAGCAATTGGTTAATCACTGGCAAGGTATTGGCAAAGTCAGTCGTTTACGCTTAGACACTGGTGAAAATCAAGCTCGTGCTAGTTTGCTACACATAGCTGAAAATGGCGAGATACCACAACACAGCCATAAAGGTGAAGAGTTAACCTTGTTGTTAGCTGGCGAGTTTAGTGATGAATACAACACTTACACTGCAGGCGATTTCATTTTACTTAATGGTGAACATGAACACAGCCCTAAAACAGTAGATGGTTGTTTATGTTATACCGTTGTAGATGCACCTTTGTATTTCACCAAAGGCATTAGCAAGTTGCTCAACCCTATCGGTGAGTTGATTTACTAAAGCGAGATAGAACCAGTAATTTTCTTAAATGAATTAAGCACTGTGAGTTATTTACACCAAATCATTTACAGTAAAAAGCACAGCGATAGTTATCGACAAATATAGTGTTTGGTAACTATTGCTGTTGTTTTACATTTTTCGGTGAATTTATCCTCGAAAAAACACTGATTAGTTCACCTTTTAGTCTGAAACTGTTCTATTTTGAAAAAAATGTATTGCTATATAAAAAATATACGCATATTATCCGTTATGTTATTAAGTTAACTTGTATTTATTTGTTTACCCTTCTGTTAGTCATATAACTGCACCAGTAAACCCACACTACAAGTCATTTTGCAAAGTTCAACATTGTCGATAATTGTCATTAGTTTGTCATATGGCTATGTTCAACTATTCAAAGCAAGTATGTTGGCGATTAAAAAAATTAATCAATTTAAGCCTACTTGTAAGTGTAATGAACACAATTAACTTAAGCAGACAAAACTAAACCAATACACAAAGAAACTTACGCAACACAACTGCTTAAGGATATTTATTGTTATTACTTACTCACCATTAGGTGAAATTTTAAACAAGGAGTGTGGCACATGTCATACAACATTAATGGTCACGAAATTACAGTTAACTTCCCTGTAAACTCAATATCATCAAACAAAAACTCAATAGCTTTTACTGACAGCCAAGGTAAAACTAAAACAACTTTTTCAAAGCGCACTGAAGCGTTAAAATTTATGAAATGGTTGATTACGGCTAACAAGTAACACTTTCTATAACGCTTGCGTTATTCATTTGCTCAGTTACTCAATAAACATCGCTTCTCGGTATTTCCTCTCACACATTACCGGACGTTTATTAGAACTGAGCAATATGAAAAGAACCTGCTCTTAAATCACTTCACTACTTACAAAATCACTAACCTGTTCTCAGTATCACTTACCTAGTTTGTCAATTTCCATTTTACGCGCTATATCCCAGTAAAATATAAATAACGATAAATACAAAACCTAAACAGACTTACTTCCTCGTCAGCCTTATTTGAGTGTTACTTTGCCTGATACTTGCGATGGTACCTGGCTAACATGCTTGGATTACCTAACACGCCACCTTGATGCAAATACATTAGCGGCGCAGTGTTATCTATATTATCCACGGTACTTGATTGCGTTAAAAAATGTTCAAGCATAATAAAACCCACTGGATCGTATAGCAGCTCAAATTCAATGCCACTTGCACACACGCGCTGCCACATCTCATAACACTCACGTTTTAACTTTCCAAAGTGATATTTATTGCCATTAGAGATAATACGTGGGTGATGAAGCGCATTTTCGCTTAACTGATTGAACTGCAACCTTAGGTAATCATCACCACCAACGCAGCTGCAAGTCAGTACATTCACTTCTGGTAAAGCTTCATGCTCAAGTCGCTTTATCTTAAAGAAGCGTTGTAAGAATAATGCTGTGGTGCCAGTGCCTGATGGTAAAAATAGGTTTAGGGTTGAATAGTGTTTTTCATGCATCCAGTCGAGAATTTGTTGACCTAGTTGTTCAAGGCCAATAGCGGCATACTCACAGCGACCGCCCTCTGGAATATACAATTCATTATCTAACGCTGAATTGGCAAGCTCTGTCACATAGCTATCAAGGCTTTCAGTGACATGCTCAGGCTTTTCGATGATATTGGCACCATTATCAAGTGCCGCCAAATAATTACCTTGTGGGTTTTGCTGTAAGTAATTGGCGATATGGTCAACATAATAATCCAACTGCCAGCCGCGCATTTTTGCCAACACAGCAAGCGAATGCAAAGAGTTGGCTTGCGCAGAACCATAACCCACCAGCTTAGTGATTTCAGGACATTCTTTTTCAAGAAAATACTGAAACTTGCGGGCTTTGTTGCCACTAAAGTCTGGATGGATCAGGTCGTCACGTTTAACAAATATTTCTCGCTGCGCAAATGTCATGGTCTCGACGGGCGTGGGCGCAAACATAATGATTCACTTATTCAATGATTAAAAACCTTAATGACTATTTTACCTAAAAATTAGTGAGAACCGCTATCTCGAACTTATCCTAGAACGTATTCAATAACATTCCATGAACCTTGTTGGATATATTTGTTTGATAAGGTCAAGCTGCGTAAATGAATAAAACCAATATAAAACAGAAACTAAGATGACTCCTACTTTAAAATATAAGCAATGAAAAATTATTGGCACATTTCTAGCTAAGTAAAAATAAGACTTAGAAAAAAGACTTAATAATTTTATTCATTCGAAACTAAGGGATTATCAATGTCAGTGTTGAGATTAATATTTAATATTGCGTGGTTCATCATGGGCGGGTTTGTAATGGGACTTGCGTGGTGGTTAGCAGGGCTATTATGTTTTATCAGTATTGTTGGTATTCCTTTTGGACGTGCTTGCTTTGTGATTGGCGAAATGGCTTTTTGGCCTTTTGGACAAGAAAATGTCAATCGCAAACATTTATCAGGAATTGAAGACTTTGGTACGGGCCCATTAGGTATGGTCGGTAATGTTATTTGGTTCTTATTCTGTGGTATTTGGTTAGCTATTGGTCACCTTACCCATGCACTGGCTTGTTTTGTGACTATTATCGGTATTCCGTTTGCGATACAACATGTCAAATTAGCACTATTAAGCCTCACGCCTATCGGCCAAACAATTGTAGCTAAAGAGAGTTACTAATCTAGCTAAAAAGAGTGACTAACTGAAACAACACAATGCGGATAGCATCAAGCGTATAGATAGGGCCTGTTGATCTTTCGAGGTTGTTTTTGCAGCGAATTGTTGGTCATTTGTACAAGGCAGAGACTTTGTGGTGTAGTTCTTCATAAAAAGCTTATTCTACATAAAAAGTCGATAACGCAGTAAAAAGGATCAACAGGCCCTAGACACTTACCAAAAAGGAACTCAATTGAGTTCCTTTTTGGTATCCACTTTTATAACTGATATTAATAATAGGAATCGCAATATTAAGACCTTTACTCAAGGGACAATATGTAATCAAACTCTTGCTGAGTGACAGGTTGTACACTAAGTCTTGCTCCCTTGCTGACTAATACCATTTTAGCCAGATTAGGATCTGCTTTTAATTCAGCCAGCGTAATGATGCGTTTAAATTTTGATTTAAAGGTTAAATCTACTGCTACCCAGCGTGGATTATCAATGGAAGATTTAGCATCAAAGTAGGCTGAAGTTTGATCAAAAGCACTTTGGTCAATATAAGGCTCTGATGATACTGTTGCTAAACCCACTATGCCTGGCACTTTACAGCTTGAATGATAAAAAAAGACTGTATCGCCGAGCTTTACTTTATCCCGTAAAAAATTACGAGCTTGATAGTTTCTGATCCCATCCCAAGTTTCTGTTTTATTTTTGCATTGCTGTAAATCATCAATACTGAACTCATCAGGTTCAGATTTCATTAACCAATAAGCCATATCTCGTTCCTATTTTTCTAGCTTTCATCAAACAAAGCGAATTCTTCTAAAATTAAATCTGTGAATAACTGCCCTGCTCTGCCTAATGGTCGCTCAAATGTCGACACTAACTGCGGGGTGAAACGAAAACGATGGCCACCAACAAAGTCAACAATCGCTAACTGAGTGCTGTCGAGCTCTTCAGCAATCAAATATTCAGGCATCCAACCGAAGCCTAATCCTTTCAGTAACGCATTCTTCTTCATGATAAACCCTGATAAATAAAACACTTTATCACCACCAAATTGTAACTCATCACGCTGTTTTGTCGGTGCAGAATCTTCGATGGTCAGTTCAACATGTTGCTGCAATTCAGATAAACTCACCGATGACATGGTGGCTAAAGGATGCTGCGCTGAACACACTAAAATACTGGTCACTGTGGGTAATTGTTTTGCAGAGAAATATGGCGCAGCAACATAATCTTTGACCAACATTAAATCAGCTTTATCACGCTCAAATCGATGCTGTACCCCGCCTAAGAACTCCATATTCAGCTGCACTTTAGTAGGAACATTATTCTCAGACATACGCTTAAGCGCCGTCATGATGGGCTCCATCGGTAAAGCGCCATCAATAACCAACTCAAGCTTTGGCTCCCAGCCTTCACTAAATCGGCTGGCCAAATGTTCAATATTCGATAAATGCTGCAGTAATCGCTGTCCTTCAGCCAAAATGACTTTGCCTTCAGGGGTTAACTCAGCACGGTATTGATCTCGATTAAATAATTGCACCCCTAAATGCTGCTCAAGCTTTTTAACTTGATAGCTTACCGCTGACTGTGCTTTGTGTAATCGCTCTGACGCTTTAGAAAAACTTCCTTCTTCAACAAGCACTTGCAGAACATTAAAGGCTTCTACATCAATTTTCATTTATTACCCTCTCGCAAGCTCTGTCCAATTGCTGTGACACTATTGTAAACAAATCAATACCATCTAAAAATTCGATTAAGTTACGTGGTTTATTATTCTTTTTTTTGTCCATTCTAGCAACTAAATTGATAACTAGATCACAAAGTGTTTAATTTTATTGCGCTAGAAAACACCAACAAAAACAGCGCCAGTATCAAATTAAATACCATTTAAAGAGTAAATTAGCTTAAGGAGTCAGTATGCCTGTATATGTTCAGCAAGGTCAGATACCTGCTAAACGTCATATCGCTTTCGAAAAAGAATCGGGCGAGTTATATCGTGAGGAATTATTTTCAACTCACGGTTTTTCTAATATTTACTCCAACAAATATCATCACAACATGCCAACTAAAGCACTGGCTGTTGCACCTTACTCAGTTGACCATGGTGAAACTTGGCAGGATTCATTAATCCAAAACTACAAGCTGGACTCACGCCAAGCTGATTGTGAAGGCAACTTTTTTAGTGCCCGTAATAAAATATTCTTTAATAGCGATGTCGCTATGTACACCGCAAAAGTCTCTGAAGATACCGCTGAGTTTTATCGTAATGCTTATGCAGACGAAATTGTCTTTATTCACAATGGTTCGGGTAAATTGCTCAGTGAGTATGGCGAACTTGAAGTTAAGCAATGGGACTATTTAATTATCCCACGCGGCACCACTTATCAGCTTAAGTTTGATGATTACGCCAACGTTCGCTTGTTTGTCATTGAGTCATTCTCAATGGTTGAAGTGCCTAAGCATTTTAGAAATGAATACGGACAAATGCTTGAGTCTGCCCCTTATTGCGAGCGCGACTTTAGAACACCTGTATTAGCTGAAGCCGTTGTTGAACAAGGTGAGTTTCCGCTAGTGAGTAAGTTTGGTGATAAATATCAAGTGACAACACTAGAGTGGCACCCATTTGATCTTGTTGGCTGGGACGGTTGTGTTTACCCGTGGGCATTTAACATCACCGAGTATGCTCCTAAGGTCGGCAAAATTCATTTACCGCCTTCTGACCATATCGTATTCACAGCTAACAACTTTGTAGTATGCAACTTTGTGCCACGTCTTTATGACTTCCACCCTCAATCTATTCCAGCGCCTTATTACCACAACAATATCGATAGTGACGAAGTCCTATATTACGTTGATGGCGATTTCATGAGCCGTACAGGGATTGAAGCCGGTTATATGACCCTGCATCAAAAAGGTGTGCCTCATGGGCCGCAACCAGGAAAAACCGAAGCATCAATCGGCAAAACAGAAACCTACGAATATGCGGTAATGGTAGATACCTTTGCACCACTTAAATTAACCGCTCATGTAAAAAGCTGCATGAGTGATGATTACAACCGTTCATGGATTGAATCATAACAACAAAATTTGATTCACCTGTACTCAATTTAAACGTCACCAAAGAGTGACGCTCAAAGCAAATAAAATTAAGGAAAACACAATGGCGAGCGAAACAAACCCACTTGGTCTTTTAGGCATTGAATTTACAGAATTTGCCAGCCCTGACACTGATTTTATGCATCAAGTGTTTATTGACTTCGGTTTTTCTATGCTTAAAAAAGCAAAAGCGAACGATATTGTTTATTACAAACAAAACGATATTAATTTCTTACTGAACAAATCTAAGCAAGGTTTCTCTGCTGATTTTGCTAAGTCTCATGGACCTGCAATTTGTTCTATGGGCTGGCGTGTTGAAGATGCTGAGTTTGCATTTAACGAAGCCGTTGCTCGCGGCGCAAAGCCTGCTGATGATGCAGCAAAAGACATGGCATACCCTGCAATTTACGGCATCGGTGACAGCTTAATTTATTTCATCGACGTATTCGGTGAAGCGCAAAATATCTACGTCAGTGATTTTGAAGACTTAGCAGAGCCAATGATTGTTGAAGAGAAAGGCTTTATGGAAGTCGATCACTTAACCAACAACGTTTACAAAGGCACCATGGAAAAATGGGCTAACTTTTATAAAGACATTTTTGCCTTTACTGAAGTGCGCTACTTTGACATCAGCGGCGCACAAACCGCATTGGTTTCTTATGCGCTTCGCTCTCCAGACGGCAGTTTCTGCATTCCAATCAATGAAGGTAAAGGCAACAATAACAACCAAATTGATGAATACTTAGGCGAGTATAACGGCCCAGGTGTACAACATTTAGCATTTAGAAGCCGCGATATCGTAGGTTCTTTAGATGCAATGGAAGGCACTGCAATTAAGACGCTAGATATTATTCCTGAATATTACGACACCATTTTCGATAAGTTGCCACAAGTGACTGAAGATCATGACCGTATTAAGCATCACCAAATCTTAGTCGATGGTGATGACGATGGTTACTTATTACAAATTTTCACTAAAAACTTATTTGGTCCTATTTTCATTGAAATTATTCAACGTAAGAATAACTTAGGATTTGGTGAAGGTAACTTCAAAGCGTTATTTGAGTCTATTGAACGTGACCAAATGAAACGTGGTGTGCTTTAACGAATAAGGCTAATTAAGCCTTAGTCTTGGTAAATAAAAAAGCCCGCTGTTAAAAACAGCGGGCTTTTTACGTTCTGAATTTATTCCACTTTTTTAAATTCAGGTCCCTTTTAAAAGGTGCTTCTTACAATAGGGTTTCTTAAAATTGCGTTTCTTAAAAAGGTGCTTATTAAAACGGAATATCGCAGTCTATTTCAAATCGAACCCCTGTCACTGGGTGAGTGAAGCTTAAATAACTAGCATGCAGTAACAGCCTTGATGCTAGGGTTTCTGATATTGCATTGCGATATAAATCACATCCCAGAATCGGGTGACCAATATGTTGACAGTGGATCCTTAATTGGTGTGTACGACCGGTAATCGGCGTGAATTTTACCCGCGTCACTGGCACTTTTTGCTCGGATTTTTCGGCATTAACATTGACGTTGATATTGGCATAGACATTAATACTGGCGCCAACATTAGCATTGGCGTTAACAAAGCTCTCCTCAATCACCTCAAACTCTGTTAGCGCTTGTTTACCTGTATTGCTGCAGATTTTCATATACGGAAAATTATCGACATCCTTCGCAATTGCGGCGTTAATCACACCCGCGCTTTTTAACTCATCTGATAAATGACCATGCAACACTGCGTGATAACATTTATTAATGGTTTTATCTTGAAACTGCTTGGTTAATAGGCCATTGATCGTTTTATTTAATGCCACCAGCATAATGCCAGAGGTGCCAAAATCGAGACGATGAACCAGTGTTGCCGTCGGGAAATTTTGCACTAAACGATAATGAACAGAGTCCTTATTAAGCGGGTTCTTACCCGATAAACTCAGTAAACCACTGGGTTTATTGATCAACAATAAATGCTCATCTTGATATAGGATGGAAATCTGTTCAGCGCATGGTGGGGCAATAAATTCTGTCATCACAGCCTTAGGTATTTATTAAGGCAAGAATGGTAATAAAAAGGTGGCAATTAAGCCACCTTTGTTGTGTTTACTCATGATAAATTTTTTCTAAATCAAAGCAGTCTTTTGCTTTAACTCTGATATAGATTTCAGATACTTAAAACTGCAATGACGCTGTATCTGTCGCATCTTCATTATCAGTCACGGTTAACTGTACCTCATTCGCTTGCCCTGCACGTTTAAGTACAATACGGCGATTCGACTGATGGCCATCATTAAACAACCATGATTGCGATGCAATTCGACCATCCTCATCGACACTTCGTGAAACAAATACCTCTAAAAACCACAAGTTTATGTACTGAATCACAGCTGTTGGAGCGGCATTTTCAGGAATATCAGTCACCTCGACTGTTTGCGTCAAACTATCTGACTCACCTTCTGCATCTGTTACCGTTAAGGTGACTTGGTAAACACCATTATTTGCAAACGCATGACTTGCAGACATCCCTGTGGCAGCACTTCCATCACCGAACTGCCATTGATGTGTTAACGCATCTTGAGTGTCATCAGTGGAAGTAGAAACAACCTCTAACTGCGCACCATTTATTGCCCATGTAAAGCTTGCGACAGGAACTTGATTTGCAGGAGTGAATTGTAACTCGACAACCATAGGGTCGTGATCTGAAGAGCGATAAGCATCCGCAGCATAGTAATTAACAAGCTGGGTATCTGATTTATATTCTTCGTTATAATCCAAAATGGATGGTTCATCAGCATTAATATGCCAATCAGTCACATTCAACACATTATCAAGTAATGCATCATTCACTAATGCATGGTCTAACTGACCAGCTTTACCTGAGTAAACATAAGAATAAGCATCCGAAATACCAAAGTGGTTAAACAACTCAGTAAAACCGTTATCTGTTAACGCTGTAACAGGGTCTTCTTTGGCGTAAGCATTTAAATCACCAATAATCAGTACTTTGGCTTGTTCACCATCAACATCATATTGCGTTGCCAGCCAAGGCATCATAGCTTGAGCAGCCCTAGTACGAGTGAGGTTACAGTTACCTTGACCATCACCGACATCAGGATCCCCTACGCTATTACAGTTACTGCCTTTAGATTTAAGGTGGTTTACTGCAACAACAAACTCATCCCCAGTAGCAACATCAGCAAATAACTGAGTCACCATTGGGCGGTTTTTACTGTCATCAAATAATGGCAAGTCTTGTTCATCTAAAGGTGAGTTACTCGTGTTTAGCACTTTGGCTTCACCTACAGGTGAAACGCGATTAACTTGGTAGATTAACCCTACGGCTATTTCATCTGTGCCCACAGTGGTGTCACTTGCAGCAATATAATCATAACGGTTGGCAACCGTTGCATCATTTAAAGCACTGACTAAGTTTGCAATAGCAGACAGGTCTGAATAGCCATCATTTTCGATTTCCATTAAACCAACGACATCAGCATTCATGGCAGCTAACGCATTTACAATCTTAGCTTGTTGACGTTCAAACTCACTGAAAGAATCTGCTCCCCGTGATGTTGGAAACCCGTTACCCTGTCCATCACCGTTAAAGTAATTTAGCACGTTAAAACTTGCCACAATGACATCGCCGGTTCCCACAAGCTCTGGTGTCGTTGTACGAGAGTTGCTAGCAATAACATTGACAGTGTGAGTTGGCATCACTCGATATTCATTAAAGCTGTAATGCAAAACCCCAGTGATAGATGAGATAGAATCACCTGCACGAAGACTGTTATAAGCAGATAATTGCGGCGCAGGATAAGGCACGACATCTGGGTTTTGAATGGTTGCGCCATCATCTAGGATGATGCGATCTAAGTCATATCTTGCTTCTAGTGCTAACGCATCAGCACCAGGATTTGCAACTTGTGTCCCTGTATAATGACGTTCGCTACCTAATTCTGCCTCACCATATCTACCTAAGTTGGCGACAGTATTCACCACTAAAGCTTGCTCAAAACCGATCAACATTCCCTCGTAAGCTTCAAGTGAAAGTGTGCTTTGTACGGGTAAACTTATTAAAGATACTTGAGGTAATACTTGCTGAGTATCACACACGATACTGCCACTAATATCAGCGAGTTCTGTGAGATTGTTATACTCTTTTACTGTCGCTTGTAATCTGACTCTATCGCCCATATTGACAGCGATTGGTTGTGAATCTGTATAAACAAATATGCCTTCAGAAGTGTTCGGGTCGGCATCAATCTCATTGTCAGCCATTTGTAAGTAAAAACCTTTTAGACCCGCTTGCATATCACTGGTGACTATACCTTCAACAACAACCGTCTCGCTTACTAATGGACTGATATCACTGCTACCTTGAATGGTATGAATTGCAGTAAATGAATCACCACAAATCAGCTCAACTGGCTCAGTTGGGTCAGTTGGGTCAGTTGGGTCAGTTGGGTCAGTTGGGTCAGTTGGGTCAGTCACGGAACCATTGAAGCTGCCAAGATCACTAAAGTCATCTTTTGCAAATCCAAACCAATTATCTAAAGAAACTGCATCATCAGGATTTATGTCAGCAATGATGCCATCGTGATTGCGTCTTAAAGTATTATCTTTCGTCGACAAATCACCTGAGCCCCACTCAGAGCCAGGATCTACTCCTACTTGACCCAGTGAGTCGACAATCGTTGTTTGATTAAAGAGTACAATGGCATCATCACCATTAAAAAAACTCGTTGTAGATAACTGTTGAGCTTTTGCTAGTATCTCAGAAGACGCATCATCATCTGCGACGACAAAAGTCGCACCCGCATCAACCTCACCAGTTAAACTAATAGTGCCGCCATTGTTACTATTACCATTGAAGAAGAACTGTAGTTGATAACCTGAAAGATCGACTGCTTCATTAGTGGGATTGTATAGTTCAATCGCCTTATTGTTGCTGCTTCCTTCAATGTATTCAGAGATGATTAAATCATCCGCATAGCTTTTGGCTGCTAAAGTCGCCATAGATACAGTAGATATGGATAAAGCTAATAACGAAAAATTGAACTTATTCAGTTTGCAAAACATGTGTAACCCCTAGATTTATTAATCTATCTTTATGTGTTTATAGTATTTTTATCATTTTGGTTTAATCCAAAACCAACCAAGACTATAAACAGCAAGGGTTGCACATTTGTTAAGATTCAATTACATATCGATACAGTGCTCTCGAATAAGTCTTTAGTATTAATGAAGAAAACAAGTCAAATTAAGGCACAAAAAAACCGCTCAAATG
This sequence comes from Shewanella sp. 10N.7, assembly GCF_020806285.1. Classification (NCBI taxonomy): domain Bacteria; kingdom Pseudomonadati; phylum Pseudomonadota; class Gammaproteobacteria; order Alteromonadales; family Shewanellaceae; genus Shewanella; species Shewanella sp. 10N.7. The sequence continues at coordinate 61,102 of NZ_JAJGZS010000008.1, forward strand.
AGCGGCTTTTAATGTTGGAATGCCTTACATATTAACATCAACAATATAGTGGCCTTGCAGCCAGTTACGGCCAATCAGTAGCTTGTACGTCATCTTACTGCGATCACGTAGGTTAACATCAACTTTGAATTCTTCACCGGGTTCGCCGATTGTTAATGTCACCATGTAGCGGATCTCACTCCCCTGTGCATTACGAATTAAAGAAGTGCTATGAATACGGGCTGTGACATCTACCGTTTCATTTTTTTCATTCATTGTTGTAAATGTCACATCTTTACCAACATTATTATCCATGTTGGTTTTATCTTCATCTTTAATTCTTAAATTTACGGCATGCAGTGAGTTTTCTACTGCACCAGTATCGATACGAGTATCAAATATCAAACCAGACTCGACAATACTGATCCCAGCAGTTGGTCCAATAAATTTCTTTTCTGATACGTCAACCACATAGCGGCTCTTTAACCAATTGCGACCAATCAGTAATTTATAGTCCATTGTGGTTCTATTTTTTAAATTTACTTTGACCTTACGGGTGCTTTCGCCAAAGGTAATAGGTAATTTAACCGCGTAACGGGTTTCAGTGCCTTGAGAGTTACTCACCGTTGACACGCCGACAATTTCAGCAGTAATTTTTTCTTGCTCGCCTTTCTCATTGAAAGTCGTGAAAGACACATTTTTACCTATGTTGTCTTTCATTTTTTTCGCACTGCCACCTTCGACGTTAATATCTAGAGCATGCAATGACGAGTTAACTGCGCCTGTATCCATTCGTGCTTCAAATACAACTCCATTTTGACTAACTGACATCATTTCAGTTTGGCCTAGTACTTCTTTCTCAGCCGCCATACTTGAAAATGAAATACAACAAATGAAGGTAGCATTAATGATTGTTTTGAACATGCAAAAGTCCTGAAAGTAAGATGAGTTAAAGTTTTATAATGAAATTATCTAAGGATTTGTTCGATTTCTTTATCAAACAAGTTTTTGATCAAACCAGAAAACTCTGTGATAAACACACTTTGATCTGGCGTTGCATTATGGCTTGCAACACTAGCTAAAATCTCTTCAAGATCATAGACAATAGCATCAATTTCACGAATGACTTTATTGCGCTGAGCAAATGATAGGTTTGGATTCTGGCCACAAACCATAATGATTTGGGCTGATAGTTGGTCTTCGAATAATTCCATTATTGTTTGGCTATTTATACTGTTATCTTCTGATGCTTCAAACAGCCCTAAATGCTCAGTTAAATATTGAATTAAATGAATGTAACCATCTTTATCAGTGACCATTATGTCCCCTGTATACGTGGCTTTTGAACTGCAAAAGCCACTCGTTAATTTTCTAAATAAGCAACATCGTCAGTTATTGGGATAGAGTCAAAACAAAAGAGACTGGAACAGCTAAACTAATGCTGCTTAATCCTGCGACTTCACGGAGCTTATTGACCCCTTCAACAAGATCAAAATCATTTGCTTGAATAATGACAGGAGCCATACTGCTCACCACCATTTTTTTATCCGATAACTTAGCGACTAAAACATCAAATGTTATTTGACGACTTTTACCGTGTAACTCTATTGTGCCATCAATTTGTGTAACTAATGTTGAACCTACGCTCAAATCAGCCAATAATTTAGGATTAACGACTGCTGATAACCCAAGTTCTGGAAATTTAGCCACTTCAAATAACATGGTTTGCATTCGTTCATCACGAATTTCAACACCCGTGTCAACGCTGACCAAATCAATCGATAAATTAAACGCACCCTCTGGCGTTAGACTACCACTTACTTTTTTAAAGTCATGAACTTCAGCAATATCGCCTTTCTTAATTGAGATAAAACTGACTTTCGAGTGTCCCTGTTTAACTTGCCAGTCGGCTGCAAAGCTCGCCGCAGACATCAAAGAAGTAGACAGTAACGCAATGGGTAACACTTTGAGCCATTTTTTCATCATTAATCCCTTTTGTGAATAAAAACAGTTAAATTATAGATTAAAATTAATTAACTCGTAGGCTATCCAAACGTTGAGTTAATTCAATCTTGCTACATTAGCAGCTAAAAGTCATAAATACATAGATAACACTGACTATAAACGACTTAGCCATTTATCAAGTGCCTGTGCAAAAGCATGTTTGTCTGCTTGCGAAAAGCTATTTGGCCCAGCAGTATGCACACCACTACTTCTTAGCTCTTCCATAAAATCACGCATGGTTAAGCGCTGCTTTATATTATCAACCGTATAGATATCGCCACGAGGGTTAAACACCATCGCACCTTTTTCAATCGCATCTGAAGCCAGCGGAATATCCCCAGTAATCACTAAGTCACCGTCTTTTAATTGCTCAACAATATAATTGTCAGCTTCATCAAAACCTGAGCTTACTCTGACGACGGAAATATTAGGTGAAGCAGGCACTCTAATAAGCTGATTAGCCACCAAAATTAACGGCACCGATTTTCTATCGGCAGCACGAAAAAGCATTTCTTTAACGGGGTTGGGACATGCATCGGCATCGACCCAGATTGTTTTACTCATTACATTATCTCAGCAAATTAAATTTGTTACGTCATTAACGCCACTTACGGCGCTAATCGATCAATATTCCAGCCCGAGGGATTCTTTTGATAAACAAAGCGGTCATGTAACCTACGCTCTCCGCCTTGCCAAAACTCAATACTTTCAGGTTTGATGCGGTAGCCACCCCAGAATTTAGGCAGTGGTACTTCGCCCTTGGCAAATTTATTTTTCATCTCATTAAATTTGCCTTCTAGTGCTTGGCGAGCACTGATTTTACTCGATTGTTTTGACACCCACGCGGCTATTTGGCTGTCTTTGGGGCGACTCATAAAGTACTTAGTCACTTCCATCATAGATAATGGTTCTGCTTCACCCGTTACCGCCACTTGTCTTTCTAGCGGATGCCATGGAAACAGTAGGCTGGTCTTGGCATTTTGCGCTAGGTGTATCGCTTTGCGGCTTTCTAAATTAGTGAAGAAAACAAAGCCATCATCATCAAACTTTTTGAGTAACACGATACGCTGAAAAGGTTGCCCATGTTCATCTACTGTTGCAACACACATTGCAGTAGGGTCGGTCAACTCTGCTTGTTTCGCTTGCTCAATCCATTGGGTAAACAAATCCATTGGGTTTTCAGGCAAATCGTTACGGCGTAATCCACCTTGAGTATATTCTCGGCGGATATCAGTTAAATCATTCATTTAGATACCTCTTTAATTACTGTCATTATACTCACAGTTGCTGATATATGATCATGACATTGCTGATAATTATGCTTATAAGCATTAATTGCAAAAAGTAGGCATAAAAAAACCAACGATAACCGTTGGTTTTCAAATAAGGTCAGTAAGTAAACTTACTTTTTAACTAAACCTTTGCCTTCTGCCCACACATGAAGCAACTCAAGACCTAAGGTCGCACCTGCAAGCGCCGTAATATCCGCTGAATCATAAGCTGGGGCGACTTCGACAACATCCATACCCACGATATTCATGCCACGAAGACCACGGATGATTTTCATGGCTTTGTCACTGGTTAAGCCACCACAAACTGGCGTACCAGTACCTGGTGCATAGGCAGGATCGAGACAATCAATATCAAAGGTCACGTATAGTGGCATATCACCAACACGCTGCTTAATTTGTTCTACAATTTGCGCCGCAGTTAGATCGTTGGCTGTGGCTGCATCAATCACTTTAAAAGCATGGTCTGCGGTATTGTATTCAGTTCGAATACCAACTTGAATTGAATTTTCAGGTGCAATTAAGCCTTCATTCGGCGCATGAAAAAACATCGTACCATGATCATACTTGCTACCTTGGCTATAAGTATCTGTGTGCGCATCAAAGTGCAACAAAGCCATTTTGCCGTACTTTTTATAATGCGCGCGTAATAAAGGTAAAGTAACAAAATGATCTCCACCAAAGCTTAATAATGCTTTGTCACTATCAAGTATACGGGTTGCAAACCCTTCAAGCCGTGTAGTGAAATCTTCTTGATCACCACAATCAAACACTAAATCACCCGCATCAACGATATTGATAGTCTCGCTGATTGAAAAATCCCACGGCCAGCGTGTTTCTTCCCATGCAAGGTTTACTGATGCACGACGAATAGCATCAGGCCCCATACGACCGCCCGAGCGTCCCGTTGTTGCCATATCAAACGGTAGTCCAATAACAACGACATCTGCATCCGTTTCAGTCGGCTTAAAGTTAAGCGGCTGACGTAAGTAACCAAACGCATTGGAATACAATGAATAATCTGCTTTTTCAGCAAAAGTGCTCATACAACTCTCCGTAAAGGCGAAACGCCAATAACTACAAATATTCTGGTATCAGCACTTCATGACAAAGTTGCTGATAGTGACTAAAGTTAACCTCGTACCCTTGCTCAGTCGCAAGCGAGCAACTCCCCAAACACAAATGTGCAGGGAACCCGTCAGTATTTTTAGCCGAATTAAAACCAATCACATCCCAGCTACCAGGATTAAGACTGCTCAATAGCCTTGCGTAAATATCAACCGGATGCTCCGATAGGTTTACATTGGTTTCTAAACTCACATAGGAGCTTTTTTCCTGAGGGGTAATATGAATCGTGAAATACTCTTGGCCTTTAATACCATTAATTGAATAACCAAAAGGTTCAAACAAAAAGTCGTCCACGATGAAATCAGGAAACAGTTCCGCCAATTGCAATAATTCACGAATGCCTTGTGCTGATTGATTCATGCCACGCAAATAATCAGCTGCATCGCCGTTAATATGGTACATCAACAATTCATTGGTCGTATCAGCAGCTGGCGCAATAAACGGCTTTTTGGTACTAAACATATAATGATGATGTGAATCTAAGTGGCCAATTCGGTATGCATTACCAGTTATCGTTTGACGGATTTTTTTCAAATCATCTTGAAATGAACTTGATTGCAAGTGCGACAAATATTCATTTTTACGTTGATAACTGGCAAAACCAATCGCCTCTTCACCCACACTCTCAATAAATGACATCACAGCGTCAGCAAGTGTCGTTGTGCCACAAGTCAGCATCACAAAGCGGTCATCCCACACGAACAAGCTGGACTCACTTAATAAGTAGGCATCACAAAACTCATTACTGACTGAGGATAATATTTCAGCATTAGCGCAGGCGACAATGTCAGCCCAAAATGGCTGTCCAAAGCTGCGCAATTTTTGAGATGAGTCAGCTAATATGACTTCAATCTTTTTTTCAGAACCTTCAAAAAACATATTTTAAACCTAAAAACGCAGAGTAATGTGCATTACTCTGCTGACACTCTTTTTACGAAAAATCTTCTAAATAGGTGTAACCCTTTAGACCTAACTGTAACTCTTCCAATATTGAGGTTCTTTCTTCTTCTGCAATATGCTGGTTGACTAACTCTTCGTAGGTGCGCATAAACGCAACGGCATCCAAGTTAACGTATCGCAGCACATCAGCAACGGTGTCACCCGCTAATACTGATTCAATATTCGGTAAACCATTTTCTTCAACACGAACCACTGCCGAATTAGTATCACCAAATAAGTTGTGCATATCGCCTAAGATTTCTTGATAAGCACCAACCATGAAAAAGCCAATTAAATAAGGACTTTCTGGTGTCCATGCAGGTACTGGCAAGGTCGTTTCGATGCCTTGTCCATCAACGTACTGATCGACGATACCATCTGAATCACAGGTGATATCTAACATTACCGCACGTCTTTCTGGTGGCTTATCAAGGCCGCTTAACGGCAATACAGGGAACACTTGATCAATACCCCAAGCATCAGGAATTGATTGGAATAATGAAAAGTTAACGAAAAACTTATCCGCAAGTTTCTCATTTAATTCATCAATAATCGGTCGATGGAATCGATTGTTATTACTTAATAAGCTTTTTAATGCATGACAAACTCGCAAGTTTGTTTGCTCAGCCCATGCGCGCTGCATTAGAGTCAGCTGGCCTACAGAAAACAATGAATGCGCTTCAGCAATATCGCTTTGAGTATCATGATAGATTTCAATGATAGCGCGATTATCTGGGCGCTCACTCATATCCGTCCACGACATCCACATATTGTGTAATAGCTGTGGCGCGTCTTCTTCTGGCGGCTGAATATCTTCTGGGTAATAGGACTCAGTACCAATCACATCGGTAATTAATACCGCATGATGCGCTGTTAAATGACGGCCAGACTCTGAAATAATACGTGGCATAGGCTGTTCGTATTCATTACAAATATCACCAAGCACACTGACGATGTTATTAGCATATTCAGTTAAGCCGTAGTTCATCGAGTTGTTACTTTGGCTTCGAGTACCGTCATAATCAACTGCGAGTCCACCACCGACATCAAAGGTATCGATTAACGCGCCTAACTTTCGTAATTCACAGTAAAAACGCCCTGCTTCGCTCACACCTTGGCGGATATCGCGAATGTTGGCGATTTGCGAGCCTAAATGGAAGTGAATCAATTGCAAAGAACTCATCATATCGAGCTCTTTTAATTCATTCAGTACTTTCAAGACTTGCGCAGCTGATAAACCAAATTTTGATTTTTCACCGCCACTGGCTTGCCATTTCCCTTTACCCTGGAAGGCTAAACGAGTACGTAAACCCAGTCTTGGGGTCACGCCAAGCTCTTTAGACTCTTGCAAAATTAGCTTAAGTTCAGAAATTTTTTCGATAACGATATAAACTTTATGACCCAGTTTTTCACCAATCAGTGCTAAACGAACATATTCTTTATCTTTATAGCCGTTACATACAATCACTGAACTGGCTTTTTGCGCCATAGCCAGTACTGCCATTAATTCAGGTTTACTGCCTGCTTCTAAACCTAACTGAGGTACTTCTTTAGACTTTTGACTGGCTAATATTTCTTCAACAACGGTCTGCTGCTGGTTAACCTTAATAGGATAAACCAACAAATAATCATTCTGATATTCGTACTTTTGAATAGCTTCATTGAATGCATCACATAAGTTTTCGACTCTGCGATGTAAAATCTGCGGGAAACGCACAAGCACTGGTAATGCAACACCAGCTTTCACCATATCTTTGGCAAGTTCATTCAAACCAATCGTACAGTCAGGTTTACTTGGGTCTGGTGTCACTGTGACTTCACCCGTGTCATCAATACCAAAATATTGCTGACTCCAATGGGTTACGTTATAGCTTGAACGTGCGTTTTCGATAGACCAATCTTTCATATTCTTCATTCCGTCTATTCAGCAGATTATGCAGTCACGCTTTGGGCGTTTTTCACTGCAACTTCTACAAATGCGGGCAATGCAAAGCTTGCCATGTGTAAAGCAGGCGTATAGTAACGAGTGCTGATATTAGCCTGTTCAAAACGTTGCTTTAATGTCGTTATATCAATTTCACGGGCTGTTTCATCATTGGTTGCCCATGCAAACGCCATCGTGCCACCAATGTAAGTAGGTACTGCAGCATTATAAAACCAACAGTCCTTCACATATGGCGTCATACGACGCACTGTATCTTGTAACTCTTCAGGCTGCATAAATGCCACGCCATTTTGGGCAACAAAAATGCCTTTTTCAGTTAAGCAGCGAATGCAATTTTCATAAAATGCAGAACTGAATAATACCTCACCAGGTCCGACTGGATCGGTGCAGTCAGAAATAATCACATCAAACTGCTGCTGGCAATGTTCAATAAAGTGCATTCCATCATCGATAACCAAATTCACACGAGCATCTTCAAATGCGCCTTGTGAATGTTGTGGGAAATAGGTTTTACACATTTCGACCACATTAGCATCGATTTCAACCATAGTAACCTGCTCTATAGATTGATGTTTTAATACCTGTCTTAACATTCCGCCATCACCGCCTCCAATGATAAGTACCTTTTTAGCACTGCCATGGGCAAGGATCGGAACGTGAGTCATCATTTCATGATAAACAAATTCATCTTTTTCTGTTGTTTGAATAGCACCATTTAATGCCATTACTCGGCCAAAATTAGTATTTTCAAAAATACTTAAATGCCATTGCTCTGTTTTTTGTTCAAACAAAACTTGTTCAACTTCAAAGTACTGACCATAACCAGCATGTAAAGTTTCGTAATAAATATTTGATTTGTTTAGCATGTTAAAAGTCCAACACTGCCACAAAATTCGATGACCTTCGCAGCGTAGATATAAGTTAAAAAGGTGAACAAATAATGGCTAACCCTTATCATGAGCCTAGGTTCATGAATGAGTGAAATTCAATTTCAAAGGATTATAATTAACGCATTTATTGTTCGCACTACCTTGATAAATGAAGATAAGTCTCAAGCTTATCGCACGTCAAGATAATCTGCTGTTTTTTCAACCTCAACAAACCTTTATAAAAAGCACTTGGTTCAATTAAAAAAGCGGCGCAATTAAACCCTGCAAACAATGATAATGCAAGGGTGAAAAAGCAATTTTAGTATAAATTTAATTCATTATTTTAGTGCAACAGAAAAGTTATGTTTTTTTTGTTAAAAACCAAATAGTTCCCTCAAAGAAATTATGCCTATTTTGTGCATATCATTAACTTAAAATTTCTAATCTGTGTTTTATTGAGTTTAGTTTATGAACGCAAGTTACAACTACAGCTATTACGTATATAATTATCCTGTTTTCTCCTTATCTTTAGTTAAATAGAGCCGCAAATGATACAAATCGGAAAGAATCACTCCCTAGAAGTCGTAAAACAAGTCAGTTTTGGCGTTTATGTGAATGCGCAAGAGTTAGGACAAGTACTATTACCTAATAAGTTTGTCCCTAAAAACTGCCAAGTTGGCGATATGGTTGATGTATTTCTTTATCTTGATTCTGAAGATATTGTGATTGCCACCACTCAAAAGCCCTATGTACAAGTGGGTGAGTTTGCTTACCTAAAAGCCATCGCAACTGGTCCATTTGGTGCCTTTTTAGATTGGGGCTTAGACAAAGACTTGCTATTACCTTTCGGCGAACAGCACAGAAGCATTGAAGAAGGTAAATCTTACTTGGTTTATGTTCATCCTAACCATGTTGATGAGCGTATTATGGCTTCATCTAAAGTCGATAAGTTTTTAGATAAAACACCTGCTGAGTATGAAGCTGGACAAGAAGTCGATTTAATTATCGGCGGCAGTACAGACTTAGGCTTTAAAGCCATTATCAACAATGCCCATTGGGGTGTTTTGTTCCAAAATGAAGTATTCCAGCGTTTAAGTTTTGGCCAATCAATTAAAGGCTATATTAAACAAGTGCGTGAAGACGGCAAAGTTGATTTGATTTTACAAAAAGCTGGTCAACAAAACTTAGATAAAAATGCTGAAACAATCATTAATAAATTACACCGTGCGGGTGGCTTTTTACCATTAAATGATAAGACTGATTCAGCGATCATTTATGACCAATTAGCCATGAGCAAAAAAGCGTTTAAGCGCAGTATTGGTGGTTTATTTAAAGGTGGCCAAATCAGTATCGAAGATGATGGCATTAGATTGCTTAAATAAGCTACAGATAAACTGAATTATTTGATAAAAAGCATGGTTCTGTTATAACAAACCATGCTTTTTTATTTGGAGTAATTTATGGAACTTAGCAATCAAGAAGCCCGCATCATCGGCTGTTTATTAGAAAAAGAAATTACTACCCCCGAACAGTATCCCCTTTCCATTAACTCCCTGACCATGGCATGTAATCAAAAAAGCAGCCGTGAACCTGTGATGAGCTTGTCTGAACAAGAAACACAATCACTCATAGATGACCTCACCAAGAAAAGACTGATCAGCGAGCAAACAGGCTTCGGCAGCCGCGTGGTTAAATACAAGCACCGCTTTTGTAATACCGAATTTAGTGACCTTCAATTTTCAAATGAACAACTTGCCATTATCATTGTATTACTGCTTCGCGGACCTCAAACTCCTGGTGAGCTTAAAACCCGCTGCAATCGATTACATGAATTTGATGGGCCGCAGCAAGTAGAAGCGGCACTGCAATCTTTAGCATCAAGAGATGAGCCACTAGTCGTACAATTGCCGCGTGAAGCCAATCGCCGAGATTGCCGTTATGCTCAATTATTTTCTGATAAACAGTATTTTGAGCAAGGCATTACTTCATTTGACTTAACTGCTGCTCCAGTAGTTAAACCTGCGAGTAATGAAGCAACACATGCCCTACTTGAAAGAGTTGATGCATTAGAATCTCAAGTGAGTGATTTAACCCAGCGTTTAGCCGAACTTGAACAACTGCTAGATTAATCATTAAAGTCAGAGTTAACACTGACTTAACAAAAATTAATCTTCATCTGGTTCGCTATCAAGTATGATGGCGAACACATCACCGTTTTCTCAAGGATATTTTTTACTTATGGACGCATCTCCTCGGTCTTCCTCACTTCGTCAAACTTGGCTTATTGCCAGTTATGAACTGAGTAAGCGATTCACTAATACCAAAGGTATTGCGGCGTTAATCGCCTTCTCATTACTCTGGGCAATTATTTTGTTATACCCAGTGCAAAGTGCCTCAGTCTATATGTTAGAACCTGGCTTTAAAGAGCTTGTACAAAGTATCTATGGCCCTGATGCACTCGGCCAACTTTTTAGCTGGAAGGTCGCTGAGTTTGCCGTTTTTTGGTGTATTGCACTGTATGTGTTCCCAATGTTCAGCATTTTTATCACTGCAGATCAATTCAGTTCTGATAAACAACGTGGCTCATTTAGATTTCTTACCTTAAGAGTCAGTCGTGATAGTATTTTCTTCGGTCGCTTCTTAGGTCAAATGCTCATACAAGGGTGTTTGCTGTTATTAACTATTATTGCCACCATCTTGATGGTACTCACTAGAGATGCTGGATTATTTACCGATGCCTTATTAAGTGGTTTTTCAGTATTTATCAATGTCTTTATCGCACTGCTACCTTATACCGCAGTTATGGCTGTTTTATCTTGGTATGCAAATAGCGCACGACAAGCGAGTATTTATGCCGTGATCTTATGGGCGGTGAGTGGCATTTTAATCATGATCATCAATAGCCAATTACCTGCTATGTCATTTTTAAGTTGGGTACTACCTGGTTCGCAATTATCATTAATGATAAATACGCAAGGGTTAAGCTCATTGATGTATGCACCCATTCCTCTCATTCAAACACTTGCTGTATTAATAGCAGGTCGCATTTACATGCAACGGAGTGCACTATGAAGCTAATTACATGTGAAGGTGTATCTAAGCAATACGGTACTAAAGCGGCCCTTTCTAATATCAATCTGTCATTAGATACCGGCGCGCCTATCGCCCTTGTCGGCCCTAATGGCGCAGGTAAAACCACGTTATTTAGCTTGCTATGTGGCTTTATTCACCCGAGTTCTGGTGAGATCTCTATTTTAGGTGAAAAACCTGGCAGCCAGAAATTACAAAACGTAGTCTCTGCTTTACCGCAAGATGCGGCGCTAGAACCTAACTTTACTATCGTGTCGCAACTGACATTTTTTGGAAAGTTACAGGGCATGAACGGCAAAAAGGCAAAACAAGAAGCCCTACGAGTGCTGGAATTAGTGGATTTATCCGCCTCAGCTTTAATGTTACCTAAAAGCTTAAGCCATGGCATGAGTAAACGTGTTTCTATCGCTCAAGCGCTCATGGGATCGCCTAAATTAGTCTTGTTAGATGAACCCACAGCGGGACTTGATCCTGCTAATGCCAAAAAAATCCGTCAAATCGTAAAGGATTTATCAGCAACCACCACATTCGTCATCAGTTCACACAATTTAGAAGAACTAGAAAAGCTCTGTGATCAGGTGCTTTATTTAGAACAAGGGCAATTGCAGCAATCAGTTTCAATGAAAGCTGATGCAGAAACAGCCTTTTTGACTCTGACGATGCAGCAATCTGATATCGCACTATTGAGTGATAAAGTAAGAAGCATGCCTAACATCATCAATGTCAAAGTCAGTGATGACGAACAAATCATTATCGAGCATCATTTTGATACTAGCTTTAACCTTGAAACGGCATTACTCACACTATTTAGTGAACATGGCTGGCAATATAAAGCCATCATGAAAGGGAGAAGCTTGGAAGAAACTCTTTTTTCTAGCTAGATAAACTCTGCATCAAGTCACTAAGCCCAGTATTAAGTACTGGGCTTTTTGTTTACAGGCGAGTTATTTTCAGGCTAATTATTTTCAAGCTGGTTATTTTCAGATTGGTTTTGATCAGACTAGCTATCATCTGGCTAGTTATTGAACCAACATCCAACTTAAACCACAAACCACAAACCACAAAGTAAAAGTAAAAGTAAAAGTAAAAAGTCACCTACTCATTATTCATATCGTATACATTCCCTACTTAGGCAAAACTGCAGCCAAAACGCCATCGCTAATCTAAACGCTCAAGTCATAGGCATAAGTCTTAGTCATTTCTGAACAGCCATTGGCACATCTCATAGCGCACATCACCGCTCATAGCTCATAGCTCATAGCTCATAGCTCATAGCTCATAGCTCATAGCTCATAGCTCACCAGTAAAATAAAACTAACTTTGAGCAAAGTAAGTACTTAGAAAAAGTTTAAATGACCTTCGACTCAGCAAAAATAATCTGAGATAGATACACGTGAACGACGAAAAATGATAGTGGATAGCTTTGAGACTGAGAGGCTTTGAGGCTTTGAGGTTTTGAGGTTTTGAGGTTTTGAGGTTTTGAGGTTTTGAGGCTTTGAGGCTTTGAGGCTTTGAGGCTTTGAGGCTTTGAGGCTTTGGCAAGAAGAAGTTAAGAATAGAGGTAAAATGGAGATAGATAGATAAATAATTAATTTTACGCAAAAAAAAACTGTAGTCAAAGACTACAGTTTTATTTAATTATCTAGCCGAAGCTAGGAATAATTAAACTACAGTTACGTTCTCAGCTTGAGGTCCTTTCTGACCTTGAGTAACAGTGAACTGAACTTTTTGACCTTCGTCAAGAGTTTTGAAACCGTCTGAGTTGATTGCACGGAAGTGAACGAATACGTCTGGACCAGACTCTTGCTCGATAAATCCGAAACCTTTGTCAGAGTTGAACCACTTAACAACACCAGTAACTTGAGACATGATATAAATCCTGTATATAAAAAATAAAGCCTTAACGGCGGTAGAGCTGAAAATGCCGGTTTTACTTATGTTCACAGGACGAAACTGGTCGTATTGAAACACATAAACTAAGCCCAACCTTCAAGCCCGATAGATTATGAACCTTTCTACGGGGATGTCAACTAACATCAACATTTTAATTCAATTAGTTATTACCACGCTTAAAATTCGCGAATAAGATAACGGTTTAAAACTAAATATCAGATTCAAAAAGTAAAATAGCAAATTTAGATGACAAATCAATTACGTTGATGAATTTCAATACTAAAGTCTAACTCGCAGCTAAGTCCTTGTTCTGCAATTTGAGCCTTTTGCTCTTGGGTCAATTTCCACGCATAAGGCGTCATATTCAAAAAGTGTTCAATATCAATAGGGTCTGATAACACTAGTGGGTACTGCAACCTTTCTTGATGAAGACAAGTAAAGCCATCAAGCTCAGCTTTAGCCTCTTCATGGGGTTTTGGCTCACTATAAATGATCTTTTTCATTGCAAAGTGATGCATGGGACCAGGAGAAACCGTGATTAATACACCGTCTTTTTTTATCACTCGTTGCAGTTCATCAATTTTTGAAGGCGCGTAAATTCGCATCGCTAAATCGAATATTGCATCCGCAAAAGGCATTTCATAGGCACTTGCGACACAAAAATCTAATTCAGAATATCGTTTAGAAGCGTATTTAATCGCTGATTTAGAAATGTCTAACCCTTGCAAGTGACACTGAGCACCTTCGTCTTCATATGCACTTTCAGTTGTTTTAGCGCTTTGCTGCATTGCTTTGAATAAACGATGACTGTAATAGCCTTCTCCGCAACCTATGTCTAAGATTTTTTGAGCATCAGGGCTAAATTGAACAGCCAGCTGATTAACTCTGTCACTGAGTTTTTGGTAATAACCTTTATTCAGAAACTCACGACGGGCAAACATCATGGTTTTATTATCACCGGGATCTTTAGAGTTTTTCTTTTGAACAGGTAGCAAGTTGACATAGCCCTCTTTGGCACAATCAAACTGGTGGCGGTTCTCACACTGCCAAGATTTTGCGTTAAGTGTTAAACGAGAACGGCATATTGGACAAATATATTGCATCAAATAACTCTAATAGGAATGATTAAAGAAGTGTGCGTCTCATTGTTTTAAGATTAATGAGACCCAAATAAAAGGATTTTACGCAATGAACGTGGAAATGTCAGGTATCTTCAGTGAGCTTATCAACCATTAAGCTGACATCGGCTGGTGCAAGTAAGCTAAAACATTCTAATTTTCGTTGTAAGTCTTCCACATCCTTTGAAAGCTCATTAGCTGCTGATGCATAATTGGTTCTCTGTTGAGACTGGCTATAGGTTCTTAATAACCATTGCTGCTTATGATTTAACAAATTATCTAGCTTAAGTAGCTGAGCTGCAATAATCGCATGCACTTTGTTGCGTTCTTCCGCAAGGTACAGATTAATATCTGCCCGCACCTGCTCAATTTCACTGATATTAATTGCTAAGTTTTCAGGAGACTCTTCATAGTCGAAATTTCTCGCTAAAATGGCTTTTGCCATCATCAACTCTTTCGGCTCTTGGTTTAAGCGCAAATCGCTCTCTAGATTGATTGATTCACAAACAGACTGTAAATAGCCTATGTTTATCTGCTTTTGAGGTGTGCCTTCAGCAGTGAAAGATAAACCAATGCCTTTTCTTAATAACTCAGCTGATATTCTTGGTGCAACTCCCACTCTGGCATATAAACGAAAGCCTTGGCCAAATGTACGCTTAAATTCAGCTTTTTCGGGCTGTTCAACAATCTGTGAGTCAACCTGTGAATCAATCTGCGAATTAATGACATCGACTTTAAAAAATGGCTGACAAGTCAAAATAAAGCTAGAACACTGCTCATCTTCTGACTCGCAAATGATAATCTCGGCTAAGGGCTGGCTTAATGCTGGTAATAAAATAAAATCACTAACGTCATCAGCAAGCGCAATTAACAGGGTTTGTCCTTGATTAATTTGATACTTAACTGGTTGACTAAATAAATGATTATACATACTGACTCCTGTGATACTTTTCAGAGTGTAACCAGCTAATTCGATTACGTCACCCTATTAAAAAGCATTCAATCAGTTTTGTAGCCTGTAAACATTACTAATTAACAGTGTTAAGATATTTATAATTCAAAATTAGGATACCGCGATATTATGGCAAGTGCTTTTCAACCCACTCTTTTCTGGCACGATTACGAAACTTTTGGCGTCAGCCCAGCAAAAGATCGCCCTTCACAGTTTGCAGGTATTCGTACTGATTTAGATCTTAATATTATTGGCGAGCCTGAGAATTTTTATTGCAAACAATCAACAGATTACTTGCCATCACCTGAAGCTATTTTAGTTACAGGTATTACACCTCAGTTAGCCAATCAAAAAGGCATGGCTGAAACTGAGTTTATGGGCCGTATCAATAGCATTTTTACCCAACCTAACACCTGTGTTGTTGGCTACAACTCTTTACGGTTTGATGATGAAGTAAGTCGTTATGGCTTTTATCGTAATTTTATCGACCCTTATGCCCGCGAATGGCAAAACGGTAATAGCCGTTGGGACATCATTGATTTAGTCAGAGCTTGCTATGCCTTTAGACCAGAAGGCATTAACTGGCCTCTCAAAGAGGATGGCTCGCCAAGCTTCAGGTTAGAAGAGTTAACCAAAGCTAATGGCTTAAGCCATGAACAAGCTCATGATGCCATGAGTGACGTGTATGCCACTATTTCGATGGCAAAGTTAATTAAAGAAAAACAGCCAAAATTATATGAGTATTATTTTGGTTTACGTAATAAGAAAAAGGTCGCAGAGCTTATTCAAGGTGACTTTATGCAGCCCTTGGTTCACGTTAGCTCGAAAATCAGTGCGGCAAATGGCTGTGTCACATTAATCGCCCCTGTTGCGCCGCATCCAACCAATAAAAACTCAATGTTATGTGTGAACTTAGCAATGGACTTAACCCCATTAATCACGCTTTCAGTAGAGGACATAGTCCAGCGAATGTACACTCCGCGCAGTGAACTCGCACCGGATGAGTTACCTATTCCACTTAAGCAAATCCATTTAAACAAATGCCCATTTATTGGTACACCTAAGTTACTCACTGAACAAGTCGCTGAGCGTCATCAGTTTGATATGGAATTTGCACGCTCACAATATAAGTTGTTTAAGCAACACCCAGAGTTACGTGAAAAATTACAGGCGGTGTTTGAAGTTAATGATCACCCAGCAGCAACAGACCCTGATTTAATGCTTTATAGCGGCGGCTTTTTTAGTCATGCCGATAAAGGCAAAATGGAAATGATCCGCAATACCAAGCCAGAAAACCTTGCCGCGCTGCAACTTGATTTTGAAGATGAGCGTTTAGGACAAATGTTTTTCCGCTATCGTGCGCGTAATTACCCTGAAACCTTGAATCATGACGAATCACTTATTTGGCGAGAATTCTGTCAACAACGCTTGTCTGATGCTGATTATGTGATTAATCTCGAAAACTTATTGGAAGAAACCAGCGAGAATGAGCACAAGCAGAAGTTATTAAAAGCGCTTTGTTTATACTTGCAATCACTTTAAGTGTTGCAATAAGTAACTTACATTGCACTTATCGTTAAATAAAAGGAATTGCTCATGCAAAACCGTTTCATTGATAGCATCACCCAACTACCTAAGCCGGTAGCCACAGCCTTAATCCCATTACTCAATGAAGATTTTTGCGGTCATATCGATGCCAGTCAACTGGCAACACTGGTAAAAGCCAGTGACATGACAGAAGAAGCTTTACTATTAAGCTTGTTACCCATCGCTGCAGCGCTAGCTAAACCTAGCATCAGTGAATTCTATGTGGGCGCGATCGCCAAAGGGGAAAGCGGTGATATTTATATGGGGGCAAATTTTGAACTAGCCTCTGAAGCGCTATTTCATACCGTTCACGCAGAGCAAAGTGCCATTAGCCATGCATGGTTAAATGGCGAACAAAAGATTGTTGATATCGTGGTTAACTTCAGCCCTTGTGGCCATTGCCGTCAATTTATTAATGAATTAGTTAGCGGCATTGATATTAAGATTCACTTACCAGGCCAGCAGCCACAATTGCTTGCTCATTATCTGCCTTATGCCTTTGGGCCAAAAGATTTACAAGTGACTAAACCTTTATTGTCTAAAAGCAATATTGAATTTAGCTTGAATTCAGACGACCCAATGATCATTGAGGCGGTTGACCAAGCTGGGCTAAGTTATGCGCCCTACACTAAAAACTTTGCCGCTGTGGTTATTGAAACCAAAGACGGTAGAACCTATTGCGGACGCTATGCAGAAAATGCGGCATTCAACCCTTCAATGATGCCAATGCAAATGGCACTGTCGAATTTAATTCGTCACGATCGTGACTACAGCGATATTAACCGTGTAGTGTTAATTGAGTCATCGGCAGGGAAAGTAAGCTTGGTGAATGCGACAATGGACACTTTACAAGCTGTTGCAGCAGTAGAGCTTGAGCACATCGTCGTAGACCCAAGTTAGGCAACACTTTTTACACATAAATTAAACTAAAGCTAGTTTAAGGTTAAAAGCTAAAAGCGCATTGGTTTATAGCAATGCGCTTTTTTCATTCAAAATCGTAACTACTGATTTGTACATTAATTAAATTAGCCAATATGGCCATATTGATTACGAATTTAATTGCACAAACGCTGTAATTCCTTACACTCTTCGTTTTCCTTTTAAGATAATCCATACATGCCTGATTTAGCCATATTAGCGGTATTTATACCGACCTTCTTTTTTGTCTCAATTACACCTGGTATGTGCATGACTTTAGCCATGACACTCGGGATGAGTATTGGTGTTAGGCGCACTCTATGGATGATGTTAGGAGAACTCGTTGGTGTCGCATTAGTGGCCATTGCTGCAGTCATGGGTGTTGCCAGTGTCATGTTAAATTACCCAGACGCTTTCGCTATTTTAAAATGGATTGGTGGCGCATATCTCGCTTACATCGGCATCAACATGTGGCGTTCAAAAGGTAAAATGGCCATTGTTGAAGGCCAACAAACCGACTCATCAATCAGTAATTATGCACTTATCTCACAAGGCTTTGTGACCGCGATTGCCAATCCTAAAGGCTGGGCTTTCATGATTTCATTACTGCCACCTTTTATCAGCGTCGATAAAGCCGTTGCCCCACAATTATTTTGGCTGCTATCAATCATTATGCTCACTGAAAGTGTATCAATGCTTGCCTATGCAAGTGGCGGTAAAAGCCTGCGCATGTTCTTATCACGCGGTGACAACATTAAGTTAATGAACCGTATTGCAGGCAGCTTGATGATTGGTGTGGGCTTTTGGCTTGCGCTGGGATAACGTTGTAAATAATCACGACAATTACTGGTTTTAAATTTAGACTACAAAAGTGATAAAAAGAGAAATAGAGAAATCAATGTCTAGAGTGAAGCTTACTGGCTATATACAATTTCCGCACAACACCACTGCAAACGAATTAGCAGATGTCCGTTTTGAGTTAGTAAATCACACCCAACTCACCTTGAATGAAGAAGGTTGTATCAGTTTTAGTGTCACTCAAAGTACCGTAAATGACTTAAGATTTGATGTTAATGAGGAGTTTGTCAATAAAGCCGCATTCGAATTTCATCAACAACGAGTCCAGCAATCAAACTGGTTCACAGTAAGTCAAACTGCGACTCGTCATTATACGATTATAGACAGTTAATCTTTTATGCGGCCTGTTGATAATACGGCTTGACGCAGTTTCTACCGCTCTCTTTAGCAACATATAAAGCTTTGTCTGCTCGAATAAGTAAGTCTTTTAATTCGGTGGTGCTTTGAGTCTTATCAGCAAGGCCAAAACTGGCTGTACAGGTTAACTTGCTTGATTCTGATAGGTTAATTTTACACGCTTCAATGTGTTCTCTCATCCGCTCAGCCACTTTTTCAGCATCTTGTATCGACGTATTTGGCATCGCCACAATAAACTCTTCACCACCAATTCGGGCACATAGATCATTTTCACGGCACAACTTTTTAATCGTGCTGGTCACTTCAATTAAACATTTATCTCCAACTAAATGGCCATGTTGATCATTAATTTTCTTGAAAAAATCCAAGTCTAACAAGACTAATGTAAAAGGGAGTTTTTTCTCTACGGCATCATCAAACAAACTTTTACCTTCTGTAAAAAAGTGGTGTCGGTTAGCGAGTTGGGTTAACGAATCTGTGGAGGCTTGTAATATCAATTGCTTTTCATTCTTATCGATTTGTTTAGCAAAAATGTACAACACAAAAATGACTTCTAACATGGTGAAAAATACCACTGATTGATACAACATGTGATTCATTTGATCTGATAGCTGTATTAAAGGCGCATCATTGGGCGTGTTTTCACAATAGAAAAACAAGACTAACGCCGTCAAACTTAAGCTCACCTGCTCTAGTCTTTCACGCAACTCAAATAAAAGAAATGCCCCGGTCGGAACCAGGAAATAATACAAATGAAATCCGCTAGCATTCGTCACGTAGACATTAGTACACACCAACAGGTGAAGCATTAGCACACTAAAAAACCATATTTTAGCCAGTCTAGAATGATGCGCAGCCGTAAATGCAATTGTGCACAGATATGCAATGGTAAAACCAAGATTGATAAAGCCTACAAGGGTGTTTTGAAGTAATAAAATATAATTTAATGAATAAAGCAAAGAAATAACGACCGTGATTAAGCCGATTATATTCATTGTTCTCGTGCGATTAGCAGATGAAAAAGACTGTTTACTGGTGCCCAGGTTTATAATTTTTTTTAGATTCATACGGGTAACTAAGTAAGTTAACGACTTGTAAACTTTAGCACGTTTATTCTGTCTATTCTAAAAAGACTGGTTCTGAAAATAAACAGCTTATTATAAAATCTATGTGGAACTGTTGGCTAGCCACTTCTTTAAAATTAGAATTCTTGAAAGTTAAAACTCTTGAAAGTAAGGAATCTTAATAGTTAGGAATCTTGAAAGTTAAAAGTTTTGAAATTAGTGGTGATGCCAAGTCATTAACTTTAATCGCGAAGATTAGGGTTTTATTCATTCATCGCTTTTTTAATTTAGTGTCTAGGGTAAGAATTGATTTAGTGCCTAGGGATAAGACACTTTATTGTAAATTGTCCTTTTCTTTGTAGGGCAGCTTGCAAGCTAAATCCTGCATATATTGCTTTATATGTTGCTGTTCTTGCTGGCAGTAATGATAAATCGCTTTTCTGAACTCGTCATGTGCAACTTCGTGGTTTGAATAGGTTTCAACAGGCTCAAAACCCCGTGCTACTTTGTGTTCACCTTGAGCGCCGGCATCGAAGACGGTTAATCCATGATGAATAGCATACTCAATGCCTTGGTAATAACAGGTTTCAAAATGCAAGCCATCGACTTCCTCTAAACAGCCCCAATATCTACCATAAAGGTGGGTATTGGACACAAAGTATAATGCTGATGCTATAAGGTTATTTTGATCGTTGGTCACTAATAACAACCTAACTTGCCTGCCCATTGAACTGGCGATTTGACTAAAAAAGTCAGCATTTAAATAGCCTGTATGACCTGAGCGTTTTAGGTAAGTTTGCTGGTAGCAATGCACAAAACCTTGCCATTGTTCTTTGCTTGCCTTGTCGCCATCAATAAAGTCATAGTTAAAATACGCCACAGCTTTACGTTCTTTTTTAATGGCTTTTCTTTTTCTAGAGACTAACTGCGCTAAAAAGCCGTCAAAGTGCGGGTACTGTTTGTTTTGCCAATGAAACTGCGTACCTAATCTCGAAATTGTTGAATGGCTTAAATGCTTGAAATCATTTTGAGGTAAAAATAAACAATGCCAGGATGAGAACTGCTCACTTTTTATTGTTTGATTTAAAAAATGAGTGATTCTATTCAGTACGACTTCACGACTCACCTCTGATATCGACGAAATCATACCTATACGTTGACCCGAAACTGGCGTAAAAGGAATTGCAGCTACGAGCTTAGGATAGTACTCAAGCCCGTTGCGCTCATAAGCTTCAGCCCATGCCCAATCAAACACATACTCCCCCCATGAATGGGATTTTTCATAACAAGGTAAAATAGCAATAACATCACTATTAGAGGTAATCACAAGATGTTGTGGGCGCCAACCAGAGTCACTACACACACTCAAACTTTGTTCTAATGCCAATAAATACTCGAATTGAGTAAACGGATTATCGTCAGTAAACACACGACTCCATTTTGATTTACCGATACTTGCAACTGAATCATAAAAATTAAGTTGGATATCTTCACTCAAAAACTCTGACATATTTCCTCAAAAAGCGGCATTAGATATTGTGTATTAGATCATACTTATGGCACATTGCAACCTATCAATGAATTTACAAAGGACTGAAAGTGGGTATTTTTTCTCAGTTTAAACCTATCGCTATTTCCACCAGCATTGCCATTGCACTCAGTTTAACTGCTGCATCTACAACCAGCGTCAGTGCTGCTAACGAGCAATCTATTTTCAGTCGCGCTGCCACAGCTCAACCCATTTGGGCTAAAAATGGCATGGTTGCCAGTCAAGAATCACTTGCAACCCGCATTGGTGTCGATATTCTCAAACAAGGTGGTAATGCTGTTGATGCTGCCGTTGCTGTAGGTTTTGCACTGTCGGTCACCCTTCCTCGAGCCGGTAATATCGGTGGTGGTGGTTTCATGATGGTACATTTAGCTGAAACCAATAAAACCATTGCTATCGATTATCGTGAAACGGCGCCAGCAAAGGCACATAAAGATATTTTTTTAGACGAAAAAGGCAATGCAAACCCTAAATTAAGCCGTGAACATGGCCTCGCTGTGGGGGTGCCTGGTACGGTAATGGGCTTAGAACTCGCGCTAACAAAATATGGCACTATGAGTCTTAAAGATGTCATTAAACCCGCCATCGGGTTAGCTAATGACGGTATTGTCATTAATTCAGATTTGGCAGATTCATTAGATGGCTTAAAGCGCCGCATCTCTCAATGGCCAAGTTCCGCTGAAATATTTTACAAAAAAAATGGTGACAGCTTTTCGGTTAACGACAAGCTGGTGCAAACTGACTTAGGGCATTCTTTATCACTGATTGCAAAGCACGGCAGTAAAGGGTTTTATCAGGGCGAAACAGCTGAGAAAATTGTGAGCGCGATTAATCTAGCGGGCGGGATTATGAGCCTAGATGACCTAAAAAATTATACCGTCGTTGAACGAGAGCCCGTTCGCGGCAGCTATCGAGGTTATGAAGTCGTTTCTATGCCACCTCCTTCATCAGGCGGTATTCACATCATTGAAATGCTCAATGTGCTAGAAAACTACCCAATTCAAAAGCTTGGTCATAACACTGCACAAACTTTGCATTTAATGACAGAAACGATGAAACATGCCTATGCAGACAGAAGTGAATATTTGGGTGATCCAGATTTTAATCCTGTGCCAATTGCTGCATTAACTAGTCAAAAATACGCAGACACCATTGCAAAACAAATCGCTTTTAATAAAGCCACTCCGAGTGCTGAAATAAAAGCTGGCGATATTGCGCCTTATGAAAGCGATCAAACCACCCATTATTCTGTTGTCGATCAATGGGGAAATGCGGTTTCAAATACTTACACCCTAAACTTCAGCTATGGCTCAGGCCTAGTGGCTGCTGGCACAGGTATCTTACTTAATAACGAAATGGATGACTTTTCAGCAAAGCCTGGCTCGCCTAACGGTTATGGGCTGATTGGCGGTGAAGCAAATTCAGTTCAAGGGAATAAACGACCTTTAAGCTCTATGAGTCCTACCATTGTGATGAAGGATGGAAAACCATTTCTTATCACTGGCAGCCCTGGTGGTTCTAGAATTATCACCACCACGCTGCAAGTCATCATGAATGTCATCGATCACCAATTGAATGTGGCAGAAGCGACTGCAGCGCCGAGAATTCATCATCAATGGCTACCAGATTATATAGGCGTTGAAACCAGCCTTAATGATGACACCATTACCTTACTTGAATCTAAAGGACACAAAGTGAAAAGATCCAGTGCCATGGGAAGCACTCAGTCAATATTAATTAATGAACATGGTATTTATGGCGCTTCAGATCCAAGGCGCGCAGGTTCAGAGACTCATGGGCATTAAAGTGTTATTAATCTGAAGGGGTTAAACACACTTTCTGATTAGATATGTTGCGGTAGATAAATTGAGTAATGAGTAATGGTTAATCGTTAAATTGATTAATCGTTAAATTTATCTACCCTTCAATTTTACCACCATCACACTATTTCAAACACTCTTGTTTCCCTCAATTGCTTTGACAATGTTAAACACTAGCGTTTAACACAATCACTCAAACTTCCCTCCTTTGAATAAATAAACCGCACCTGCCGCAATAAATAGAAATCATTTTCATTTACAAGTGTAAATATTTACCATTTAGTTACATTCAATAAATATTAAGTCGGATATTCCATTTAAAGTTTACAAACTAATTGCCGATACTGTTATTACAGGAACATACGATATACATGAACATCAATTAAAATACACACCAATAACATCGATTAACATTAGCAATAAGATTACTCTTGAAGAGCAAATAACTGCAGACAATTAATTGACGATGACGTTAATTTGACACCGATTGGTAGCAAGTAATAATTAAAGTAAAAATACATTTATATTTTTTATTTAATTAATAAAACCCTTTGAGTTAACGAACAGCGTAAGCTATTGATAATAGAATTATTAACTATAAAACAGCATAAAAAATTTATAAGATACTAAAAGTAGCAATTTTTTTAGCGAAAAAACATACTATCATATGCATACAAGTACACAAAAAATCAACATTCGCGTAAACTTTTAACCAGTAGGATCAATTTTTGATGAAGTTAAACAGCTTAAAAATAAAGCATCGGATCGCTTTATTAACAGTCGTTGCTATTTCTTCGTTTGTTATATCTTTAGTTATTAACAATCAAAGTGTGCAACAAAATGCTGAAAGACTAAATGGACTTCAATCTCAACTATATCCAGTGTTAAATTTGGCCACTATTAATAAAGGCTTACTTTTACAACTTGATCAAAATATCCAGTCAGCTGTGACAACGGGTGAAGAAGAAAATTTGGTTACCGCTGAAAATATGGTTATCCAAATAAATAACAACTTAAACTCTGTTAAATCTTTATTAGCATCTGAAGCCAATGATGCAAATAAAATGCAACGTGATTTGAATGTTTATTATGACAATGCAAAATTATTGGTTGCTGAATTTCTAAAAGATGATGTCGACTTTAACAACATAAAGCGCCAAGCGGCTGATAACGCAAAACGTTATGAGCAACTCATTGAAATTTTTGATGAAAAACAAGTGCAATACTCACAAGAATTCGAATCAAGTATCCAAACAACTCTTGAAAGCTCAGATAGTGCAGCTAACTTTATGCTCACTATTGGGATTGCAGCTGCGGCATTTCTCATTGTGGTCGGCTTTCTGGTTAACCGTTCAATCATTGTCACCATTCAAAATGTCACTGACTCTTTACAAAACATTTCTGAAGGCGAAGGCGATTTACGATCTCGTATCGATTATCAAGGTAAAGACGAAATTGCCACCTTAGTACATTGGTTTAATCAATTCGTATCAAAACTTCAGGTTTCGATTGCTGATACAAAAAATACCACTGATAGCTTAAGTTCAGTATCACATACCCTACTGGATAGCTGTAAAAACAGTGAAGTCACTGTTCAACAACAAAATGAGTCAGTTGAACAGATTTCGCACGCCATGCGTGAAATGTTTGTCAGTGTGGCACACATTGCTGAATATGCCGCAAATGCGGCATCAGAAGCTGATAATGCTAACAATGAAGCACAGCAAGGCCAAGAAACCGTTGCTCAAGCCATTACGACCATCAAAAAGCTAGCAGAAGAAGTGCAAAGAACGGCCGTAGTTGTCAATCAACTTGAAGCCTTTACCAGTAACGTAAACGACATACTCGATACCATTCGTGGTATTGCAGATCAAACCAATTTACTCGCATTGAACGCAGCTATTGAGGCGGCTCGTGCAGGTGAACAAGGACGAGGCTTTGCGGTTGTGGCCGACGAAGTAAGAACACTTGCTTCTCGTACACAAGCCTCAACGCAAGAAATTCAGCAAGTATTGCAAGAGCTTCGCTCTACGTCTACCCAAGCGGTTGATGCAATGCAACGTGGAATAGAAACCGCTGAAGAAGGTGTTAAAACCACTTCATTAGCAGGGGATGCATTAATCAATATCACCAGCAAGGTCAGTGCAATTACGGTCGTTAATGATCAGATTGCCGCTGCAACTGAAGAGCAACACAACACTTCAGAGCTTATTCAGCAGTACATTGCCGATATTGAAACCAATGCCGCTAAAGTAAAAATGACCACGGATGAAATGGGCGGGATCAGTTATGACATCGAAGGAGTGAGTCAACAACTTCAAAAAATAACCGGTCAATTTAAAGTCTAAAAATTAAAAATATTAAGTCGATACAACGAATATCAACTTAAACAATGATGAGATGAACAGGAGTTACACCATGAAATTCAACTTGAAAGCGCTACCTTTAGCTATTTCAGTCGCTATGCTACCTGCATACGTCGCAGCTGAAGAAACAAGTGATGAAAAAATCGCTAAATTAGAGCAGCAAGTTCAATCGCTTCAAAAAAGTCAAACAGAAAGTTTAGCTGAACGCTTTAGCTTTAACGGCTTTATCAGTGCTGCGTATGTTAGTTCTGATAACAGTGCTGGATACAATGGTGCGACGACTAGCGCAGACTTCACTGAAGATTCAAAAATGGGTTTGCAAGGTACATTTAATATTTCAAACCAAACAACTGCAGTTATGCAACTTATGATGCGTGGCAGCAATGACTGGGAAGTGGAAGCTGAATGGGCTTATCTTGCACACAGTTTTGATAACGGCGTAAAAATCCGTGGTGGTAAATTACGTGTTCCACTATTTATGTACTCAGATTACTTAGATGTGGGTTACGCACAACCATTCGCTCGTCCGCCTTCAGAAGTTTATTCACAAGTGCCGTTTTCATCTTACACAGGTGGTGATATTGCATATGATTACGAATTAGAAGACTCGACGCTAACAATACAAGCATTTGGTGGTGAATCTGTCATTGATGAGCAGGATGAAGGTCTTGATATGGACCTGTCTAATTTAATGGGGTTAAATGCTTCATGGACTGACTTAACTTGGACTTTCCGCGCTGTATATGGACAAGCAGAGCTTGATGGTCTTGCAGGTGCGGGGCTAATTACTGTCGATAATGAGCATGCAGCATTTGTCGGTTTAGGTGGTAGTTATGACAATGGTAACTGGATTGCTGTAGCTGAATGGACAACCGTTGAAATTGATGGTGTTTTACCTGATTCAGAATCTGCATATCTAACTCTTGGTTACAGAATTAACGAGTTTACCCCTTACGCAACAGTTGCTTATGTTAAAACAACTGACGAAAGTGAGCGCAGCAGCACACCTCCATTAGCTTATGCACTAAATGAAGAGCGTATGGCATATAGCTTAGGTCTACGTTGGGATGCTATTGAAAATGTAGCAGTGAAATTTGATGTTACTTACGCTACTGATTTCGGTGATACCCATGGCGGCTTATCAAACAACAACTTCAACCCGCTTACGGGCAAGTTTATGTACGATGACAGTATGGTATACACAGTTAAATTCGACGCAGTATTTTAAGGAGCGATAAAATGAAAAAGTTAATCTCAATTTTAGCGCTTAGCGTATGTTCAATTATGTCTGCGCAAGCTGCGGTTGTTGTTATTGGTGCGCCAGGTGCTGCTGATATTTCTGCTTCTGATGCTAAAAAATTGTTCCTTGGTAAAGGTTCAAAATCTGCTGTTGTTTACGAACTTGATGAAGGTAACGCAACTCGCTCTGAGTTTCATAGCAGCGTTACCGGTAAGTCAGACTCTCAACTTAAAGCGTTTTGGTCAAAACAGGTATTTACTGGTAAAGGTAATCCACCAGCTACAGTTTCAAACGCTGCGGCGATGAAATCAGCTGTTGCTTCGAATCCAAATGCAATTGGTTATATCGATGAAGCTGATGTAGATGCAAGTGTTAAAGTGATTTTAAAGCCTTAATGTTAAGGCTATAGCTTTATAAGCTATTTCAGTTCTCCCCCCTTCCATTGAAATAGCTTAAAGGGATCTGATGACAAATCAGGTCCCTTTATTTTTTGTTACAAACTAAAACAAGTTTTTGACTTTAAATCAGTAAAATAATCACAAATACCCCTCTAAAAATGATATATAAAAAGCTCAAAATGAAAATATAGAAGCTTAAAGCCAAAAAATCGCTCAAAAGCTCATTTTTAAACCATTCTTATGCAAACAGGGAATAAAATATGAAGGGATTAACCCTCAAGCCGCTTGTTTCAGCCATGGCACTGACGTTAATGTTAAGTGCATGTGCGAACGATAACGCTCAAACGACCACAACAACTCAAGCACCTAACGTTATTGCAAACAATATTATTGAGCAAAATGCCAATAACCCTTTCTTTAAGCCTTATGGCACGTTTATGGAAATCCCTGATTTCGATAAAATTAAAGATGAACACTATTTACCAGGATTCAAGGCGGGTATTGCAGCCCAACAAGCTGAAATAGCCGCTATTGTTGCCAACCCAGAAGCTCCAACTTTTGAAAACACTATCGAAGCGATGGAATTTTCAGGAGCGTTGCTAACTAAAGTTGCCAGTGTGTTCTACAACCTAACAGGTGCGCACACTAATCCTGCGATCCAAGAAATTTCAAAACAAGTGTCACCGATGTTGTCATCTGCAAGAGATGACATTTCACTTAATGACGACTTGTTCAAGCGTGTAAAGGCGGTTTATCTACAAAAAGATGCATTAAACCTCAACACTGCTAAAGCTAAATTATTAGAAGATACTTACAAGCGCTTTACTCGCGGCGGTGCAAACTTATCAGCAGAAGATAAAGACACCTTACGTGCGCTTAATGAACAAATTGGAAAACTAAACCTTGAGTTTGGCGATAATTTATTAGCTGAAACTAATGCCTTTGAATTAGTTATCGACAATGAAGCTGGTTTGGCAGGCTTGCCACAAGATGTGATTGATACTGCAGCGGCCACAGCGACAAAACGTGGCCATGATGGCAAGTGGGTATTTACCACACAGCGCCCTTCTATTACGCCATTTTTAACTTACGCTGAAAACCGTGATTTACGTGAAGCTATTTTTAAGGGTTACATTGAAAGAGCTAATAATGATAACGCTAATGATAACAAAAAAGGCTTAGCTAAAATTGCGGCGCTTCGCGCTGAAAAAGCAGCATTAATGGGTTACAAAACCCATGCTCACTTTGTGCTTGAAGAGCGCACAGCAAAAACACCTGAAAACGTGTATGGTCTGCTTGATAAAGTATGGCCAGCTGCACTGGCGCAAGCCAATGCTGAAGTGAAAGACATGCAAGCATTAATTGATAGTCAAGGTGGTGACTTTAAGCTTGAAGCATGGGATTGGTGGTATTACTCTGACCAAATTCGTGTCGCTAAATACAGCTTTAATGAACAACAAACACGACCTTACTTTTCATTAGAAGCGACCTTAGATGGCGTATTCTATACTGCTAACCGTTTATTCGGTATCACAGTAAAAGAACGTACTGATTTACCTAAATATCACCCAGATGTTAGAACATGGGAAGTTTACGACAAAGATGGTTCTTTCTTAGCTGTATTTATGGGTGATTATTACGTTCGTGACAGTAAACGTGGCGGCGCATGGATGAATTCATATCGTAAGCAATACAATATGAATGGCATTGATTCTAAGCCTATTATTGTTAACGTTTTAAACTACCCTCAACCAACTGGTGATGAGCCTTCATTACTTACATTCGACGAAGCTAGTACCCTATTCCATGAGTTTGGTCATGCCCTTCACGGCATTTTGTCTGACGTAGAATATGCATCGCAAGCCGGTACGGCTGTACCACGCGATTATGTTGAGTTCCCATCACAAGTGATGGAAAACTGGATGACGCAGCCTGAAGTATTAGCTCAGTTCGCTAAGCACTACAAAACTGGCGAAGTGATTCCACAAGAGTTGGTAGAAAAGATTCAAGCAGCAAGTAAGTTCAACCAAGGCTTTGCCACGGTTGAGTACATGGCGGCAACCAAATTAGATTTAGACTGGCATACGCTCAATGACAACACAGTGCATGATGCCGCTAAATTTGAAGCTGAGTCACTTGCTAACATGGGCTTAATTAAAGAAATCGCCCCTCGTTATCGCAGTACTTATTTCTCGCATATTTTTGCGGGTGGTTATTCTGCGGGTTATTACAGCTACTTGTGGTCTGATATCTTAGGTGCTGATGCATTTGAAGCATTCAAAGAAAATGGCATATTTGACCCAGCCACTGCGCAAGCATTTAGAGACAATATTTTATCTCAAGGTGGTAGCGCCGACCCTATGGATCTTTATCGCCAATTCCGTGGTAAAGATGCGGGTATCGAGCCACTGCTAAGAAGCCGTGGTTTACTAGAAGATAAGTAATTTACCTTCATTAATTTAAAGGCGCTTCGGCGCCTTTTTTATTGGTTAAAAATAGAATAGCGATAAGTTTGATGATTAAGAAATGAAATCCGTTCCTTGATATACATTCATTTATGAGGAGCTATCTAATTCTGATGCTTCGACAAATCGCATCCATTGTTTACATTAATAGCATTTATTGCTGCATCTCATTATTTTTACAAAATAACGGACTTTTTTTAGCTTTAGCTGAACATAACAGCAACACAGCAATAGAGTTTATATATAATCCACCGCAACATATTCAATTACATCAATAATGGCTTCTCAAAATATAGAGCAGATAAAAACCAAGCTCTGGGGTCAACAAAGAGAGACTTTATGAACAAACATGCTTTATTAATCTTGATATCTGCAGGCTTCATCATAGGCTGTAATACACCAAACAATAATCAAACTGCAGTTGAAGTAGAACTTCGGGTGCTTGAGACTAGCGACCTTCACGCTAATATCATGGATTACAACTATTACCGTGGCCAAACTGACGATACGATTGGGCTAGCCCGAACTGCAACCTTAATCCATGAAGCCAGAGCTGAGGTTAAAAATAGCGTACTCGTCGATAATGGTGATTTGCTTCAAGGCAGCCCAATGGGAGATTATATTGCCGATAATTACTATGCAACCAATCAACTAGCCGATACTCACCCCGCTTATAAAGCGATGAATACCCTAAATTATGATGTCGGAAATATCGGTAATCATGAATTTAACTATGGATTACATTTTTTAGATTTAGCGACTCAAAAAGCCAACTTTCCTTATATTAGCGCCAATGTTTACTGTGAAGTCGATGATTGCTTTAGAAATGTGAAAGCCAATCAGCCATTATTTGATCCATATATTATAAAACAACAAAATGTGCTCGATAAAAATGGCCAACAGCACACGATCAAGATTGGTTACATCGGCTTTGTTCCACCACAAATTAAAATTTGGGATAAACAAAACCTTGAAGGTAAAGTGATTGCCCGTGGCATTGTTGAATCAGCTAATCGCTACGTACCTGAAATGAAAGCAGCTGGCGCAGATATCATTATTGCCATCCCGCACTCTGGTATCGGTTCATCAGAAAACCCAAGTGATATGAGTGCAGAGAATGCGACATGGGCATTAACGACTGTAGAGGGCATTGACGCCATTATGTTCGGCCACAGCCATTCAGTATTCCCAAGCGCACAATTTGCCGGTGTTGCCAATGTAGATATAGATAAAGGCACCATCAACGGCGTTGCGGCAGTCATGCCAGGCCGCTGGGGCGATAACTTAGGAGTTATTGATTTAACACTGAGTTACCAATCAGATATGTGGAAAGTTGTCGATAGTCAATCGCAAGCTAGACCTATCACTACTCGCGGCAGCGAAGGACCTGCGCAAGCGGTTAAAGCTGACGCTCATATCCATCAGGCGGTTAAAAGCGAACATCTGGGCACCCTCGATTACGTTAGTGCGCCAATCGGCCATTCATCTACCGACATGTATAGCTTTTTATCTTTAGTCCAAGACGATCCAACCGTGCAGATTGTATCAAACGCACAAATTGCAGCACTCAAAACAGCTGCTGCGAATATTGACTATCTTAAAAATCTACCCGTCTTATCTGCTGCTGCGCCTTTTAAATCTGGAGGGCGTCACAGTACTCCTGCAGATACCTTTAGTTATGTAGAAGTGCCAGAAGGTAAATTAATGTATAAAAACGCTGCAGATCTCTACCTTTATCCAAATACCATGGTTGCAGTAAAAGTAACTGGCGCACAAGTGAAAGACTGGCTTGAGTGTAGCGCTAATCAATTTAACCAAATTGATCCTACTTCGACTGCTGCTCAAAGCTTAATTAACTGGGACACGCACAGAACCTATAACTTTGATGTCATCGACGGTGTTAAGTACAAAATTGATGTGACTCAACCGACCAAGTTTGATGGAGATTGTGCTGTTGTTAATGCAGATGCAAACCGTATTGTTGACTTAAGTTATACCGATGCTGACGGGGTTGTTTTCACTCGTGATGAGTTAGCTGCTAAAGAGTTTATTATTGCTACTAACAATTTCCGTGCGTTTGGCAGTAAATTTGCAGGAACAGGCGCTGATTTTGTCGTCATGGAGCTACCTGATACTAACCGTGAAGCATTAGCTAGATACATCGCTGATGAGTCAGAAGCCAATGGAAAAGTCGACCCAAGTGCAGATAATAACTGGGAGTTCGTTACTATTGATACACAGACAAAACTTGATATTCGTTTTGAAACTCAAAATAGTGCTACGGCAGATAAGTTTGTTGAAGATTATCAAGTTCGACCAATGACAAAACGAACAGACTTAATCGATGAGTTTGGTTTTGCAATCTACAATATTGACTTACAGCAGTAATTCAATTTTTACATCAGGTCTAATAATGCGCAATGCATTGAGTTGTTGATGAAAAACAGTAAAGAGGCGCCTTAGGCGCCTTTTTTAATTAACATTCTAGTCAGTTAGAACAGTTAATCATCCAACTCAAACAATCTAGCCATGGTTTTTATATGATTTAGTGGCACTTTGTGACTATTCCTTTGGGCACATAATTGTTGATGTTGAGGATCCTTTGGGCTCCCAATCAACATCACCCTTACCTGATAGCCTAACGACTTTGCAGCAGCTTCGTAAGCCATGAACTCCCATTTAGCCACATTGGTATTGTCACAGATCACTGTGGGTTCATTATTCGCCATCGCATTTATAAATGCGGTTAAATTTGCTTGATGATACTGACTTAGAAGCTTAGGGTTAAATTTGTAATGCCCCTCTTTTACAAAAAAACTATCGGTTGAGAAATAACCGTACTGCTTAATATGATTAGCTTGCTCAAGACCCAATCCTTTAAGATAAGTATTCACCCAATAAGACTTACCGCTTCCTGGCAAGCCACGCATGATAATTGCCAGGTTGCCTTGTTGGTCACTCATATCGTTTCTCGTTGTAAATTGTTAGCAGTATTAAGGGCTAGTTGGTTAAAAACAAGGCTCAGCTAGTACTATCATCAAGCAGATAGAGCACTGGCTAGTTGCTGATTAAAAGACTGATTACCGACTGTCTCGCCCTCTAAAATAGTATCAACTAACTGCGGCACAATATCACCCGCTTTACCGGTTAAATGATATTGAAACTGGCTATGTCTGTCTGCTTCGACTAAATTGACTTCAACTGTTTGCGCACCATGATGATTAGCACTATCAACAAACCCAGCAGCAGGATAAACCGTGCCAGAGGTACCAATAGCAATAAACAAATCACAGGTATCTAAAGCATCGTGGATCCTATCCATGCCAAAAGGCATTTCACCAAACCAGACAATATGCGGTCGTAAGCGTTTAGCTGGAATACAACAGGTACAGCAGTTATCTTCACTAAAAGGCTCACGTAACACAAAAGTCTGCAGTGATTGAGGACAGCGTCCTTTAGACAATTCCCCATGCATATGCAATAAACGTTTCGAGCCAGAACGCTCATGCAAGTCATCGACATTTTGAGTTATCACCAGTAACTTACCTGGGAATTCCGCTTCTAATTTGGCTAAAGCATCGTGTGCAGGATTAGGTTTAACTTCACCACTATGAAGATTCTCCCAGCGGCTATTGTAAAACCTTTCGACAAGGTCAATATCACGAGCATACCCTTCTGGTGTTGCTACATCTTCAATATGGTGTTGTTCCCACAGACCATCTTGGTCACGAAAGGTCTTAATACCAGACTCAGCTGAAATACCTGCGCCAGTTAAGACCACAATCTGCTGATACATATTGATTTCCTTATTTTTATTATATGAAGCCAGATGCTAATACCATATCATCAAGCAACAGGTTTCGTCTTTAGCTTTGAAATACGATCTGAATGACGTTAACGCTTATACTGATATAAATACGCAATACACTCAATAATCCCTTAGTATAAGTAAGACTATTGTCCATTTATTAACTTAACTGTTCGATTTGAGCAAAAGATGGAAGAAAATTCATAGTTATATACCGATTAACTTCGATGAAAGGTTCCAGTTTGGTATTACACCACATATAATGATCTCAACTATCCACGGAAGAACCGCTAAGGTTCTGCAATCAAGAGATTAGCAATGACAGATGGAAATCAAGCACTCAAAAAAGCAGGATTAAAAATTACCCTGCCACGAGTCAAAATTCTAGAATTGATGCAAGCCCCTGAAAACCAACATATCAGTGCTGAAGATTTATACAAAAAGTTACTCGATATTGGCGAAGAAATTGGCTTAGCCACTGTCTACCGTGTATTAAACCAATTTGACGACGCTGGCATTCTAAACCGTCACCACTTTGAAAGTGGTAAAGCAGTATTTGAAATGTCGACTCAAAAACATCATGACCACTTAGTGTGTTTAACCTGTGATAAGGTAATTGAATTTTCAGACGATGTTATCGAGCGCCGTCAAGATGAAATAGCAATGCGTCATAATATTAAGCTGACTCACCATAGCTTATATTTATACGGCCACTGCACTAATGATGAATGTGATCACGCAGACGAATAACCTTTCGTAGAACTGATTATTTAGTCATTAAAAAACCAGCAAATTTGCTGGTTTTTTTGTATAAGGCTTTAAAATTAAATTATAAATCCATTTGATACAGATGCACTTTGGCGCCTTGATATTCATTTTCTTCATGAATATGCATGCCTAACTTTTTAGCTATCGCTTCAGAGCCTATATTGCCATGTAAAATCAACGCTATAACAAGATCGATATTATATTGCGGTTTTAAAGTCTTAACCGTCGCTTCTGCGGCTTCAAAGCCAATCCCTTTACCCCAATACTCAGGGAAATATCGATAGCCAAGCTCAACCTTGTCATACTCAGGAATATATTTAGGCCCACAAAAACCTATCACTTTATCATCTTGTTTGTGGTGTACAGCCCAGCGCCCAAAGCCATGTTCTTGATATGCCGACATAATGATATTGTGGTATACCTCTTCTGCCTGACTGATATCAGTTAACGGATCTTGTGGAATGTAAGTCAGTACTTCAGGAATACTATTCATTAAATAAATTGATTCAAAATCGCCTTCATTGAACGGACGTAATATTAATCGGTCGGTTTCAGTAATAATCTCAGCTAATTTTGGCGGTGTAATTTGTATCATGATAATCCTTAATCAATGAGGTTAGCCAATAAAAATCGATATATAAATAGAGACTTACAAGTGATAATGTTTACATTACTTTGATTAAAACATATCGAGAATACCTAGGCTAGATTGGATCAAACGAATATTGTTTAATGCTAATCTATAGGCAACAAAAAAGGCGCCCCAAGGCGCCTTTTAATCAATTAACTGTTATTAGCAAACAGTTATTTCCAGCTTGAATTACCAGCCAGTTTTAGTACGTAAAGCTTTACCAATGTCAGCTAAAGAGCGAACGGTGCTTACGCCAGCAGCTTCTAATGCAGCAAACTTATCTTCAGCAGTACCTTTACCGCCAGCGATAATTGCGCCAGCATGGCCCATACGCTTACCTTCTGGTGCAGTAACACCAGCAATGTAAGATACAACAGGCTTAGTTACGTTAGCTTTGATGTATTCAGCAGCTTCTTCTTCAGCAGTACCACCAATTTCACCAATCATTACGATTGCTTCAGTTTGTGGATCGTTTTGGAACATTTCCAATACGTCGATGAAGTTAGTACCAGGAATTGGGTCACCACCGATACCTACACAAGTAGATTGGCCGAAACCTTCATCAGTAGTTTGCTTAACCGCTTCGTACGTTAATGTACCAGAACGAGAAACAATACCCACTTTACCAGGCTTGTGGATGTGACCAGGCATAATACCAATCTTACATTCACCCGGAGTGATAACACCTGGACAGTTAGGACCGATCATGCGAACGCCAGTTTCTTCAAGCTTAACTTTAACTTGAAGCATATCTAACGTAGGGATGCCTTCAGTAATACAAACGATTAGCTCAATGCCACCGTCGATTGCTTCAAAGATAGCATCTTTACAGAAAGGGGCTGGTACATAGATAACAGAAGCAGTAGCGCCTGTTTCAGCAACAGCATCTTTAACAGTGTTAAAGACAGGAAGGCCTAAATGAACTTGACCGCCTTTACCTGGAGAAACACCGCCAACCATTTTAGTACCGTAAGCAATTGCTTGCTCAGAGTGGAAAGTACCTTGGCCGCCAGTGAAACCTTGACAGATAACTTTAGTATCTTTGTTAATTAATACGGACATTATTTGCCCTCCGCAGCAGCAACAACTTTCTCAGCAGCATCAGTTAATGATACAGCTGCGATGATATCAAGATCAGAACCTGCAAGAACTTCACGACCTAATTCAGCGTTAGTACCTTCAAGACGAACAACAACGGGTACTTCAACGCCAACTTCTTTCACAGCGCCGATAATACCTTCTGCGATCATGTCACAACGAACTATACCGCCAAAGATGTTAACAAGAACGGCTTTAACATTTGAATCAGAAAGAATGATTTTGAATGCTTCAGCAACACGTTCTTTAGTTGCTCCACCGCCTACGTCTAGGAAGTTAGCTGGCTTGCCACCGTGTAAGTTTACGATGTCCATAGTACCCATTGCTAGGCCTGCACCGTTAACCATACAACCAACATTTCCGTCTAGTGCAACGTAGTTAAGTTCAAACTTAGCTGCATGTGCTTCACGAGCATCATCTTGTGATGGATCGTGGAATTCACGGATTTTAGGTTGACGGAATAAAGCATTACCATCGATACCAATTTTGCCATCAAGACAGTGAATGTTGCCTTCGTCAGTGATAACAAGCGGATTGATTTCAAGTAAAGCGAAATCATGGTCTTCGAACATCTTAGCAAGACCCATGAACACTTTAGTGAACTGCTTCATTTGAGTTGGGTTTAAACCTAACTTGAAGCCAAGATCACGTGCTTGGTAAGGCTGTGGACCTGCTAATGGATCGATGATTGCTTTGTGAATCAACTCAGGAGTTTCTTCAGCAACAGTTTCAATCTCAACGCCACCTTCAGTTGATGCCATAAATACAACACGACGTGTTGCACGGTCAACAACTGCACCAAGGTATAATTCGTTTGCGATATCAGTACAGCTTTCAACTAAAATTTTAGCAACCGGCTGGCCTTTTTCGTCAGTTTGGTAAGTCACTAAGTTCTTACCTAACCAGTTTTCAGCAAATGCTCTGATTTCTTCTTTATCGCCGGTAACTTTAACGCCACCTGCTTTACCACGGCCGCCTGCGTGTACTTGACACTTAACAACCCACATATTACCGCCAATGTGACCAGCAGCTTCTACCGCTTCTTGGGCTGTATCGCAAGCGAAGCCTTCTGAAACTGGTAAACCATATTCGGCAAATAAGGATTTTGCCTGATACTCATGCAAATTCATGATGATCTATCCATATACTTCTTAAAAAATCCTACTGGCTCTTATGAGCCAGCTACGAGGGTACTGTCTAGTTGACTCTTACAGGTCAAGCAATAGACGTGTTGGGTCTTCAAGGAAGTCTTTAATAGCAACCAAGAATCCAACTGACTCACGGCCATCAACAATACGATGGTCGTAAGATAATGCTAGGTACATCATAGGTTGAATAACAACCTCACCATTCACAGCCATTGGGCGATCTTTGATAGCATGCATGCCTAAGATTGCGCTTTGTGGAAGGTTTAAAATCGGAGTCGACATCAATGAACCGAATACGCCACCGTTAGTCACTGTGAAGTTACCACCAGTCATATCTTCAACTGATAATTTACCATCACGGCCTTTAAGGGCTAATTCGCGAACATTCTTTTCGATTTCAGCAAGACTCATTGTATCTGTATCACGTAATACTGGGGTAACCAGACCACGTGGTGTTGATACCGCAATACTGACGTCGAAGTAGTTGTGATAAACAATTTCATCACCGTCAATTGACGCGTTAACTTCAGGGAAACGCTTAAGCGCTTCAGTTACCGCTTTCACGTAGAAAGACATGAAACCTAAACGGATACCGTGACGCTTTTCAAAGATTTCTTGATACTGCTTACGGATGTCCATGATTGGTTGCATGTTGACTTCGTTGAACGTCGTTAACATTGCCGTTGAGTTTTTAGCTTCAAGTAAGCGATTAGCAATCGTCTTACGTAAACGCGTCATAGGAACACGTTTTTGGCTGCGACCTTCTAAAGGTGCTACAGGCGCAGGCGCTGCTGCAGGTTTCGCTGCTGGAGCTGACTTAACGAATGCTTCAACATCTTCTTTAGTGATACGCCCACCAACACCGCTGCCTTTTACCTTGCTTGCATCAATATTATGCTCTGCAATTAGACGGCGTACTGAAGGGCTTAGTGCATCATTTGACTCATCAGATTCTGCAGCAGGAGCAGCAGCTTCAGCTTCAGCTTTCGTTACTTCTTGGCCTGAAACTGCACCAGCAACAAAGTTAGCAATAACTTGTTCACCAAGAACGGTTTCACCGTCTGGGAATAGTATTTCACTTAGAGAACCATCTTCTGGCGCAACAACTTCTAGAACCACTTTATCAGTTTCAATATCAACTAGATTCTGGTCACGAGAAACCTGTTCTCCAGGTTGCACATGCCATGTCGCGATAGTCGCATCAGCAACTGATTCTGGCAAAACGGGTACCTTAATTTCGATACTCATGGAAAGCTTTCCTTTTTATAAATTTTATTACGACAGTTTTAATGCGCTATTGATTAATTCTTCTTGCTGGCGAGCATGCAGAGCCGGATAACCACAAGCTGGTGCAGCAGATGCTTCACGACCAGCGTAAGTTAATTGTGCGCCTGCAGGAATCGCTGCCCAGAAATGATGTTGGCTACAATACCAAGCACCCTGGTTTTGCGGTTCTTCCTGACACCATACAAAATCTTTAACATGCTGATATTCAGCAAGTGCTGCTTGCATTTCTTCTTGTGGGAACGGGTACAGTTGTTCCACACGTAAAATAGCAACATTTTCGATTTCTTGTTTGCGACGTTTGTCGAGCAACTCGAAATAAACTTTACCGCTACAGAAGACAACGCGATCAACCTTGCTCGCGTCTAATGCATCAAGTTCACCAATTACACTCTGGAAACCACCATTTGCAAGTTCATCAAGTGATGACACAGCTAACGGATGACGCAGTAATGATTTAGGTGACATCACCACAAGAGGACGACGCATAGGACGTACAACTTGACGACGCAACATGTGATAAACCTGAGCCGGTGTTGAAGGAACACACACCTGCATATTATGGTTAGCACATAGTTGTAGGAAACGTTCTAGACGAGCAGATGAATGCTCTGGGCCTTGGCCTTCATAACCATGAGGTAGCAGCATAGTTAGACCACATAAACGGCCCCACTTCTGTTCACCTGATGATAAGAATTGGTCGATTACCACTTGAGCACAGTTAACGAAGTCACCAAACTGCGCTTCCCAGATGGTCAATCCGCCAGGTTCTGCAGTTGCGTAACCGTATTCGAATGCTAATACTGATGCTTCTGATAATACTGAGTCAATAATATCAATCTCACCTTGCTCATCAGCCACATTACGTAATGGCAAATAAGTGGTACCGTCGTTTTGATTATGCAATACAGCATGACGATGGAAGAAAGTACCGCGACCTGAGTCTTGACCAGTAATACGAACACGTTTGTTATCTTCTAAGATAGACGCATAAGCTAAGGTTTCAGCAAAACCCCAATCCAATGGTTTTTCACCATTCGCCATTGAGACACGGTCTTTATATATCTTGGCAACACGCGACTGAAGCTTATGGCTTTCAGGGATATCGACAATTTTCTGCGCTAAATTATTTAAACGCTCAAGTTTCATCGATGCTTGATAGCTTTCATCCCACTCACGGTTTAAATAAGGCGTCCAGTCCACTGTATGCAGTGTCATTGGGCGCCATTCTTTAACCACACAATCACCCGCATCTAACGAGTCACGGTAAGTGTTGACTAAACCTGTCACGTCATCAGCAGAAATACTGCTTTCTTCGATTAAGCGATCCGCATAAATCTTACGTGGCGTTGGATGTTTTTTGATTTTTGCGTACATCAACGGCTGTGTAGCACTCGGCTCATCAGCTTCGTTATGGCCATGACGGCGATAACAAACTAAATCAATCACCACATCACGTTTGAATTCGTTACGGTAATCCACAGCTAACTGCGAAATAAAGGCGACAGCCTCTGGGTCGTCAGCATTTACGTGGAAAATAGGTGCCTGAACCATCTTCGCAATGTCGGTACAGTATTCAGTTGAACGTACATCTTCATGGTTTGAAGTTGTGAAACCAACTTGGTTGTTGATAACGATACGAATACTACCGCCAACTTTAAAACCACGAGCTTGAGACATGTTGAATGTCTCTTGAACGATACCTTGACCTGTAATTGCCGAGTCACCATGAATGGTGATTGGCATCACTTGTAAACCGTCTGTACAGCCGCGACGATCTTGTCGAGCACGAACTGAACCAATAACCACTGGGTTAACGATTTCAAGATGTGAAGGGTTAAATGCTAACGCTAAATGAACATTGCCACCTGGCGTTTCAAAATCTGATGAGAAACCTTGGTGATATTTAACATCACCTGAACCTTGAATTTCATCATGCTTACCTGCGAATTCGTCAAATAACTCAGCAGGACGCTTACCTAAAACGTTTACTAACACGTTTAGACGACCACGGTGAGCCATACCTACGACGATTTCTTTGGTGCCCGCTTCACCTGCGCGATATAAAATCTCACGCATCATTGGGACTAAAGCATCACCACCTTCAAGTGAGAAACGTTTTGCGCCTGGGAATTTCGCGCCAAGGTATTTTTCCATACCTTCAGCAGCGTTTAGGCCTTCTAAGATACGTTTCTTAGTGGAGTTGTCATAATTTGCTTTACCTAAAGATGGTTCAAGACGTTGTTGAATCCAACGCTTTTCATCCGTATCGGTAATGTGCATGTATTCAGCACCGATAGAACCACAATATGTGCTCTTAAGGGCATGAACAATGTCTGCTAATTTTAATGTGTCACTGCCGTATGCAAATGAACCCGTATTGAATTCACGTAGCATGTCTTCAGCATCAAGACCGTGAAATGCAGGGTTTAATTCCTGTACTGCTTCACGCTGCCATAAACCTAATGGATCTAGGTTAGCATTTTGATGTCCACGGAAACGGTGAGCATTAATAAGTTGGAGAACTTTAACTTGCTTAGCATCTAATTCAGGGTCGGTTACACGGCTGGCGCCTTTGGCACGACTTTCTAATGCTAAACTGCGGAAATAATCACGTACTTTAGAGTGTGCAGCTTCAGGTATATCTTGAGAAGTACCGTTTACCGCAGGGAGATTATCAAAAACGACTTGCCAATCAGCAGAAACTGAACTTGGATCTTCTTGATAGGCTTCGTACATCTCTTCTACGTAAGTCGAATTTGAGCCACTCAAATGTGACGATTCGAGCCAAGCTTTCATGATGCCTTGGTGCATTACTTTTCCTTACAAACTTGATACACGTGCTTCGCCATAATCATAATTACGATACCTAGTGCACCGCAATCGAATCGTATCTAACTATATAATTTTATAGAGTTAAATACAAAGGTCTTCCTAATACACACAAAAAGCCATCCTCAATGATGAAGATGGCTCTCATCAAGAGCTATTTAAGCGATAATCTAAGCTCTACACTGTGCATTTATACTGCTCGCTTCAGAAGCATTGACTTAATATGGCCAATAGCTTTAGTTGGGTTTAGCCCTTTAGGACAAACATCAACACAGTTCATAATACCGTGACAACGGAATACACTGTAAGCATCGTCTAGACCAGATAAACGTTCTTCAGTCGCAGTGTCGCGGCTATCGATTAAGAAGCGATATGCATGGAGTAAACCACTTGGCCCGATAAATTTATCAGGGTTCCACCAGAATGATGGACAAGCAGTAGAACAACAAGCACACATGATACATTCATACAAACCATCTAGATGAGCACGCTCTTCTGGTGACTGTAAATGTTCACGAGCCGGAGTTTTCTCATCATTGATAAGAAACGGCTTAATTTTTTCATACTGAGTATAGAACTGAGTTAGGTCGACGATTAAATCTCGTACCACAGGCATGCCTGGTAAAGGACGAATTTCAATTTTCTTACCTTTGAAGGTAGAAACAGGCGTGATACACGCAAGACCGTTCTTACCATTCATGTTAACGCCATCACTACCACAAACACCTTCACGGCATGAGCGTCTAAAAGATAACGACGTGTCTAACTCTTTCAGCTTCATCAGTGCATCCAGTACCATCATATCGGTACCTTCTTCCACTTCTAAGCTGTAATCCTTCATATAAGGCTTAGCATCTACATCAGGATTGTAGCGATAAACTGCAAATTCCAATTTCATCTCAACGACTCCTAGTAGGTACGCTTGATAGGCGGGAATGCGGCACGAAGCTTAGGCTCCATGTTCACTTCTCGCTTAGTCATTTGTTCAGTTTCAGGGTCAAAGACACTGTGACATAACCAATTTTCATCATCACGGTCTAAGAAATCTTCACGTGAATGCGCACCACGGCTTTCTGTACGGAAGTTAGCAGCGTAAGCTGTCGCAATTGCGGTTGCCATTAAGTTATCTAGCTCTAAACATTCAATACGTTGAGTATTAAATTCTGAAGAGTTATCTGACAACTTAGCATTCGCTAAACGTTCACGGATCTTCTTAAGCTCTTTAAGGCCTTCAGCCATTGCATCGCCACTTCTAAATACAGAGAAGTTAAGTTGCATACATAACTGTAAGTCTTTGCGAATAACGGCAGGATCTTCACCATCTTTATTGCTTTCCCAGCGATTAAGACGATCAAGAGATGCAGAAATTTGCGCGTCAGAAGGCTCTTTAGGGTCAGCTGTCTCATCTAGGGCTTTACCTAAATGTTGACCTGCTGCACGACCAAATACCACTAAATCA
This sequence comes from Shewanella sp. 10N.7, assembly GCF_020806285.1. Lineage (NCBI taxonomy): Bacteria > Pseudomonadati > Pseudomonadota > Gammaproteobacteria > Alteromonadales > Shewanellaceae > Shewanella > Shewanella sp. 10N.7. Next base: position 103,958 of record NZ_JAJGZS010000008.1, read on the forward strand.
AGTAACGAGTTACCACCAAGGCGGTTTGCACCGTGTACTGATACACAAGCAATTTCACCTACAGCGAATAAACCCACGATATCTTGTTCAGTGCCATCGTTGTTTTGACGAACAACTTGACCACTAACTTTAGCGGGTAGACCACCCATCATGTAATGACATGTTGGCAATACAGGGATTGGACCATCTGCTGGATCAATATGCGCAAACGTACGAGAAAGTTCACAAACACCAGGAAGACGTGCTTCTAATGTTTCTTTACCTAAGTGATCAAGCTTAAGTAAACAATGCGGGCCTAGTGGACCATCTAATCCACGACCTTCACGAATTTCTGTCATCATTGAACGCGCAACAACGTCACGAGAGGCTAAATCTTTTGCGTTAGGTGCATAACGTTCCATGAAACGTTCGCCATCTTTATTTAAAAGATAACCACCTTCACCACGACAACCTTCAGTTACAAGTACACCAGCACCAGCAATACCCGTAGGGTGGAACTGCCACATTTCCATGTCTTGCATCTGAACACCAGCGCGCATTGCCATACCAACACCGTCACCAGTGTTAATGTGAGCATTAGTAGTAGAAGCGTAAATACGCCCTGCACCACCTGTTGCTAAAATTGTTGCCTTCGATTTGAAGTAAACAATTTCACCAGTTTCGATTTCAATTGCAGTACAACCCACAATTGCGCCGTCATCGTTTTTAACTAAATCTAATGCATACCACTCAGAAAACACTTCAGTTTTGTGTTTTACATTTTGTTGGTATAAGCAATGAAGCAAAGCATGACCTGTACGGTCAGCTGCAGCTGCAGTACGTGCCGCTTGTTCGCCACCAAAGTTCTTTGATTGGCCACCAAACGGACGTTGATAGATAGTGCCGTTTTCAAAGCGAGAGAAAGGTAAACCCATTTGCTCTAGTTCGATAACCGCTTCTGGACCTGTCTTACACATGAATTCGATAGCTTCTTGGTCACCGATAAAATCAGAACCTTTAACAGTATCGTACATGTGCTGTTCCCAGTGATCTTCATGCGCATTACCTAGTGCAACGGTGATACCACCCTGCGCAGATACGGTATGAGAACGTGTTGGGAACACTTTAGATAAAAGCGCACAGCTCTTACCTTCTTTTGAAATTTGTAAAGCCGCTCGCATGCCAGCGCCACCAGCGCCGATCACTACTGCGTCAAATTCGCGTACTGGAATAGCCACTTAAACACCCCACACTATGATGATGCCTGCAGCAAGATAACAAAAAGCTGCTACGACAAATACGAACTGAAGTAGTCCACGTACTGAAACGTTTTTCACGTAATCAGTCAGAACTTGCCAAATACCAATCCACGAGTGAATTAATACAGCAACAAGTGCCAATAAAGTGAATACTTTCATTGGTAAGGTACTAAAAAGACCATGCCAAATTTCGTAAGTTAAAGGGGCGCTACATGCAATAAAACCAACCATAAAAATGGAATAACAGGTTAAAATCACGGCACTCGCACGGATTAAAATAAAGTCATGAACACCGCTGCGTCCAAGGCTTGCTGCATTGGTTACCATACCCAAATCCCCACAATGATTGAAAACGCCGCTGATAGAACAAAGGCGATTTTTGCTGATGCTAAGCCTGAGGCTAATTCTTCCCAACGGCCGGTATCCATAATCAGATGACGTAAGCCAACGATTAAGTGATAACCCAACGCAGTAAGAATTCCCCAGATAACAAACTTAACCAGCAAGTTATCAAAAAGAGATTGTAGGCCAGCGAAACTCTCAGGCGATGCTAAAGATTCATTTAGCATCCAAATAAGAATACCGACAGCAAACAGCATAATGACACCGGATACGCGGTGAAGAATTGACGCAATCGCTGTTGCAGGAAAGCGAATGGTCTGTAGGTCTATATGGACAGGTCTTTGCTTTTTCACGTTCTGCTCACTCAGCTCCATTGAGCATTATTTTTATTATTCATCTTGCTTTGCTTCCATTTGATACATGAAACTACTTATGTAAACAAATTGTTGAAAGTTAACAGACTACTATCAAACACTTAACTATTTGAGAAATCACTAATTTAGCTAGGTACAAAAGGATTTCAAAAATGTGATGTTTGTCGCCCTTTGTGGGCGAGGCCAAGTATACTCAAGCCCATTGTCAAATACAAACGTCACACTATGCAAAATTTGTTTTTTTGCATTTTTTTTCTTTCTAGGCCAACGCTGGCAAGGCGTCTAGCAAGGTTTATACCATGGTCTAATAAATTTAAACGCTTATTTAAATTGAAATGTGATCACGATTCACTGTAAAGTAATGTCCGCTTAACATGCCGCACTCACAGAAAAGAATGAAGTAAGGAGAACGGGGTATGGCTGACAATATAGCCAAATTAGAGTTACCGGGGAACGATTCAATCGAATTGCCAATCAAGCAGGGAACTGCTGGTTTTGACGTAATCGATATCAGTAAATTAGGAAAGACAGGTCATTTCACTTTTGATCCTGGTTTTCTTGCGACAGCCTCTTGCGAGTCTGCGATTACTTTCATTGATGGTGAAAAAGGTGTGCTTACACACCGTGGCTATCCAATTTATGAGTTAGCTACTGAATCTAACTATTTAGACGTTTGTTACTTGTTGCTATACGGTGAATTACCAAGCAAAACTCAGTACGAAGAGTTTGTATCAATGGTAAAAAACCACACAATGGTTAATGAACAATTAGCTTCTTTCTTTAGAGGCTTCCGTCGTGATGCACACCCAATGGCAATGCTTTGTGGCGTTACTGGTGCATTATCTGCGTTCTACCAAGATTCTCTTGATGTAAATGATGAAAAACATCGTGAAATTGCGGCTTTCCGCCTCGTTTCTAAAATGCCAACGATTGCAGCAATGTGCTACAAGTATTCAATTGGCCAACCTTTCGTCTATCCACGCAACGAACTAAGTTACGCAGGTAACTTCTTGTCGATGATGTTTGCTGTTCCTTGTGAAGAGTACAAAGTTAATCCAGTTGTTGAAAAAGCAATGGATAGAATCTTTGTATTACACGCAGATCATGAACAAAATGCATCAACTTCAACAGTTCGTTTAGCCGGTTCATCAGGTGCTAACCCATTTGCATGTATTGCAGCGGGTATCGCTTCACTATGGGGTCCAGCTCATGGTGGTGCTAATGAAGCTTGTTTGAACATGCTTGAAGAAATTGGCAGTGTTGACCGCATTCCTGAGTTTATTGCTCGTGCGAAAGACAAAGCTGATCCGTTCCGCCTAATGGGCTTCGGACATCGTGTTTACAAGAATTTCGACCCTCGTGCAAAAGTAATGCGTGAAACTTGTCATGAAGTTTTAGCTGAACTTAATGTTCAAGATCCTCTACTAGACGTAGCAATGGAACTTGAACGTATTGCATTAGAAGACGAATATTTCGTATCTAAGAAACTCTATCCAAATGTTGATTTCTACTCAGGGATCATCATGAAAGCAATCGGTATTCCTACGAGTATGTTTACAGTGTTATTCGCACTTTCACGTACTGTTGGTTGGATTGCACATTGGAAAGAAATGTTAGACCAACCAGGTCACAAAATTAGCCGTCCACGCCAGTTATACACTGGTTCTGAAGACCGTGATTTTGTCAGCTTAGATAAACGATAAATCTTTATCGTTTAATAAAAAGCGCCTTAATGGGCGCTTTTTTTATGCATATTTTTTGCGAACATTTATTATAAACATCTGCATGAAGCTGTTGCATACAGCAGTTCGAACCAACATCATTTATAGTAAAACTAGGCCGTACAATGAATTGATCAAAGGCAAGCCTCTATATTCTTAAAAAAGGTTACTCGTTTTTAACTTACTCTCACTTATAACCATCACACTTATAACCATCACACTTATAAGAATCACACCACTAAATTAGTTTATCTATTTCAACAGCTCTATTTTTGTAGATCTATTTCAGCACAGCTAATACAGCTCCACTGCAATCAAACCAACAAAACCCACAAAACCCACAAAACCTTAAAAAGCCTAACCCTCTACTTATTAACTACTTACACCCAAATATATCTATGAGATTAATAGTGCTTAGCCTTGGATTAATTAGTTTTCAATTGCAGTTTAAAAGCTTAAAACAACCCGTTAACCTTTTCCGATGTAGTTATAACGCCGCATATCGCCTCAATACAAAACGTTAAGTGCGTGAGCCCTGTCTATTAAAAAGCCATTAAAATAGCTAGAACAAGAGCTAGAACAAGAGCTAGAAAAAAGAGTTAACGAATAGCTAAAGTGATAAATACTTGGTTTGTTCTTAAGGTCACTCCCATAACTACACATCATGAGTCTCTAGTTAAGAGCGGTATGAATACGCTAAGTAAAGACAGCAAAACTCACATTACCAATAATAAAATCATGCATCACCAAACGCCAATAGCCATATTACCAATACTAATAAAGGACATACCAAACCAACAAACCTAACTGACCAATTCACAACCTTTATAACAAACAACAAATTAAATAATGAATGAATATTCACCAAAAAGATAAAAAAACGTAGCCATAACTGCACCATCTTGGTAATTCGACCATAAAAACGACGTTATAAACGTAATGTTTATTCTATTTGGTTATAAGAATGTAATCATAATTATAAAAATGCTCTTAGTCATGGCAGTAAATTAAAAGTCTGCATTTTTTATACCCAATTAGAAATAGAAAAATGTCGTCATTGAAATAAGCGATTAAAAATTTAAGTTGAGATTTTAACGGCTTTTGTGCAATTTAAGTGCAGAACGCTCAGTATTAGCGCACAAAAATAAATGATTAAAAATTCAATTATTTTTTAAAAAAGTGAAAATAGTCTCTGTAACAGCCTTTAAATTGGTATTTTGCTTTAAAAATGAGCCATAAACTCTATACGTAATAGCACTAGTTCCATAGCTAACCAGTAAGATGGTGAATTTAATCATCAACAAACTGACAAAATAACTGACCGAATTAGCCGTCTATCGCGATTTTATCTATAAACCCAGCTCAAAAAAGCAAAGACTCCCAAATACGGAAGTCTCATTAGAGTGTCTTTAACTCAGCTTGGCTTCTACTTAAAATCGGATTAGTTTTAGTTTAAATGATTAATCAGCAGACCAGGTTATATTCACTATTACTGATTAAGTATTGGTAAGTACAATTAGATTAAAAGCGGATTACATTTTAAGCGAAACTCAAGTTTACTTAATAGCTTTGATATAAACAGCAGATGTTACAGGCATAGCTTAACTATTATCGCATTGATTATTTAACTAACTTCCCATAAAGCATTTCGTTAAGCCAAGCATTGCAAAGCTAATGCCTGCCTTAACCGGAATAAAGATTTTCAGCACGTAAGTTCTAATTTATATACGTTAGCCTGATAACGCCAATTAAAATGCTTTTGTATAGTGATCAAAAGCGGTGGTTTTGGTGTAGCCAAGTGACTCATATAAAGCCTTAGCCACATCATTATCTACAGCAGTAGCCAATTTAACGGTACTAGCATCAGTATATTGCGCAAATAAATCCACTTGCTTGAGTAATTTATTAGCCACACCTTGTTGTCTTGCGGCTGTCGCAACAAACATGTCGTTTAAAATCCACATTCTCTTCATCGCAACTGACGAAAACGTTGGGTAAAGCTGAACAAACCCTAAACCTTCACCTTCTTCATTGGTTGCAATAAAAATCACTGAGTCACTCTCGATTAAACGTTCTTTAATAAACTTTTTACATTGCTCTATGTTTGCAGCTTGCCCATAAAATTGACGATACTCATCGAATAAGGTTGTAACCAAATTTAATTGCTCAATCGTTGCTTGAATGATCTTCAAAACAGTCTCCTTATATCTACAGCCATATTAATGTTGGCTTTATATTGCCACTAATGATTTAACACAAGCTATGACTCAAGCTTTGCCAAACAAATGACAGTAAGTCTTAACATCTGTTTGATTTCCTTTAGATAGTTAACTTACCTGAAAAGTTACACAACGTCAGCCCAAACTGAATAAATTTCGATCAGAGTTAAATTTGTCATTCACACCAAAAATTAAACATTTTCACTACATAATAATATTAACCATACCTAAATAAGTAACCTGCGCACGCTAAGCATCTGATTTTAAACAACTTTAAAAACTGGCATAGTTAGTGCTTTGTTAGTTGAAATTAAACATTAGTTACAAATGATAACGTGACGTTTACAAGTTAACCTTTCAGACTTAACTTTCTCAAGCGTCATTAATTCAAAAATATTGAACTGGCAGGTACCCCATGGATAGGTTAATCAGCATGAAAAAAATGACAATCCCACTACTTTGTATTGCAGCACTGACTTCAGGTTTAAGTGGTTGCACCGGTCAAGAAGAAGAAACCAAAGAAGAAGAAAAATACGCCGTCCCGGTAGAAGTTTCACAAGTCACCCAGGGAAATGTGTCTTCATTTTATAGCACAACTGCAACACTGGAAGCGCCAGAAGAAGCCCATGTCGTTACTCGAATTGCGGGCTTAATTGAAGAAATTAACGTTGAAGAAGGTGATCGCGTCACTAAAGGACAGGCTTTAGCAACCATAGATGCTAAACGTCAGCACTACGATTACAAACGTTCGCAAGCAGAAGTTCAGATCATTGAACAAGAATTGAATCGTTTAAAGCAAATGAAAAACAAAGAATTTGTCAGCCAAGATGTAATGGCCAAATTAGAGTTCAACCTACAAGCGGCTATCGCGCAGCGTGATTTAGCAGAGCTACATGTCATAGAAAGCCAAATCGTGTCACCCATTGATGGCATCGTAGCCATGCGACATGTGAAGAAAGGCAATATGGCTAAAGAGTTTGAAGAACTATTTTATATCGTCAATCAAGACGAACTTCACGGCATTGTTCACTTACCAGAGCAGCAATTAACCTGCCTGCGTTTAGGTCAACAAGCTAAAATCAGCAATCAATATTCAAACAGTGGCAAGCAATCAACAGCCAATGAAATTATTGCAAATGTGCTGCGTATTAGCCCGATTGTCGATGCACAAAGTGGCACATTTAAAGTCACTATCGCCATTGATAATACTAAAGCAAACCTTAAAGCAGGCATGTTCACTCGCGTAGAGCTAAAATACGACACTCATGAAGATGTGGTAACAGTGCCTTTCAATGCCATTATTAATCAAGATGATACCCAAGCCTTGTATGTTATTGAAGATAACACAGCAACCCGCCGCGAAGTACGCCTAGGGTATCGTGAAAAAGATAAGGTCGAAATAATATCAGGGGTTAACCAAGGAGAACAGATTGTTATCCATGGCCAACAGAACCTCAAAGATCAATCATTAGTTGAAATTATTACCCCGCTTTCTTATGCCAAAAACAGTCTAAACGCTAAGTAAGGAAGCCATTATGTCATTGATTAATACCTCGGTTAAACGTCCAGTTACCGTGTGGATGTTTATGCTCGCCATAATGCTATTTGGCATGGTCGGGTTTACACGCTTAGCAGTGAAATTATTACCTGATTTAAGCTACCCAAGCGTCACAGTGCGCACCGCTTATGATGGCGCTGCGCCTGTAGAAGTAGAGCAACTCATCTCGAAACCGATTGAAGAAGCAGTCGGTGTGGTTAAAGGCTTACGTAAAATCAGTTCTATTTCACGCTCAGGCATGTCAGATGTTGTGCTTGAGTTTGAATGGGGCACCAATATGGATATGGCAAGCCTTGAAGTGCGCGAAAAAATCGACACTATTGAGCTGCCATTAGACATCAATAAACCATTACTACTTCGCTTTAACCCTAATTTAGATCCGATAATGCGTTTAGCTTTGTCTGTACCTGATGCAAGCGAAACCCAGTTAAAAAGCATGAGGACCTTCGCAGAAGAGGAACTTAAACGTCGTCTTGAAGCGCTTTCTGGCGTCGCTGCGGTCAGGTTATCGGGCGGGTTAGAACAAGAAGTGCATATTTTGTTAAACCAACAAAAACTGCAGCAATTAAATCTTAATGCCGATGACATCAAACGTCGTATTAATGAAGAAAACATTAATTTATCAGCTGGCAAAGTGATTCAAGGTGATAAAGAATACCTAGTTAGAACCTTAAACCAGTTTAACTCTCTTGAAGAACTACGAGATGTCATAGTTTATCGTAACGGCCAAACCTTGATCCGTTTACGAGAAGTGGCAGACATTGTCGATGGCTATAAAGAGCGCAGTGATGTCACTCGTATTGGTGATGTAGAATCTATCGAATTGGCTATCTATAAAGAAGGCGATGCCAATACGGTTTCTGTGGCGCAGAAAATACAAGCAGAGCTGAATAACATCAATGCTGAATCTGAAGAAAACCAGTTAAAAGTCATTTATGACCAATCTGAGTTCATTCAAAGTGCGGTGAGTGAAGTTACCGCAGCAGCATTATTTGGTAGTTTGCTTGCCATGTTGGTAATTTATTTATTCTTGCGTGACATTATTGCCACCTTAATCATTTCAATCTCGATCCCCTTCTCTGTCATCGCCACATTTAACATGATGTATTTTGCTGAAATCAGTTTAAACATTATGTCACTGGGTGGTATTGCCTTAGCTATTGGCTTATTAGTCGACAATGCGATTGTGGTATTAGAAAACATTGACCGTTACAAAGCCCAAGGCTTAGCAAGGCTAGATGCAGCTGTAAAAGGCAGTAAAGAAGTGGCAGGAGCGATTTTTGCTTCAACGTTAACCACGCTGGCCGTGTTTGTTCCCCTTGTGTTTGTCGACGGTATTGCAGGGGCACTTTTCTCAGACCAAGCCTTAACTGTAACTTTTGCTCTTTTAGCTTCACTGTTTGTAGCGTTAACCGCCATTCCAATGCTGGCATCACGCCAAGGCTTTACTCAATTACCTGAAGAAGTCACTGAAGCGCCAAAAGCAAAACCCACGACAACAAAAGGTAAGATTGCCTATTACGCAGCGATGATACTTGGCTTTCCATTTAAAGTACTACTGAGCTATTTACCCAATGCCCTACTGAACTTGGTCATTATCTTCACGCGATTCTTCTCGTGGTTATTCAGTCTGGTAATGCGTCCATTAAGTGCAGGGTTTAATTTTTTCTATCGCTTTATTGAAAGAATTTATCATGGTGTTTTAAAGCATGCCATGTCTCATAAAGTCGTCACAGTCATCATCGCAGTTATGTTAACTCTTGGCGCAGGAAGTTTATTCCCGAGATTAGGCGTAGAGCTTATCCCACCGATGAATCAAGGTGAGTTTTACGTCGAAATCCTATTACCACCAGGCACAGCAGTACAAAAAACTGATGCAGTACTAGAGCAACTCGCCTATTCAATCAGTGACAACGAAGATGTTAAGCACACCTTTAGCCAAGCGGGGAGTGGTGGCTTGATGACTTCAGATACTGCCCGCGGTGGTGAAAACTGGGGACGTCTTCAAGTGGTACTAGAAAACACGCACGCTTTTGACAGCGTCGCGGCCACTTTACGTGAAACAGCAAGACGTATTCCGGCATTGGATGCAAAAATTGAGCATCCTGAGTTATTTAGCTTTAAAACGCCATTAGAAATCGAGCTGTCTGGTTATGATTTAGCTCAGCTAAAACACAGTGGCGATCAACTCGTCTCAGCGTTGTCGCAATCAAACCGATTTAGCGATATCAATACTTCACTTCGTGATGGTCAACCTGAGATCAGTATTCGTTTTGATCACGCACGGCTAGCTGCACTTGATTTAGATGCGCCAACAGTTGCGAGCCGTATCGCCCACCGCGTTGGCGGCACGATTGCCAGTCAATATACTGTGCGCGATCGCAAAGTGGATATTTTAGTGCGCAGCGAATTAGCAGAACGTAACAACATTGAGGATGTTAATGCATTAATTATCAACCCCAATAGTGAACATGCTATACCACTGAGCGCCGTTGCTGACGTATCGCTACAAGTTGGTCCATCGGCGATTAACCGTGTCAGCCAACAACGTGTGGCTATTGTGTCGGCAAACTTAAGTTATGGTGATTTAAGTGAAGCGGTAAAGGAAGCGCAGCAAATCCTTAATCAACAGCAGTTCCCCTCTTCTATCCAAGCGCGCTTTGGTGGCCAAAACGAAGAAATGGAACACTCTTTTGAGTCATTAAAAATCGCCCTTATTTTAGCGGTGTTCCTCGTGTACTTGGTGATGGCGAGTCAATTTGAATCCTTGTTGCATCCACTATTAATCCTAGTGGCAGTGCCTATGGCAGTTGGCGGAAGTGTGATTGGTTTGTTTATCACTGGCACCCATATTAGCGTGGTGGTGTTTATCGGATTAATTATGTTAGCCGGTATTGTGGTCAATAACGCCATTGTATTAGTCGATAGAATTAACCAGTTACGTAAAGAAGGCATCGAGAAAGATCAAGCCATTAGCACAGCTGCCAAATCACGTCTTCGTCCAATCATGATGACGACCTTAACCACCACACTCGGTTTATTACCGATGGCAATTGGTGTCGGTGATGGTAGTGAAATTCGAGCGCCAATGGCAATTACTGTGATATTTGGCTTAAGTATGTCAACCATGCTGACCTTGCTTGTTATCCCTGCCCTGTATGGCATTTTTGATAAAAAAGATTATCAACAAAAGGCTTCGGAACAGTCGAACTCTGATGCGACCTCTACACTTACTACGGAGGGTCAGTCATGAGTCAAGAGACTAACACAGAGCAACAAGGTTTCAGTATCACAAGGCTCGCGATTAAAAGACCTGTGACCACCAGCATGTTCTTTCTTGCTATTTTATTATTTGGAATGGCATCAAGTCGCTTGCTGCCACTGGAAATGTTCCCTGGTATCGACATTCCACAAATACAAGTCAATGTGCCATATAAAGGCTCAACACCTGCTGAGGTGGAGCGTGATATCACTCGCGTGCTCGAAGAGTCTTTAGCCACCATGAGCGGTATTGAAGAAGTCCGCTCAAACTCTTCTCAAGATGGCGCCAACATTCAGCTGAATATGAAATGGGGTGAAGATGTCGCGACAAAAAGCCTTGAAGCCCGTGAGAAAATTGATTCAGTAAGGCATTTACTGCCTAAAGATGTCGAGCGCGTCTTTATTCAGCAGTTTTCAACTGCTGATATGCCAGTGCTTACCATTCGTATTTCAAGTGAGCGTGAATTATCCAATGCATTTGATTTGCTGGATAAACAATTACGTAAACCTCTTGAGCGAATCGAAGGCGTGTCGAAGGTCACCTTATATGGCGTTGACCAAAAGCAGATTGAAATTCGTCTTGATGCTGATAAGTTAGCCGCATCTGGGATTAACCCATCAGAACTGAGACAACGTCTGCAACTTGAAAACTTTGTTATTAGTGCGGGAACGGTTCGTAACAATAACCAGGTATTTCAGGTGTCGCCTAAAGGTGAGTTTTTATCTTTAGAAGATATCAAAGCGGTTAAACTCAATACCAACACAACCCTTGGCGATATTGCTTCGGTTAAATTTACTTTGCCAGAACCTTTTGAAGGTCGTCATCTAGATCAAAAATACGCTGTGGGCTTAGATGTATTTAAAGAATCTGGCGCTAATTTAGTCCATGTTTCTGAACGTGTATTAAAGGTAATTGAGCAAACTAAACAAGATCAACAATTCCAAGGCATTAAGCTATTTGTGATGGAGGACCAAGCTTATGGCGTTAAGTCCTCACTGCAAGACTTATTAATCTCGGGCTTAATCGGTGCCTTCTTATCTTTTGGCGTGTTATACCTGTTTTTACGTAACTTAAAAATGACCTTGGTCGTGGTATCGTCAGTACCCATTTCAATTTGTATGACTCTGGCTGGTATGTATTTACTGGGTTACAGCTTAAATATTCTATCAATGATGGGACTGTTATTAGCGGTGGGTATGCTGATTGATAATGCGGTTGTGGTTACCGAAAGCGTATTGCAGGAAAAACAACGCAATGGCTTAACAGGCCAAGAAGATACTAAGCCTCAATGTCAAAAAGCAAACGAATCTGCTGTTCTCACAGGCGTTGAAAAAGTTGCTTTGGCCGTACTTGCCGGCACTTTAACTACAGCTATTGTATTTTTACCGAATATTGTTGGCGTTAAAGTTGAACTGACTATCTTCCTTGAGCACGTAGCTATCGCCATTTGTATTTCACTTGCGGCTTCATTATTGGTGGCGAAAACCCTAATACCACTAATGCTGACCAAATTGCACTTTGAAATTGAAACCGAAGAAAAAGAATCCAGACTGCAGCGTTATTATCAGCGCAGTTTGACCTGGGTATTGGCCCATTCAAAAATCTCAGGGGTATTAGCAGTATTGATACTGGTTTCAACTGCCCTGCCTTTGAATTTAGTTAAACAAGATCAATCTGATGGCGAAGGAAATGACCGTTTATATATCAATTATCAATTAGAAGGTCGACATAACCTAAAAGTCACTGAAGCGATGATTAACCAAATGGAAGACTACCTTTATGGCAATAAAGAAGCTTTCATGATTGATTCTGTGTATAGCTACTATTCAGCTGACAGTATTCAAACCACAATTTTGCTGCAAAAAAACATTGAAACTCCAATGTCAGAACTAAAGAAAACCATTCGAGAAGGTTTTCCTAAGTACGCCGCAGCTACGCCACAGTTTGGCTGGGGAAATGAAAACTCTGGTTTAAGGATCACTTTAACGGGTCGCTCTACCTCTGAGTTAATTACCTTAAGCCAGCAAGTGGTGCCGCTATTAAGTGCCATTGAAGGGCTTGAAGACGTGCGCTCAGAAGTGAACGCGGCTCAGCAAGAAGTGATTGTGACTATAAACCGTGAAATGGCCGCTCGTTTAGATTTAAAACTCAACGAAGTTGCCTCTCACATTTCAATGGCACTGCGTGGAACCCCACTGCGCTCATTTAGACATGATCCAAACGGCGAGTTACGTATAGAGTTAGCTTACGATAAAAGCTGGCAACGTTCTTTAGAACAACTAAAACAGCTGCCTATTATTCGTCAAGGAGAGCGCGTCTACAGTTTAGATAACTTAGCTGAAATAACCATTCAGCCACGCTTTGACACTATTAGGCATTATAACCGTCAAACCGCATTATCTATTGGCGCAAACGTTAACGAAATCACTACCGAGGAAGCCCAAGAACAAATCGAAAAAGTCATGCAGAATGTTAATTTTCCTTATGGATATGACTACAGCCTGCGAGGCGGTTTTCAACGTCAAGATGAAGACCAATCGATCATGGCGGTTAACATGATTTTGGCATTAGCCATGATTTACATCGTAATGGCAGCGCTATTTGAATCACTGTTGCTTCCAACTGCGATTATCAGTTCGATTTTGTTTTCGATTACTGGGGTGTTTTGGGCATTATGGATTTCAGGCACACCAATGTCAGTGATGGCCATGATTGGTATCCTAATCTTGATGGGAATTGTTGTAAACAACGGCATTGTGTTGGTCGATCAAATAAACCAAATGACACCCAAATTAACTGACCTGTCAGCTACGATTAAATCAATATGTATTACCCGCTTACGTCCAGTGTTAATGACGGTAGCAACTACGGTATTAGGGCTAGTTCCATTAGCTATGGGCGACACCCAAATTGGTGGCGGCGGGCCACCATACTCACCAATGGCAATAGCGATTATTGGTGGTTTAAGCTTCTCAACTGTCACCAGTTTGTATTTGGTGCCTTTGTGTTACCAAGCCTTATACCGAATCCGTTATCAATCTTCTGTTAAATTAGGTTTAGCTGACAAACGGGCTAAAAAACTGCTACCTTGGACTTAATAAAAGGATAAATAGGCCAAACTGCTCCATTAAATGGACAGTTTGGCCACATAGCACAGGAACCCATCATGACCCGTACATCACTTAGCTGCTTACTTGCACTCTCCATCACCAGCTTTTCAACTGTCGCTGACGATGACCGATTTAAAGATGTCACTATCACCTCCCAGAAACTCACCGAAAATGCTTATATGTTCACAGGTTCAGGTGGCAATATCGGCGTATCCGCAGGCACTGATGGCATCTTAATCATCGATGACCAATTTGCGCCTTTAGCCGATAAAATAAGTGCTACGTTAAATGAAATCCAAGCGGGTAAACCTAAATACGTTATCAACACCCATTATCACGGCGATCATACTGGCGGAAATGCGCACTTTGGCGAACAAGGGATTATCTTTGCCCACCATAATGTATTAAAACGCCTAAGTGCCAAAGAAGGCACACCCAAAGCAGCCCTCCCTGTTGTGACTTATTCTAAAGATGTTTCCATCCGTTTTAACGATGACACATTAACCTTAAAACACATGGGACCTGGCCATACTGACGGTGACAGTGTGGTGTTCTGGGAAAACGATAACTTAGTTCATATGGGTGATTTATTCTTTAAAGACCGTTTCCCGTATGTGGATTTAAACGGTGGCGGCTCAGTCATTGGTTATCGAGACAATGTTGCCAAAGCATTAACCATGATGGATAAACAGACTCAAGTGATACCAGGCCATGGTGAACTCGCCAACAAAAATGACTTAATGAAATTTAAGCACATGCTTGATGACTCGATTAACTGGATGAAAAAGAAACTCACTCAAGGTAAAACACTTGAACAAATCCAAGCTGAAGGTGTACCGCCAAAGTGGAAAGATTGGAGCTGGAACTTCATCACTGAAGAAAAATGGATTAATACGCTATATCAGGATTTGAAAAAGTAACGTATTAAATCACCAAAGCTTAGATGACTATAAAGCTTGTGAATATCACAAGCTTTTTTAATTTCGATTGATTCACTAGTTGTTTCTAAAATGCCATAACACCCAATAAACCGGCTTTAAATCCTTACCGCCAACGTTTTTAATCGGACTCGCGAAGTAATACAACCATTGCCATGAGGCCAAAAAGTCTTTGGATTTTTGCCAAATAGCTTCACCGCCTGCTTGTCGGTAAGCTGTGATGGTTTTCGAAATACGTTCGCTATCTGCGCCTAAATAGCGATACAAGCTGTGAATATAAACCAACAAATCACGGATTTGTTGCTCTACCACAGATCCCTTTTGTTGATTAGCTTCAAAATCAATAAATTTAACTTCACCACTGCGCCAGCTAATATCTCTAAGTGCTGGACGGCCGTGAGCTAGTTGCATTTGATGTAAGTCGGCTAACGCTTGGCTTGAATCATTCAAAATGTTTTGCTGCTCTGTAGCTGCAATATCATTGTTATCTAACCAATCACGTACTGTGCGCCCAGCATCTTCAATCACCAAATATCCCTCACCATTAGCCACCACTTTGGGCACAGGCGCTCCCTCTGCGTCTAGCTGCTTTAATACTTGGGTTTCTTTAATTAGGGCTTTAGCAGAATCTGCTTTTAAAAAACGCATTGCACCTGTTAGCTGCTCAACTTGTTTTAACCAGTAACGCTTACCATGATGTTCAAACTGACTGATCCGCTCCCCTTTGTTTAATACCAACATTAGGGCGACTTTGTCTTTAAAAGATTGCATTTGAGTCATAACAAGTATCCACAACTGATTTGTATATTCAGTATCCGGACAAATCGTCAATCGAAGCAAATTTAGCAAACAGTATTAGAGTAAGTTTTACTTAATTAATAATTAGTGCAATCACTCTATAAACACCTCTTACATTCAAATAACATGGTATGCATAAAATTTAACCAACTAATGTCTATGTACCGTTTAACAAAAACCAATATCAGACCGAATGACACCCACAAAAAAAGCGCCAACAATAGCGCTTTTTCCAGTCATAAGGAGTTGTATCAGAACTCTTGAATTAGCTACGAATTAATCGAGAACTTATTCAGTCGTCAATTAAGACTCCAGTGGTATTGCTCTGTTTTCAAGTAAAACAGGAATACCTTCAGTAATTGGGTAAGCTAACTTGTCAGCTTTACAAATCAATTGATCTGCTTCTTTATCAAATTCCAGCTTACCTTTACATACTGGGCAAGCCACAATCTCAAGTAATTTTTTATCGAACGCCATGGAGGTTTCCTTGTTTAACTTTGACGACTTCTTTTAGTCGATTCAAAAATGCTGTATCAAAACTTTCATTAAGCTTCGCATTAACTGGCAAATACCACCAGTTTTGTTGTGCAAAATCGCGACATTTAACCGCATCTTTCTCGGTCATAATCAATGGCATCTGCAAAGACAACTGCGTAAGCTCCTTCTCATCAAAGGCTTGATGGTCTTCAAATGCTTTTGTTTGTTTAATTTTATAACCCAATGTCACTAAGCTATCGAAAAATCGCTGCGGATTTCCGATGCCAGCCATTGCTATCGCTTCTTGCTGTTGCCATTTTTCATCATTCGATGACGGTTTTACCGCTTTAAGATCAGAAGGTTCAAGAGTCATAGCAATTTCATTTGCTTGCGGGTTGCCACCATTATTAATTGCCCAATCAATCGTTTTTAAGCGCCATAAACCTTCACGTAAAGGCCCTGCTGGTATCAAACACTGATTACCATATCGGCGCTGACCATCGACAATAGCCAGTTCTATATCTCGGGCTAAAGCATAATGCTGCAAGCCATCATCACTAATGATCACATCAACATCAAATTGAGCTAACAGTGCTTTAGCGGCATCAATGCGTTTAGCACCAACAACCATAGGAACCTGCGTTCGAGCAACTATCATTGCTGGTTCGTCACCCACTTCGGTGGCTTTATCTGCAACATTAACGGCTTTTACACCATCTATATTGACGCCGTAGCCACGACTTATCACCCCAGGCTTATAACCATGTTGGCGCAATAAGTTAATCAAATAGATAACAGTGGGGGTTTTACCGCTGCCACCTGCGGTAATATTACCGACGATGATGACAGGAACAGGTAAGGTCTCAGCTTGGCTAATTCCCAGTTTAAAACCGAGGCGTCTTATGTATGACACTAGGGCAAACAACCCACTAAGTGGCAATAACAACCACTTAGCTGGATGGCCTTGATACCAAATTTTATTGACTAACCCTTGCATTTAGTTACCAAACTGCATTTGATACAAGTTAGCGTAAATACCTTCTTTAGCAACAAGATCCGTGTGTGTACCACGCTCAACTACCGAGCCTTGATCAATCACTAGGATTTCATCTGCTGATTCAATCGTTGAAAGGCGATGGGCAATCACGATAGATGTACGGTTATGGCGTAAATTGTCTAAACCATGTTGAATCGCTTTTTCTGACTCAGTGTCTAATGCTGAGGTCGCTTCATCTAAAATCAGCACTGGTGCATCACGTAACATGGCGCGTGCAATGGCAATACGTTGACGTTGTCCACCAGATAACAACACGCCATTCTCGCCTACTTCAGTGTCTAAGCCCTCTGGCAAGGTTTCAATAAACTCCATTGCGTAAGCAAGTTCAGCGGCTTTGACTATTTGTTCACGAGTCACTTCACCTGGATAAGCGTAAGCAATGTTATTAGCAATAGTGTCATTGAATAATGTCACCTGCTGCGAAACAAGCGCCACTTGATTACGTAGTGACTTAAGCTTGTAATCATAAATACTGACATCATCAAGGGTGATATCCCCTTCTGATACACCTGTGTAAAAACGCGTCATCAAACTTGCAATCGTTGATTTTCCTGAGCCACTGCGCCCCACTAAGGCAATGGTTTTACCTTGTTTAACTTCAAAATCAATATTGGTTAATGCAGGTTTTTCAGTATCAGGGTAACTAAACGTCACGTTATTGAACTTCAAGTTACCTTTAACGCGCTTTGTTTCAAACTCACCTGCATCTGATTCAGGTGCGGTATCGAGTAATTCAAACACCGTGGTACAAGCTGCAATCCCGCGCTGGAATTCAGCATTAACCCGAGTTAAGTTTTTAATTGGTTGAAGCATGGCCATCATTGCGCCAAGAATTGCAGCGAAAGTACCTGCAGTTAATTCTTCTTTAAGACCAGGGAACGTTGCTGCATACAACACAAATGCAAGCGCAAACGAGCCAATAATCATAATTACAGGTTGGCTAATGGCTTGAGCGACAGCCAGTTTCATATTCTGATGACGGTTAGAGTCATTCACTTTAAAGAATCGATTAACTTCCGTTTTCTGACCGCCAAAAGCCAATACATTTTTATGGCCTTTAATCATTTGCTCAGTAGTTGCAGTAACGCCACCCATTGCTGATTGAATTTGCTTAGAGACTTTACGAAAACGCTTACTCACCACGCTTATCACAATCCCCATTAATGGGCCTATCACCAAAATACACAGGGATAATTTCCACGAATAGAAAAACATGATAGCTAACATGGCAATGACAGTAATGGAGTCACGAACAATAGAAATTAACGCACTGCCTGATGCTCGAGCGATTTGCTCAGTATCAAAGGTCACGCGAGAAATTAAGTTACCGCTATTTTCACGGTCAATGTAGCTGACAGGTAAACGCAAGTAGTGTTCAAACACTTGCTGGCGCATATCCATAATCAGTTTCGCACTCATATAAGAGACGCAGTAGGTCGACACAAAGTTGGCAATCCCACGCAAAGTAAACATACCAATGACCACCAGCGGCGCCATTAGCATAATATCTTTATTGGCGTTAAAGCCGCCATGGGTAGGTACATCAACTTCAACACCGCCTACAACTGCAGGGGCTTGACCAAAACCTTCATCAATAAAAGGTTTAATGAATGCAATAAAAGCTGCATCAACAAGGCCATATGTAAGTAGGCCTGCAATGGCTAATAGGAACATTCCTTTCATCGGAATGAGATAAGTAAGAAGGCGTTTAAATACGCTCGACATTTCGTTATTAGTTGTTGTCATTGATTACATTAACACTTGAATAGCAAACAAAGGCCATATTCTACTCTGCTTTAACTTTCTCACCAAATCTAAACAGCTTGTTGTACCAAAATGGCGCAATATCTGAACGATATTGACGAATCGCATAACTTGACGAGTTGAAATCGATAGTTATTTGACCAGAGTTCCCGCTAATCAGTGTTTCAACTCCTCTTGTTTTATATCGCTCAACAACATCTTTTTTAGGAAATCCATATTGATTTGCAAATCCCGCAGTAAAAATAACCTGCTTTGGTGATACAGCATCAATAAACGCCTCAGATGATGAAGTGCGACTACCATGATGTGGTGCTAACAAAATATCAGTGGGTGATAACAGTTTGTGTTCTACTAAATATTGTTCAGTGCTTTTTTCAATATCGCCAGTCAGTAGTACCCGGTGCTTACCATCATCAACATAAGCAATACATGAGCGGTTATTGTCATTGGTGGCAGTGGGGTTTGCAGCAAGGCTCACTGTTAAATCAGCCCATTGGAATTGACGATTTACACAGTGGTTAAGTGCATTGTCTGTGGCTGTTGTTATTCCTGTGTCTTTTGGGATGCCTATTTTTGTGCCTTTTTGGGTATCTGAGCCTGAGCTTAGGTGAAGATCAATAATACTATTTGCAGTCATTGCATCATAATGCGCTGCTGTATCACTGATAATCACTGCTTTGGGATAATGCTGAGCTAACACCTTTAACCCTCCCGAATGGTCATTATCGTCATGACTCACAATAATATAATCCAGACGATTAATTCCTTTTGCTCTCAGAGTTGGCACTATGACGCGATCAGCATAGCTAAAGCTTTGACCGTAAGCTGCGCCAGTATCATAAAGTATCGCCCTATTACCTCGTTGTACCAGCACCGCCATACCTTGACCGACATCTAGCACATGTACGTGCCAGGTCTGTTGTTGACCAAATGGCTCTTGCTGTAACGGTGCTTTCGACTCAAATATACTCACTGTTAATTGTAGAAAAAATGGCACACATAACAAACCAACCACACATCGCCAAGGGGTATCCACTGCCCACTTTAATAAAAATAACCCTAAAGCAAACATCATTAAACAGACAACCATCGTATCGGGTAAATACATTAACGCCATTGGCCACTGATCGCTTTGACTAATAAGAGACTCAAAAGGCGCAAGAGAAATATCCCCTAAAGCCATCAATTTAGCACCAACTAGCTGCCTAACGCCTTCAGTGAGCGGCAATATCATTAGGATTATATTCCCCACCAAACCAATAATACTGAGCGGAATGACCACGATACTAAACCAAGGCACCATCAATAAATTAACCCAAATACTGTTAATGGAAATGGTGCCAAACAGTATCGCTTGCAATAAACCTAACCCAACAGCCAATCGCCACTGTATGGCCCAAAATGTTTGCAGATATAACAGGGTTTGTTGTTGATAATGACGGTAAGTCGATTTGAAATTTTGATAAAATAAATGCTTAACTGCTGATAGTTCCTTGGGCTTTAGCCCTTCATCAATCTCGTCATTTTCCTTTTCATCGAGCTCATTCTCAAGATCTTGAAGCTCATAATTACTGTTATTATTAGTGCCATAATTATTAGCTTCATCAACTGCATTATTCTCAGTGTTTGCTTTAGTTGCGGTGTATTCAAGGGTAAACAATATGATCCCCAGCGCACTGAAAGACAGCCAAAAACCAGCACTTAAACTCGCAAAAGGATCAATAGCTAATACAGCAAACAGTGCCCAAGTAAGCCGCTGCCATGGGGATGAATGATGATTTACGATGGACAGCATCACCAACATTATTAACATGACGAGTGCACGCTGGGTTGCAATAGCAAAACCAGCTAAATAGCCATATCCCAATACGGTTAACGATGAAAACATCATCGCAAGTAGCAGGTTTCTGCGACTAAAAACAGGTGCGAAGTGTTGCAGGCTATGACGGAAGATAAACCAAAACAAGCCAAACACGACTGACAGGTGTAAACCAGATATCGCTACTAAGTGCCCTGTACCTGTTTGCCTTAGTTGTTGCCATTGCATTTGAGTAAGTTCAGATTTGTCGCCAAACAATAACGCATTCAACACCGCCCCATGGGATAGTGAATGTAATATTGGCGTCATCTTATTGATGACCGATTGTCTTAATGGCACGTCATAATGAACAAGTTCAGCCTGCTTAACGCGACCTTTAGCAACAATATGACGACTCAATAAATTCTTTTGTTGATTAAATCCGCCTTGATTCAACGGACTAGTAATTGGCTTCATTCGCGATGTAAACAGCCAAACCTGACCCACTTTTACTTCAGGCGGCTTTTGCCATGTGAGTCTATAGTTAGAGTGATAAAACTCGTATTGGTCAGAAATCACTCTAACGTCGAAACTTATCCAGTCGCTGTTTGTGCTAACTAGTGATACTATCTCTGCCTTAAATTGTTTTTGAACAGGGATTTCTGATTCGTGTAAAGAAAATAGTGAATTAAAACAAAAAGAAACTAACATCACTCCAAAAAGTGTCCCGCTGATGAACGGCCACTTTATGAAGGTGGATAAAACGACAATCAGAATGATAGACGCCATCCATATAGGAAGTAAGCTTGGCAATATATTGCTAAAAAGCATACTGGCGCAAAAACCATAAATGAATCGATTTATCATTGATTAATTAAAGACAGTAATCGCGTATATGCCAAAAAAATTATTACAAAAATTTATGCCGAATCCTGAAACATTACGTAATCACAAATATTTACGTGTTTTCGGCAAATTATTAGATAAACCTAACCTTTGGAGCTTAAATCGTAAGTCAGCTCCTGGCTCATTTGCGATTGGGTTATTTGTTGCTTGGCTTCCGCTTCCATTTCAAATGGTCATTGCTGCTGGCATGGCGATATTTTTTAACGTCAATATTCCACTGGCAGTTGCACTCGTTTGGTTAACAAATCCAATCACTATGCCATTCATGTTTTATGCGGCTTATTTACTGGGCTCGAAAATATTAGGCATGGAAACCACTCACTTTAACTTTGAAGCCAGTTGGCAATGGGTTGAAAGCTCTATTGGCACCATAGGCCCACCATTCCTATTAGGGTGTATTGTTTACGCCTTTATTTTTGCTTTTATCAGCTTTTTTGTGATTAAAAGTCTTTGGAAATACTCAGTATTATTCAAATGGAAAAGCAGGAATTAGTCTGTAAAAAACACCATAGAAAAGTCAGCATGTTTGCTGACTTTTTTTATAATTTTACCGACTAATTTGGTATTATCCCTGCGTTATTAGTTCAAGCTCATTCAAGATAATTAAGTTTTCGATAACTCAATACAATTAAATGCACACACAGTAATCCACTAAAAGCACAGCAGAAAAATACCATAGCAATTGACTCAACAGAGGTCATATCTTCAGCATAAAGCCACCACCATAGTGGCCAGCCAACCAGCGACAAACCCGTTAATTGCCACATGCAGGCTTTACACCGTCCAATCTTTTGCTTAAAAATGGATTCTTGGCAATCATCACAAGCCATCTAGTTTTCCTCAAGCTTGGTCATATACTCATCCTTTAGCAGAGCAAAAAAACATTCATCACCCCAATGGCCTTTAAAAAAGATATTTTGATGGTAATGACCTTCTTTTCTAAAACTTAACTTGGTTAATAAAGCCATTGAAGCTTTATTGTTGGCGTCAGTTGTCGCCACAATACGGTGTTTATTCAATTTAAAAAATAAGTACTCAATTACAGCAGTAACGGCTTCATAGGCAAAGCCTTGTTGTTGATATTGCTGTGCCAATGTAAAACCGATTTCCATTTGCTGCTCATCAACAAAATGCAGTGCAACATCGCCCATAATCTGCTGAGTTTGTTTATCTGCAATAGCCAATTGAAACCACTGACCTGGTTGACCGAAGGTTTGATAATCCATTGCTGCATAAAACGCACGTGCTTGTTCAATATTGTAGTCAGTCCAGCTCTGGTATTGGGCGATTTTCGGGTCGGCTCTATATTCGGCAAAGAAGGCCAAATCCTCTTCCCTAAAGGCACGTATGCTCAAATGCTGAGTTACTATTTTAAAGTCCATATTGGTAACCTTATATACCCTGTAATCATTGACCAGCAGTTACTTTTCTATGTGTCACTTTTTTACTTGCTACTTGCTACTTGCTACTTGCTACTTGCTACTTGCTACTTGCTAAACTTTAAACGATCTTCACCCAAGCCATACTAATGAATATTTCCTTAAAGCTAATACTTAAAGCAAATACTTAAAGCCAATACTTAAAGCCAATACTTAAAGCCAATACTTAAAGCTAATAATAGTTAGCCCCATGTCGCATGTTTAATTCTCGCCACTAAAAAATCTACCGCAGCTTTTACTTTGGGCACGTGATAGCGCTGCTTTTGATATATCAAGTAAACTCCAAAGTCAGCGCTTTGGCTGGCTGATAGCGGTGGCTCAAAATCAAGTTCTTGTAGCTCGCCTCGGTGTAAAAAAGGCGATAACACCCATCTTGGCATCATGACAATGCCATCACCCTGTTTGGCTTTTTCAATCAACCACTCCCCAGCATTGCTAATGGCAGCTGCAGGAGCTGACACATCTTGCCATTGACCATCGATAAAACTTAACCAAGGTACTCTGCCATTAGGCGAGCGATAATATAACCCTTTATGCTGTGACAATTCAGATGGATGATGAGGAGTGCCCATTTGCTGCAAGTATTGCTCGGTCGCTGCAGGAATAAATTGATTGTCCATTAACCGAATCGCTACCACTCTGTCATTTGGGGCGTATCCGCCCCGAATCGCGATATCAACATCATCCCGACCAACTGAAGACAGCTCATCGCTGAGTTCAATATCAAGAATAACTTTGGGGTATAAACGAGAAAACTCATCCATTAAGGGAATAAGTACTTCACGGCCAATCCCTACCATCGCACTGATCCGCAACGTCCCCATTGGTTCTGTTTGATAACTTCTAACGGCTTCATTACTTTGCTCTAATTGGTTCAGCAGCGAAGATACTTGTTGATAATACTCAGTACCAATCTCAGTTAAGCTAACCGCACGTGTAGATCGCTTTAATAAGGTTGCCCCTAAACTTTTCTCTAAATCAGCCACACGACGTGACAATGATGAAGCAGGCACTGAAAAAGTCTTAGCCGCTTGAGTAAAGCTGCCTAATTCTACGACTTTGACAAAATACTTAAGGGCTCTTAATTGATCCATAAATCATCCATTGTTGTCATAAAAGCAATAAAGAATCGCTTTTTAGCCACTATATCTTATAAAAAAGAAAAGGAATAATAACTTCAACAAACAATATATCGAACCCAATGAGTAAAAGGATATTTCAATGAGCACCTATACCGCCATTAACCTTGTCAAACGCCCACAAGGTGGCCCAATCACTTCAGATATTTTTGAAGTGGTTCAAAAGCCAATGCCTATTGTTAAACCAGGTGAATTACTGGTTAAGCAAAACTACATGTCATTGGATCCGGCTATGTTTGGTTGGATGCAACCAGATACTGATAGCTATATTCCACCGGTTAATTTAGGCGATGTAATGCGCAGTAGTGGTGTTGGCGAGGTCGTTGAAAGTAATCATCCAGATTTTAAAGCGGGCGATCGCGTGATGGGGATGATGGGTTGGCAAGAGTACTTTGTCAGTGAAGGTAAAGGCTTAAACAAAATCGATGCACCACTCCCTGACGAAGCAATTTTATCGGTCTTTGCCCTACCAGGTTTAACCGCAACTCAAGGTTTATTTCATGTCGGTAAACCTAAAGCTGGCGAAACAATCATTGTCACCGGTGCAGCGGGCTCTGTAGGCTCTATTGTAGGGCAATTAGCTAAAGCTGATGGCTTACATGTCATTGGCGTTGTAGGCAGTGATGAAAAAGCAGACTGGATAGTGAACGAGCTTGGTTTTGATTCTGCAATAAATTATAAAACAGCAGACTTAGCTGCTGAATTAGATAAGTTAGCCCCGCAAGGGATTGATTTATTTTTTGAAAATACCGCAGGCCCGATTCAAAACCTAATTGTCGATAGAATGAATCCACATGGACGCGTCATGGTATGTGGACTGATTGCAGATTACAGTAAACAGACACCTGCCCCAGGACCGAGTTGGATGAATATCCTTAAACGACGGATTACGGTGCAAGGCTTTACTATGCCAGATCATTACGGCGAAGTACCAAGCCTATTAGAGAAGTTAACCCCTTATGTGCTGCAGGGTAAAATCAAACATCGTGCACACGTACTAGAAGGGCTTGAATCATCAATTGATGGGTTAAATTTATTCTTTAGCGGTGGCAACAAAGGTAAGTTGATGGTGAAACTGTAAGTCGGTTAAGTCGTTTCTCTCCGTCGACTTTTGCACTAATCGATTTCAGTGAGTTTTAAAAACCGCTTATTAGCGCTACATTCCCAAAATGTAGCGCTTTTTTATGCTCAGTTAACCCTACGACGTTATCAATGCCACAGCACTCTGATGACTTAATAGCGATTTTGGTTGGGAATAATCTTAATGTTGGCAAGAAGCTCATCCAGTATGTTACGAACAACCCTTTCTGCATCAGAGTAAATTGGATGTTGATGATTTGCTTGCAAGTAATAAATAGCGTAACTCAAGGAAGTCGGTAATAACTTATTAAGTCGCTGAGGCGCCTGGTAACAATAATATTCTTCATAATGATGGCTAGACAACTCATCGACCAGAATAACGCTATTGTCGGTCAGTAAATGATTCGCCAATATCGATTGTGACTCAGAGCGATATTTAAACCTAAACCCTTCCATTAAATCAGTGTTTTCTAGGATCCCCTTAATACGATTAATCCCACTGAGTATGACACCCGCAAAAACATGGTCTTTGAAACCACTATTTTCCATTCCCTCTTCAATCCATTTATTTTCCGTTCTGCTAACAAAAATGGGCTTTGATTCTCTAATAGGTATTTGTCTAATTTCTTTTGGTGCATTTAATGGAAACAGGTTAAAACCAATATGAACATCGCCATTAATAATTTGATCAAGAGTATGATCGTTCCAATGAACAAACGAAATTCTCGCCTTTGGCAAAATCTTTGAGCTGATCTCTACGAGTGGTTTTGAAATGATATCAATCAGTGGACTGGAAATCGCAAATGTGATCTCGCCGTCAAAATCGGCCTGATTAAAAAACTCATCAGGATATAACTTTTTTTCTAATAACATCAGCTCAGCAGCTAAACCTTCACCAATCGTTGTTGCTCTAACAGTAGGCACTAAATGACCTTGACCCTTGATGAATAATGGATCGCCAGTTGCCTCACGTAACTTAGATAATATCTGGCTTACAGCTGATTGAGAGATACCTAATTTTGCCGCTGCACCAGTTGTACTACGCGTTATATACAATTCATTAAATACACGTAAATAGTTAAGGTTTATTTGATCTGAATACTTTACGTACATGCGTTAATCCTTGACAAATACGCCCTAATATTAGCATAGCTTATAGTTATTATAAGTAGCCCGCGTCACAAGTGTTAACTAAGATTTGCGTCGTTTAAATGACAACGACATTTAGTTCACATATGTATCCAGGGGAAGCACGTGGCAAATCAGTTTACTGAAACCGAATTTAACAAAGAAAGTTTTTCGAGTGTGTTAAGACAATACCGTAAATCGTATCGTCTATCTCAACAAACTTTAGCTGATGATTTAGCGAATAATCACAGCCTGTTCAAAAACATAAACCAGTCAATGGTGAGTCTTTGGGAAAAAGGCACTATTCTGCCATCTTTAAATCGAAGAGTAGGTTTAGCGAACTTTTTTAACCAGTGTTATCAATACGACGAACATGAATTAAAAGTTATCAGAAAAGCTCGTAAAAATCGTATTCATGATGGCCAAATGCCAAACATTTACAATTACAGCATTAATCAAATTAAAGAATTTTGGTTTGATGAGATGGCTGAAGATGACAAAGAGTCGATATACCAAGCGCATGAAGTGCAAAGCGGTTACGACTTTAATGAAACCCTTGAACACATTGGATGTAAGCGTTTAAAGGTTGTATGTTTTTACTATAACAATTCACTTATCGGGCACCTTGCCTTTTGTGTTGCACAAAACGGCTACCTGAAACTGGCAAGTGTCGTGGCAATTGATAAAACTATTCGTATGAATATTTTCAAATTCATACAAACATTATCGTCAGAACTTGTACTGCTTTTACCAAGCTTCATTAACTATTATAGCCATTTGTTTAATGATATTTACCTTGAACAAGTGCCAACAAGCGGCCCAATCACCTTGCATAGCGCTAAGAGTGAGAGTTTGTTTAATAATCCATTTATTAAACATGTACTCAACGGTAACGATGACTTGGCATTACTTCGTTACGAGCAACATTACGACTAATCGCGCTTATTGTGTAAACAACGCATATTCGTGACGTAAGATTAACGCCTATCAAGTTATTGATAGGCGTTTTTGTTTTTAACTGAGCTGCTTATTATATTAATTGGCCTTAAAACGATGATCCAGGTTGAGTGAGAAAGGCGATTTCTGCGGCAGTAGACTCTCTTCCTAAAATACTGTTTCGATGAGGATAGCGGCCATATTGCTTTATGATATCAAAGTGCTTTTTTTCAAACTGATAGTTTGACTCCAAGCCATCTTGATTAAATAAGACGAGTGCCTGCTGATGAATGACTTCAGACTCGCTATGCATGTAAGGCATGTACAAAAAACTACGTTCAGTTGCTGTTAACAGCCTATCTTGCCCCTGTGCTACGGCTTCTTGCGCTAATACCAACGCAAGTGTGTCTGATGCGAACGCTTTTGCAGAATCTCGGTACATATTTCTGGAGAATTGATCCAATACAATAATTTCCGCCAACCGACCTTGAGGCTGCTTTCGCCACTCATATAGTTCTCCAGCCATGGCTTGACTGTGTAACCTAGCAAATTTAGACATGATAATCCGATCGAACTCGTTGTCTTTTTTAAACCACATAGACTTGTCTATGTCATCAAACCAAAATGAAATCACTTGCTGAAAATCTGTCATCATCATTGCCTTTAATAGTCTATTGTGTTCAATTTCAGTAACTTTATAATTGTATGCTAGATTTAACTTAATCGTTAATAATGATAAACAAGGGGTATCGATGACAAGCCCTGCTCAAAAAACAACCAGCGATACCATAAGGCAAGATCCACTTATTGAAAAAGTGCTCAAACGCTCACCATCCGATGTCGCATCAAGTTTCACTGATGAACAACTCCATGCCATAAAGATGTCATTGGGCCCTAATACTTGGGGCGGACACTTCGTAGATAAACGGGGAACATTCAAATTTCCTTTCATTAAGTGGCGTTTTTATTACGTGTTTTTACTAGGTAAAAACAAACGAGCCTATACTCGTCGAGAAAAGAACCTATCTATGCTGATGATGTTTGCTAGTGTCAGTGGTTTTATCATTATTAGTATGCTGTTTGGGCTACTAATGTTGTACCTATTAAAATCGGCACTGGGTATAGACTTATTTCCTGATACATCGTTAGGCATTTGGGACAGTGTTAAAAGTTACTTTGACTAAGGTGTGTACTGGTCAACCCTAACTAAATAGAGATTTAAGTTTACTCTTTATATGTTTAATTTTTTGTAGTGTATTCCTGATTTTATTTATTTTTTCAAGAAATATTTGCTCTGACTCAGAAAGAAGGTGTGATTGATGTTCTTTCATTAAACGGCACAAGTGGTAATTCGAGACTTTCTTTGCGATTAGCCAAATAGGAGAAAAACTAAACCGCTTAAGTGTGACACGTTCAAAATCTACCATTCCCAGCTCTTTATCATTACTAGAAAGTAAATCTCTTATCGGTATTGCATGTCTAGCAACCCCTGCATCATGCATACTCTTTACCATTTGTCGTAATAAGTCAATTTGATTTTCAGATAGACTTTCAGGTTGACTTCCTGGTATGCGGCTCATCTTTATGTTATTTGTTTTATCATCAAACGAAACTAGTTTAGGAAATAGTGATGATTCTGATAACCGCTGTAGTGATGTTTTCTCTCTTGTATATCTTTTACTATAGTTACCTACCTTTTTAAATGTCTTAGAAACAATATTTTCCCTAATTTCCACTTTCATTTTATTGGTTTCATAAATTCCATTTACTACTTCTTTCATAAGTATCCCACTAAATTACAAGTATGACCTACAAATATCAGTTTATTATACTGTAATAGTCAACTAATATTTATCCGTCATTTTAAACTTTCTACAGCTAAACAAATCTCCCCTGTTCATATTGAACAATTTTTATCTTTTTTGGCCAATAGTAAAAGGGTATCAAGCAGCACTCAACAACAAGCACTTTGCGCCCTTGTTTTTGCATTCAAGCATGTCCTGGCAATGAATACCGATAACCTGCAATTTCAATATGCTAAAGCACCAACACGCATACCGCAGGCGTTAACTGATACAGAGGCAAAACACTTCATTGATAATTTACAGGGTTAATATCAACTTATCGGTAGCTTGCTATATGGTGCAGGGCTGAGATTAGCTGAAGCTTTGAACGTGAGAGTTAAAGATATAGATGTTGAAAATAGAACATTGTTCGTTTTTAGAGGCAAAGGAAAAAAAGATCGGGTTTGTATTTTACCTAACATGGCTATAGAGCTCATAAAGCAGCAGATGTGCCACGTGCAAAAGATTCATGTTCACGATCTGTCCCAAGGGTTGGTTTGGCTTCTTTACCGACTAGCCTACTCAAAAAATTTGAGGCAAGCGCAGAACTATTACATTGGCAATATCTTTTCCTTCAATTCACAGCGTTTCACATCCAGTTAATGGGTATATGTGTAGAAACCATATTGATCCTACAACCTTTCGTAAAGCATTACGCAAAGCGGTTCAAAAGACCCCATCAATAAGCGTATCACCGCCCATACTTGTAGACACTCATTTACGACCAACATACTTAGACGTGGATACGATATAAGAACCGTTCAAGAGTTACTTGGTCATAATGATGTAAAAACACCCAAAATATATACCCAAGTTGCAGGCTTACACCAAACAGGCGTTTTAAGTCCAATGGATATAGAGTGATAACTTTGTCAATTGATATGATTAAATTGCGATATTAAAAGATAATAGGCTGAGCAGCTTACTTTGAAGTCGGTTTAGCTAAGTGGGGCAAACAACTCATAAAGTCAGAGTTCATC
The DNA here is from genome assembly GCF_020806285.1 of Shewanella sp. 10N.7. Classification (NCBI taxonomy): domain Bacteria; kingdom Pseudomonadati; phylum Pseudomonadota; class Gammaproteobacteria; order Alteromonadales; family Shewanellaceae; genus Shewanella; species Shewanella sp. 10N.7. The sequence goes on from NZ_JAJGZS010000008.1 coordinate 134,066, forward strand.
ATTTGCTTTAATGACGTAAGATTTTCATCTTGAGATGCCGTATCAGGATCGACTTAATGGACTATCCACCCCATGATCGTTCTATTGCCTGTAAATCACCATGACTAAGTTTTTCTCATTTATCATATGTGCATATTCTATTGTGTAATAAGCCCTTAACGACCTGCCAGTGCTGATGCTGGAGCAATTTTAGTGGCTTTATAAGCTGGGTAAATCGTCGCAAACAAGCTCATGACGAGTCCCATAGTGACCACTAATATCACATCTTGTTGTTGTAATTCAGACGGTAAAAAGTCGATAAAATAAATATCAGAAGCTAAAAGCTGGATCCCAAAGGTTTGTTCAACAAAACTGGCTGTTGCGCTTAAGTTGGTTGCAAGCAGTACACCAATACCAGCGCCGATGGTACAACCTAATAATCCGTTTAAGCCGCCTTGCATGATAAAAATCGCCATCACGGCGCCGCGCTTTAAGCCCATGGTCATTAAAATTGCAATTTCAGCACTTTTGTCTCTTACAGCCATCACTAAGGTAGACACGATATTAAAACACGCCACCGCAATAACAAGTGCTAGCACAAGGTACATTACCATTCTAACAAGCTGAATATCTTGATATAAATGCCCTTGAGAGCGAGTCCAGTTATTTAAATGCAAATACTGACTTTGCGCATAACCTAGATCGCGAGTAATTCTTGGCGCACTGAACACATTGTTAACGGTAATTCTAAGGCCCGTTGCTGAACCTTGGGGAATTTTTAATACGTTAGCAAGGTATGACATCGAAACATAAGCCTGAGTCGATTCAATCTCGCCGCCTAAATCGTAAACTCCTGCCACGATAAAACGGTGACTTTTAGCTGCTGACAATTTATTAGATTGGCTCATGTCCGGCGTATACATAGATAATGTATCGCCAACACTTAAGCCAAGCTTGTCTAATAGACTGCGACCTAAGACAATATTGTTTACTGGCTCAGCCAACGCATTCCAGGCAGCGGCCGGCATAAACTCTGCGAGTGTTGATACTTTTTGCTCAAATTCAGGTTCAATACCGTTAAGCTCAATACCTTGAAAACCACCCGGTTTTTGCACGAGTCCTTGCATCCGAATAAAAGGCGCTGTGGCGACGATTTCGGGCATATCTTTAGCTGTTTCTGCAATAGACTGCCAATCATGTAAAGGCTCATTCACACTGAGCAACTCGCCATGAGACACTACACCTAACAAACGTTGTTCAAGCTCTCGCTCAAAACCGTTCATGGCGGATAACACCAAAATAAGTACCGCAACACCCAGTGCGATACCCGCTGTGGAGGCAAATGAAATAAACCCAATGAAACCATTAGATTGTCTAGCCCGATAAAAACGCCAACCTATTGTGAGCGGCAGTAATGATTTCATTAACTATTATCCATCGCAGTTGACTCAGCTTTTGCAGCAAGAGGGTTATTAGCCCCCGTTAAAGACTGCAATACACCGTCTTTCATCGTTAGCTGTCTATCCATCTTTTCAGCCAGCTTATAATCATGAGTGACCACAACAAATGCAGTCCCTAATTGCTGAGCGAGTTCGCGAATAAGCAAATACACACTGTCGCCACTATTAGCATCCAAATTACCCGTTGGCTCATCTGCAAGCACTAGCTTAGGCTTATTAATAAGCGCTCTAGCAATCGCGACGCGCTGACGCTCTCCGCCTGAAAGCTGCGCAGGGATATGCTGTAATCTATGCCCAAGGCCGACTCTTTCGAGTAATTCAGTCGCTTCTTTCAAGGTTTGCTTTTTATCTCGGCCTTGAATAAATGCTGGCATTGCCACATTTTCAAGTGCTGAGAACTCAGGTAACAAATGATGAAATTGGTAAATAAACCCTAAATCTTGATTACGTATTTCGGCCTGACGAGTGGCGTTTAATTGATAGAGATTTTCACCATCAAGCAAGACCTCGCCAGCGGTAGGAATATCCAATGTTCCCATAATATGCAATAAGGTACTTTTACCTGAACCAGAGCTACCAACAATGGCAAGTTGTTCGCCTTTATACACATTCAAATCAACATTAGTCAGCACTTTGGTGGTGGTTTCACCATCATGAAACTGTTTGCTTACGTTACTGACTTGCAATATCACTGAAGCTTCTTTTTTCATTATTCATATCTCAATGCGGTTGCTGGCTGAACGCGTGCAGCGGTTAATGCTGGGTAAATCGTGGCAATAAGCGTCATCGCCAAGGTGCCAACAACAATAATAGCGATTTGGGTAACCGAGATCTCGACCGGTAACATTTGCCCTGCTCCCAATACTGAAATGCCTAATACGCCCAAAATAATATTTAAATTTAAGGTGATGGTAACACCAGCCAGCGCCCCTAATGCCAGACCAATAATCGCATTAAGCGAGCCCTGCACAATAAAGATATTCATCACTGCCTGAGTGGTTAACCCTTGGGTTTTTAATACCGCCACATCAGTGGTTTTATCTATAACCATCATCACTAACGCTGACACAATGTTAAACGCTGCAACTGCGACAATCAGCGATAACATCAATGACATCATGTTTTTTTCCATTTTGACCGCAGCGAATAAATGGCCAAAACTTTCACGCCAATCTCGGGTTGTGATATCAATGTTCTGCTGTTTAAGTTCTGCGGCAATACTTTCACCCATTTGCGGCGCAGCGAACGGATCGGCCAAATACACTCTAAGCTCATTGATTTCATTTGGCTTTAATCGCATTAATCGTCTTGCGTCTGTGTAATGAATATAAGCTAACGCTGAATCGACTTGCGAGCCCATCTCAAATACACCGGCTACAGTAAATTTTCGCTGGCTTGGCACAGGACCGAGTGGCGAATACACCACACCATCACCACTAAGTAGTCTGACTCTGTCACCGATATTGATGGATAACTTTCTCGCTAATTCACTGCCAAGTACAATATTGTAACTACCCGGTGTCAACTGCTCAAACGCACTGGAATAGGTATTAGCGATTATGGCCGACAAATTTTGTTCATATTCTGGGAATACGCCATAAACTTGCACAGCACTGATATTCTGACTGGATTGCACCATGGCTTGAGTGGTTACAGTAGGTGCTAACCCATGCACTTGAGATTGGGCAGTTAATGATTGCGTCTGTTGCTGCCAATCACTAAAACCTGCGTCATTAACTAGGGTTAACTGCGGCACAGCACCTAAAATTCGCTCTTTGAGTTGCCCTTCTAGACCGTTCATCACTGAGCTAACAATAATCAGCGCAGCGACACCTAAAAAAATACCCGAAACAGCAAAAAAAGTAATGAAAGATGCAAAAGCATTGGCTTTTCTTGTGCGCCAATAGCGGTAACCTATAAACAGTGAAAACCGAAAATTCATAAAGGAAAGCACATCCCAAGTTTGTAAGGCGAATAAAACGGCATTATTTGTATATTGTTTAATATAAAACAGCAGTTTATTTACGCAAGCGGGTTAAAACTTGCTAAATGATAAAGATGGGCATGATAATAGGGGTATTAGTTTGATAAATAAAGAGGCAAACCTTGTTCACTGAATCTAATGCATACTTTACTGTGCCTCATCAATTCAATGTCTACCTAGAATCTTGGCCAGAATCCAAAGGTATTCCGACTGAAGCTGACTTGCGCTCAATGCAATCTGTAGGGTTAAAACTACTGTCTGAAGTAAAAGAGCTTGAAGCCAGTTGCCTTCTACAATTGAGAGGCTTAGACAATGATGCTAAGGCGGTTGTCGACTTTCTCAAACTTCAGTCTCGCAAAGTCGATTTAGTGTTACATCATGTGTTAGAAAAAGAAGTGCAAACGGGTGACAAGTTCCAGGGTTCTCACTTTGGCGGCAGTGGTATTAGCTTAACTTCAGAAACTGCGTTAAATGTCGGTGATTACTTTAAAACCTCAATCTATATCAGTAGCGAGTTAGTTGCCATTTTATGTTTATGCCAAGTAACCCAATGCCAGCGTATTGAAAACGAGTCACAAACTGCCACATACAACATCAGTCTAGAATTCAGTCAAATACTGGATGCAGATGTCGAGCAACTGGTTAAAGCCAGCCTAAATGTTCAACAAAAGATGTTAAAGATGCGCAAGCAAAGCCGCCAACAAAGCGTTGAATAACGAATTTTCCTGCAACTTCGTTTTTGCTCGCATATAATAGCTGCCAGACATTTAAGGTAACGGGGAAAGCTTGCCTTAATTAACACCAGTTTGAAGGTTTTTAATATACTCAAACATCATCAAACTGGGTGAATCACACATTTAAAGAAGCCAACTTAATAATTCAATGAAGAATTTTAACGTTTTAACACCGCCTAGTGTCAAAAAAGGCCAGCAATTTCAGACATTATCAACCCTGGGGGGCGTCTCTCAAGCCGTCACTCTCGCAAGTTTAATTGCTCAACATCCTGGTACCAGTTTAATTGTCACCAGTGATACCCCGAGTGCATTACAACTTGAAGTTGAGCTAGCCTACTTGTTATCTCAGTCTGATGTGAATGTGTGTTTATTTCCCGATAGAGAAACCCTGCCTTATGACAGTTTTTCACCCCATCAGGATTTGATTTCCCAGCGATTAGAAACCTTAGCGCAAATGAGCCAAAGCCAACACAATGTCATTATTGTGCCGGTGAATACATTAATGGTGAAACTGCCGCCAAAATCGTTTTTAACCGCCAATGTGATGTTGCTGAAAAAAGGCGACACTTATAGCTTGCAGCAAGTTAGGCAACATCTTACCGATACTGGCTACTACTCAGTTGACCAAGTCTACGAGCACGGCGAGTTTGCCATTCGCGGCTCGATTATGGACATTTTCCTGACAGGATCTGATGAGCCACTGCGTATTGAATTGTTTGACGATGAAGTCGAGTCGATTCGCTATTTCGATGTTGATACCCAACGTTCGAAACAGGAAGTTGATGCAGTACGCATGTTACCCGCTAAAGAGTTTCCAACGGATGCTGCCGGTATCGAAGGCTTTAGACAACGCTACCGTCGCCGCTTCGAAGTCATTTCAAAAGAAGCCGAGTCAGTTTATCAGTTAGTCAGCCGCAACTTGATGCCAGCAGGGATAGAAAACTATCTGCCACTGTTTTTTGATGACTCAGCCAACTTGTTTGACTATTTACCTGCTGACACTCAGCTAATGACGTTGGGTGATATTGAGCAGGCAAGCCAACATCACTTAAATGAAATCAATGCGCGTTATGAAGACAGACGCGTTGATCCATTAAGACCGCTACTTGCCCCCCAAGAGCTGTATTTACTGATTGATGAACTGTTCGCGAATTTTAAAAACTACCAACGTTCACAGTTGGCATTAGGTACTGAAGACAATGCTAAAGCACAATCTGCCAATGTCTCAGCTCTACCTGACATCAATGCGAATCATAAATTAAAGCAGCCACTGATCAACCTGCAACAATACAGTGAAACTCATAAACAATTGGTATTTTGCGCCGAATCAGAAGGTCGACGCGAAGCACTTATCGAGCTTTTAGCCAAGATAGGTATTAAACCAAAACTGTTTGACCACCTTGATGATTACCTTAACGCTAAAACCGCTAAAGACACGATTGGTCTTGTTGTATCGCCACTCTCACGAGGCTGTATTATTCATGACTCGCCTAAAGGCGAAGTCAGTGTCATCTGTGAAACTGAATTATTTGGTCAACGTATTTCGCAGCAACGCCGCCGTGAAAAACAAAAACAAGTCAGCTCTGATGTTCTAGTTAAAAACCTCGCTGAACTTAAAGTCGGTGAGCCTATTGTGCACTTGGAGCACGGCGTAGCCCTTTACAAAGGCTTAGTAACCCTTGATACCGGCGGCTTAGTCGCTGAATATTTACAGCTTGAATATACTGGCGGCGATAAGCTCTATGTACCTGTTTCATCACTGCATCTCATTAGCCGCTACAGTGTTGGCGCTGATGAAACGCCTAGCTTAAACAAGCTAGGAAACGAAACTTGGGCTAAAGCCAAGAAAAAAGCCATTGAAAAAATTCGAGATGTCGCAGCTGAGCTGTTAGATGTCTATGCCCGCAGACAAGCTCGACCTGGCGATGCGATGAAAATCGAAGCTGAGGAATATGCCCAGTTTGCCCAAGGTTTCCCATTTGAAGAAACCGTCGATCAAGAAACCGCTATTGAAGCCGTCTTAACTGACATGCAAACCCCAATGGCAATGGACAGATTAGTCTGTGGTGATGTGGGCTTTGGTAAAACCGAAGTGGCCATGCGCGCCGCATTTGTTGCCGTTAACGCAGGCAAACAAGTGGTTGTGCTGGTGCCAACTACCCTACTTGCCCAGCAGCATTACGAAAACTTCAAAGACCGCTTTGCCGATTGGCCTGTAGTCATTGAAGTGATGTCACGTTTTCGCTCAGCCAAAGAACAGAACCAAGTATTACAACAGCTATCTGAAGGCAAAGTCGATATTGTCATCGGTACTCATAAATTACTTCAAGCTGAAGCTAATTTTGATAATTTAGGCTTATTGGTTATTGATGAAGAACATCGCTTTGGTGTACGTCAAAAAGAGAAAATTAAAGCCTTACGTGCCAATGTCGATATTCTCACATTAACCGCGACCCCAATCCCGCGTACCTTAAACATGGCCATGTCTGGCATGCGTGATTTATCAATCATTGCTACGCCACCAGCAAAACGTCTCGCAGTGAAAACCTTTGTGCGTGAGTATGATATTGCTACCGTCAGAGAAGCTATCTTGCGTGAGATATTACGTGGTGGTCAGGTTTACTTCCTGCATAACAATGTTGAGACCATTGAAAAGTGTGCCCAAGACATTCGTGATTTATTGCCTGAGGCCCGTGTTGTTACCGCTCATGGCCAAATGCGCGAGCGTGAGCTTGAAAAAGTGATGTCAGAGTTTTATCACCAACGCTTTAATGTGTTGGTGTGTACCACCATCATTGAAACCGGTATTGATGTACCGAGCGCAAACACAATTATCATCGACCGTGCCGATAAGTTCGGCTTAGCACAACTGCATCAATTACGTGGTCGTGTGGGCCGCTCACACCATCAGGCTTATGCGTATTTAATGACCCCGCACCCGAAACTAATGAGTGCTGATGCCCGTAAACGCCTTGCTGCAATTGATGCCCTAGAAGATTTAGGTGCAGGTTTCATGTTAGCGACACAAGATTTAGAAATTCGCGGTGCAGGTGAACTGCTCGGTGATGAGCAAAGCGGTCATATTTCTAAAATTGGTTTTAGCTTATACATGGAAATGCTTGAATCAGCAGTGAAAGCGTTAAAAGAAGGTAAAGAGCCTTCACTCGCTTACATGCTTAATTCACAGTGTGAAGTTGATTTGCGTATCCCAGCATTGTTACCTGATGACTATGTCTCTGACGTTAATATGCGTTTATCTTTATATAAACGCATTGCCAATTGTGAAACCGAAAAAATGCTTGATGAACTTAAAGTTGAGTTTATCGACCGCTTTGGATTACTGCCAGATCCAACCCGTAACTTGATGGAGCTAACCTTATACAAACATCAAGCGACGGCGTTAGGCGCCAGTAAAATTGAGATGCATGCAAAAGGTGGCAGCATTGAATTTACTGACGATCATAAAATCGATCCTATGTTTATCATTGGTTTATTACAAAGTCAGCCACAAATTTATCGAATGGAAGGCTCAAATAAGTTAAAGTTCACTATGCCTGCAGAAACCAGTAAACAACGTCTAGACTTAATCAAGACTCTGCTAGAGCAATTAGCTAAACACCGTATTGGAGAAACTAAATAGTGCTGCGTAACTTTGCTATTTCCATTGCCGCTTTAACAGCGATGACTGCGTCGATTAATGCTCAAGCTAAATCTTGGTTTGAGGTTGAAGTCTTCGTATTTGAAAGACAGTCAAACAGTCTCGAGCAGTGGCAAGAAAACACTGCAACCCCTGCTAATCGCAAAAATATCGATTTAATCACGCCCATGATCAGTAATGATATTACTGGCGTTGCACTTGGGCTAACCGGTTGTACCTCAACCGACTGGACAAGCAGCGAAGTCGATTGCCAAGACCCTTTAGTTAGCGCCAACAAAACCACATTCCCAAGCCAAGTGCCGTTTTCGATTGCTGCTGAATCGCCGCAAGTGGCGTATTTAGGTGAAGGGCCGTTATTGTTAGCTGAGTCTCAAAGTGAATTTGCAGAAATAATCAGCACAGTCCGTCGAGAAAATGACGTTCGTAGCTTACTGCACATCACTTGGCAACAAGATATGAAGTCACGTAATCGCGCTAAGCCAATTCGTATTTTTGCCGGTAAGGATTTTTCAGAGCAATTTGATTACGCCGGTAACCCAGTCGCTGAAGAAGTTGATGATGAATTTTCAACGTTTGATTTCACATCGTCATTTGGCAGCTTTGTTGATGAACCTCAAACAAAGCCGGTGTGGGAGCTTGACGGTAATATCAATATTTACTTAAGTCATTATTTGTTTATTGAAACTAAGTTGGCTTTACGCAAACCGATTCAAAAGCAAACCAATCAAAGTGACTATTATCAATACAGTGTTGATGCCAATGATGAAAAAGTCATTAGTCCATTTTTACAATCAATACCTATGGTGCAAAACCGCCGAGTAAGATCTGGTGAAGTGCATTATTTTGATCACCCAAATATGGGGATTATTATGCAAATCAGAAAGATGGAACAACCTACTACGACAAAGCCAGCAGAATTAGTACTTGAAGATGATTCACTGACTGATTTAAATGCTGAAGCTGTAACTGAATCGATGGCTTCTGGTATCAATTCGACTCAACGCCAGCTTAATTAAAAGCGGTTTTAATTAAACGTTAGCGAGTCGCTTTAGCAAAAATTAGAACCGAATGGGTAGTATTGACAATACATCTCATTCGGTTTTTTTACATAAAAAAACAGCTAATCATTCGATTAGCTGTATAAAGCAAAAATTTGCATAATATGACATTGATATAAGTGAATTTAAGTCGCATGTTAAATTCACTTGTATCATTTTGTAGCATACTCGTATCATATTTGCTAACTACCAGGAGTTAACTGCTTAGCAATTAACCAACTAGCGATGTAGAATCACCTATTAGTCCTCTCAAAGTTCACGCTTACTCCAAAAAACTAGCTTAAGATTTGCTTGGCTAGCATTTGCGCTTTTTCCCAACGTTCAGTTGAACCAAGACCAATCATCACTTGCTCCATATCTGCTTTTAAGCCCTGAGCATTCGACGCTGGTCCCTTTTCAGGCCATGAAAACTCTGACAGCAAGGTTTTAACGCCTTCAGGATCGTTACATACCAAAATCATATCGCAGCCAGCCGATAAAGCGGCTTGGGCACGCCCCAAATAATCCCCTGCAAACGAGGCACCTTTCATGCCTAAATCATCTGAGAAAATAACCCCGTCAAAGGCCAGTTCCTGACGTAATATGTCTTGCAGCCAATAAGACGAAAAGCCAGCAGGATTAGGATCAACCTGCTTATAAACAACATGAGCAGGCATCACACCATTCAATTGTTTTTTCGCCATCAGCTGCTTAAAAGGTTGCATATCAAAGTTAAAGATTTCATCTTTACTGCGATTATCTTCAGCCATGGCCACATGCGTATCCGCTTTCACGCTGCCATGGCCGGGAAAGTGTTTACCCACCGCAGCCATACCGGCTTGATTCATACCTTCAATAAAAGATTCAGCCAATAAACCCACTTCTTTAGGTTTAGCGCTAAAGCTGCGCTTACCAATAACATCGCTGACACCATTAACATCCAGAACTGGCGCAAAACTTAAATCAATATCGCAAGCGACCAATTCAATCGCCATTAAAAAGCCAAGTTCTCGACTCCAGCGCTGTGCTAATGCCATATCCCCTTTAGCTGCAGGTAAGATATCTCCCATCGCAGGTATCAGAGTAAACTCTTCTCTAAAGCGCTGCACACGCCCGCCTTCATGATCCACTGCTATCAATAAATCTGCACGAATTTCACGAACTGATTTTACTAACTCAATTAACTGCGCTTTATTAGAAAAATTGCGGGAAAATAATATAATTCCTCCCACCTGTTGATGCTGTAATAAAGCGGCTTCTTCCTCGCTGACACTCAGGCCAGCTAAATCCATCATTAAATAACTCACACTAACTCCTATTATTGCCTTAGCGTCACGGGCTTGATTGTCCATATTACAAAAAAGTCGCCACTGTGATCTGGGTTACAATTACTTCAACTAATCTGAAGTACATCGCATAAAAAAATCTAATGAACGATCTAATAAAAAGTATGGGATACTCAATTAAATAACAGACGAGATTTGAAAACCGTCAGGCAAATACTGCTTTAAAATCTGTATGTAATATTGACTATTATGCAGAGAAACAGTGGCTAGAGATACAGTTTACCAAGAATTGTTAATCTGGTTTATAGCTGTGATATTCGCCGCGGTAAAATAATAAACGACTATAATAAAAAACGACTGAGTATTAAGGTTGATAACAATGATTAGCGTATTTGATATGTTCAAAATCGGTATTGGGCCCTCAAGTTCCCATACTGTCGGACCAATGAAAGCGGGTAAGCTGTTTATGCAGCATTTAGCAAACCAAGGTTTGTTACAGAATACCGATGAATTACGTTCAGAACTGTTTGGCTCATTAGGCCAAACAGGTAAAGGTCATGGTACTGGTAAAGCGGTCATCCTTGGTCTTATGGGTGAAGACCCTGATACCGTCGATACTGATGCTATTGATAACATTCTTGAACAAGTCTCCGCTAATCAAACACTGATACTCGCAGATGGTCGCTCAGTTAAATTTACTCGCGACAATGGTATTACCTATCATCGCCGTAAAAGTCTTCCTGCTCATGCTAACGCCATGACGTTATATGCCTATAGCCAAGGCGAATGCATTTATGAACGTACTTATTACTCCGTTGGCGGTGGTTTCATTCTTGATGAAGATGAAATAACCCAAACCAATGCATCCCCTGCTACGCCGATAAAATCTGCGCCTTATGATTTTGACTCTGCCAGTCAATTGTTGGATCTGTGCTGTGATAATGGGTTAAGTATTTCATCGCTGATGATGGCAAATGAGTTAAGTATCGCCTCAGAAGATGATGTTAAACAGGGTTTGTGGGAAATTTGGCAAACCATGAAAGACTGTATTGAACGCGGTTATCAAAAAGAAGGCATGCTACCTGGCGGATTAAAGCTTCGTCGACGAGCTCCAGCGTTATATCGTCGCTTACAAGCTGAAGGCCGCAACAATATGGACCCATTAACCGCGATGGATTGGGTCGATTTATTCGCTTTATCAGTCAATGAGCAAAATGCTGCTGGTGATAGAGTCGTTACCGCACCAACCAATGGCGCAGCGGGAATTATTCCTGCCGTACTTTGCTATTACCATACCTTTGTTCAAGAAGTCGATATGGATGTTTGTTGTCGTTACTTATTAACTGCAGCAGCAATTGGTATTTTGTATAAGAAAAACGCATCAATTTCTGGCGCTGAAGTTGGCTGTCAGGGCGAAGTTGGCGTGGCATGCTCAATGGCCGCAGCAGCGCTCACTGAAATTATGGGCGGCACTGTCGAACATGTAGAAAATGCCGCAGAAATAGGCATGGAGCATAACTTAGGCTTAACCTGCGATCCTGTAGGCGGGCTAGTGCAAGTGCCTTGTATTGAACGTAATGCCATGGGTGCGGTTAAAGCGATTAATGCCTCACGTATGGCGCTTCGTGGTGACGGTAATCATAAAGTCAGTTTAGATAAAGTGATTAAAACCATGATGGATACCGGCAAAGATATGCGCAGCAAATACAAAGAAACTGCCAAAGGTGGTTTAGCGGTGAATATTGTCGAGTGTTAATGAGATAATATTATCTCACTGATATAGTTGATGAATAATAGTTGATGAATAAAAGAGGCTTAACAGCCTCTTTTTTAACGCTTAAATCTTTCTCTCACTTTTTTCCCAGCGAAAGAAACTCTAATCCAAGCCTTACAGATTTGACCTTGAATCATTTCCAGCGCTATTCCCTATATTTTTTACTTCACCTTTGCTTCTCAACTAACTAGTGATACTTTACGCTAATTAGTCAACTTTATTGAATGATTGAAACAGGAGTTTCAGGAAATATTTATGGATAAATTATCAGACAAAAGTGGTTACTTAGTGATTACCGCAATTACCCTTCTTGGATTAGTTTATAACATCATCGACAAGGATATTATTGGTTCTACCATTTTTTTAGTTCTGGTTATCGCCATCGCTTCAACTGCAGTTATCAAAAAAGTCATTAATGCTAAAAGTCCAAAATAAACGATTCTATAAATAAAAAAAATTAAAAAATTCAGTTGTTACTAACAGGAATTGATTGAAATGGATTTTAAAAACGTTTTCAAAGCTGACTCAGTCGTTAAAACACTCCTACTTTGTGTATTAACCATTGGGATATATTTTATTTATAAGCTTTATCAATTCTCAACTCAGATAAACAACAGTACCCCGCAAGAAATATCATCTACATTTATGGCTATTACAATAGCTTTATTTACCATGTCATTGAGCTGCCTGATTTACGCCATTATCAATTTACATGATCCTCTGATGCTGAAAGGCTCCATTGGTATTCATGTCATCTCTACTGTTTTTGATATGGTATGGATATTTATGGTTCGTAATAGAATTAACAGCCTATCAGCCGCGAACAAAGGCGACCGACTTTGGTTAGACCCAATATTTACCTCATTTTTTCATGTTATTTATATGCAACATACGATAAACCAAGGCCTATCTAATTCTGCTAACTTGGTGTCTGATTAAGTTAATACCAACTGCTGAGTAACACTCTAAATATGAAAGAAGTGTTTAACTTTATCGTAAATCTTGCTTAATCATTATGTTCTATACTAGCCATTAAATAACATGCTCACGGCTAAAAGAGGTGTTAAGTGCCAATACAAACAACTGAATTCATTGCTTTAGATTTCGACGTGCCAACAACATTCATCACCAAAAATTTCAACTTTAGAATGCTCGAACCAAGTGTGGCTAAACAAGATTACGACGCTGTAATGTCAAGCATTAAACGTTTAAGGTATCTTTTTGGTCCAAGTTCCGTTTGGCCACAAAACTCCATGACACTCGAAGAAAACACCGCTAGCTTGAAAGTCCATCAGCAAGAATTTAACTCAAGAACAGCATTTGCCTATTCAGTGTTTGATAAGTCAAATACTCGCTGTCTTGGGTCTGTATACATTGATCCAAGTCAATCACCAAATTATCACTGCGAAGTTTATTTCTGGATTAGGGATGATAATGTTTATTTAGAAAACGATCTTTATGACACGATTAATCATTGGCTTAAAAATAGCTGGCCGTTTACCAAAATAGTATTTCCTGGAAGAAGTGTAGAGTGGAAATCATGGTCTAAAGAAATAAACCATAACCGATAAGTACATACATCCAATGAGCCCAAATAATAACAACTCAACCATTCTAAGCTCGATAATGTTCAGTACAACAATGCAACAAGAGTTCATGCTGCGAGCATTAGCAATATCACATAAGGCTTTGCCAAAATGTCAGCCAAACCCGCCTGTTGGTTGTGTACTAGTAACAAATAATGAGATTGTCGCCGAAGGTTTCACGCAGGAAATTGGTCATAATCACGCAGAAATAGAAGCTCTGAAGGCATATTCTAGTGATATGTCTGATTCTTTTATAGGCGCTATGTCAGATGTCATTGCTTATATCACCCTTGAGCCTTGCGCGTTTATTGGTCGCACTCCTGCATGCGCTAATGCCATTATTGAGTCAGGAATAAAGCACGTCATAGTCGCAATGTTAGATCCTGATGCTAGAAATAGCGGTAAAGGGATCAGTATCCTCGAAAAAGCCGGCATTACTGTTGAAGTCGGATTATGTCATCAGCAAGTAAGCCGTTTTTTATCGCCTTATTTAAATAAATCATACCCGCTTTCATAAAGGCCAATATTCATTACCCGCCCAGCTTTTTTACGCTCACAATTTAGCCCTTCTCAAGATGATTTTTAAGCCAAAGTATGTTTGTATGAATTAACAGCAAATCGATTTTTTAATTAAGTTAATAATTTAGCCAAAGGGTTAGTAATGAAAAATATTATCTGCGATATTGATGGCGTTTTACTGCATGACAACAAACTCATTCCTGGAAGTGATACTTTTATCCATAGAGTACTAGAACAAGGTAATCCGCTGGTTATTCTTACCAACTACCCTGTACAAACTGGGAAAGATCTGCAAAATCGACTTGGCGCAGCTGGAATTAATGTACCTGAAAGCTGTTTTTATACCTCTGCAATGGCAACTGCGGATTTCTTAAAGCACCAACAAGGTAATAAAGCCTATGTTATCGGTGAAGGTGCCCTCACCCATGAACTCTACAATGCAGGCTTTACCATTACAGACATCAACCCTGACTTTGTTATTGTGGGTGAAACTCGTTCATTTAACTGGGACATGATCCATAAAGCCTCTGGATTTATTGCCAATGGCGCGCGTTTTATTGCAACAAACCCTGATACTCACGGCCCAGCATACAGCCCTGCTTGCGGCGCATTGTGCTCTCCGATTGAACGGATAACAGGTAAAAAGCCATTTTATGTTGGCAAACCAAGCTCGTGGATCATACGTTCAGCGTTAAACCATATTAAAGGTCATTCAGAAAATACCGTGATTATTGGTGACAATATGCGCACTGATATTTTGGCAGGTTTCCAAGCTGGACTTGAAACAATTCTGGTCACTAGCGGCGTCAGCCAAATGGGCGATATTGATAAAGAACCTTTCAGACCCAACCACGTTTTTAAATGTGCTGGCGAAATTGATGTTGTCTAAAGTATTAACTTTGCTGGAACATGGCAACTAAATCTAATTTAATAAAACGAGTTTTAAGAGTATGTCAGCAAGGTTTTATGTTGTGATGCTCTTTAAAAACCATCTAAATCAGTAGAATCTGCTACATCTTCATTCGGTTAACATTAGGTAACATAATTTCAAGCTTATGCTCTTGTTTGCTGCATAAGCTTGATACATCATGCGTTGATAGCATTAGGCTAGTTGCCCGAAAATACTTAGTGTACATAACTAATCATTTTATCGTTAATAGACCTCTAGTAATAAGCTTATAGAAACCAACATGCAGTCAGTGCATTGTGATTCTAATACCATAATGTTCCAATAATACTTAAAAATAACAATAGGATGACCTATGAAACACTTGCTCCCTTTTTGCGCATTAGCGTTATTAAGCGCCTGCAGCCCTCAAAGTGCTGATGAGCAAACCTCTGCACCTTCAACAATCAACAGTGCTTCAGCTGCCGCAAGCCAAGTCACTTTTGATGAAGCACGTTTTAGAAAAGATATTAAAACCCTTTCTTCAGATGAGTTTGAAGGCCGCGCCCCGACCACTAAAGGCGAAAAACTCACATTAGATTATTTATCTGCAGCCTTTAAAGAAATGGGCTTAGATACGACTTATCAAGACAGTTACTTACAACCTGTGCCTATGGTGAGTTACACCGCTAGTGAGTCACAACAAATTAGCTTAGCTGGCATGACCATGGAAAACCGTAAGGATATTGTCCTAGGTACACGCCATGATAAAGGTGGCGTAGACATCAATAATGCACCATTAGTCTTTGTAGGGTACGGCATAAACGCACCTGAATATCAATGGAATGACTACCAAGACATAGACATGAAAGGGAAAATCGCGGTGATCATGGTCAATGACCCTGGGTTTGCTCACCCTGAGTCAGATAAATTTAATGGCAAAGCGATGACTTACTATGGTCGCTGGAGCTATAAATTTGAAGAAGCTAGCCGACAAGGCGCGTTAGGCGCAATCATCATTCATGACACCGCGCCAGCATCTTACCCTTGGTCGGTGGTAGAAAATAGCTGGACTGGCGCTCAACAAGATTTAGTTTTCAGTAAAGAAGTACAAGATCAACGTATCGCGGTAGAAGGCTGGATGACGTTAGATAGTGCGACCGCCATATTCAAAACAGCGGGTTTTGAACTAACAAACCTCATGGCTCGCGCATCAGACAGTGCAATAAACCTAGACTTAAAACAAATAGCAGACATCGCTTTCAATAGCGAAGCTGAGTACGCCGATAGTTACAATGTCGTCGCTACTCTACCCGGTAAAAACGCCGCAGCTGAACATATATTATTTACCGCTCATTGGGACCATATTGGCATCGGTTTGACCAAAGATGGCGATAATATTTATAACGGTGCATTAGATAATGCATCAGGCACCGCTGGGATACTAGAAATCGCTCGCCAGTTTGCTAAGCAAGCACAGCAAGGTAATAGGTTAAACCGATCAGTGACCTTTATTGCGACTACAGGCGAAGAACAAGGTCTATTAGGTTCACGCTATTACGCTGCCAACCCAATTTATCCAATAGATAAAACAGTTGCCGTATTTAATCTTGATAGCACCAATGTGTATGGTAAAACCCAAGATTACACTATTGTAGGTAAAGGGCAGTCGGAGCTTGAAGCCTATTTAATTGATGTCGCTAAAGGCCAAAATAGAACAGCAACCCGTGAGCGTAACCCTGCATCAGGTGGTTTTTTCCGCTCTGATCATTTCAGTTTTGCAAAACTTGGCGTGCCGGCAGTATTTGCAGGCGGTGGTAGTGTGCCTCTAGATGATGCAACCGCGCAGTATAAACAAGCGATGCAAGCACAAATGAAAGGGTGTTATCACAACGTTTGTGATCATTACCGAGCTGACTGGGATTTATCTGGCGCATTACAAGATTTATCCGTTTACTATCAAGCTGCTGAAACATTAGCCAATAATGGGGATTGGCCAGGTTATTACAAAGGCTCTGAATTTAACAGTTTGCGCCCTGCTAAAGATTAAACTGCGAAAGTTTCATCCCTAAAGCCTAAAATCCCTTGTGATAATGTTCACAAGGGATTTTTGTTTAAATTTACGTCAAATAAATACATATTTTAATCTTTAGAATTTATCTCTCTCTGATTCAATATTCTCAAATCGAAATGGCAATTTCAGAGAGTAAAATCAATATTCATCAATAATATCGTTACAAGTTTAACCGATCCTCAAAATGACAATGCAAAAACAAAGATTAACCACACCTAAAACCACCTTTTGTTGAGAATAATTTAAAAATCAGCGTTGAACATTGTGAAAAATGCTGTCAAAGTGAATCCCAGATAAAGATTATTACGATTCGCTATACGATTTCTGGAGCCTCATTATGTGTTCAATTTTTTCAATTTTAGATATTCAATCAGACGCTAAAGAATTGCGTCAAGTGGCTTTAGAAATGTCGAAGCTATTACGTCACCGTGGACCAGATTGGTCTGGTGTATATGCAGATGATAAAGCGATTCTCGCTCATGAGCGCCTTGCCATTGTTGACGTTGATCACGGAGCTCAGCCATTAATCAGCGAAGATGACAGTATCGTTTTAGCAGTGAATGGTGAAATTTATAACCATAAACAACTTAAAGAAGAGTTAGGTGAAAAGTACCGATACAAAACCAACTCAGACTGTGAAGTCATCTTAGCTTTATACCAAGAATACGGTGTAGACTTTCTCGACAAGCTAAACGGTATTTTTGCTTTCGTTCTATACGATAAAACAAAAGATGCCTTTTTAATTGGTCGTGATCACATGGGGATTATTCCCCTTTACTCTGGTCGTGACAGCTTAGGAAACTACTACATTGCCTCTGAAATGAAAGCACTGATGCCAGTATGTAAAACAGTTGAAGAATTTAAACCTGGTCATTATCACTATTCTAAAGATGCTGATTTAACTCAATACTATCAGCGTGATTGGCGTGACTACGATGCAGTTAAAGATAACCCTGCTAGCAAAGAAGAGTTACGTGATGCCCTAGAAGCTGCAGTAAAACGTCAGTTGATGTCTGATGTGCCTTACGGGGTATTATTATCAGGCGGTTTAGATTCATCCGTTATTTCAGCGATTACGCAAACCTTTGCTAAACGTCGTATTGAAAATGACAGTGAAACAGATGCATGGTGGCCACAACTGCATTCATTTGCCGTAGGTTTAGAAGGCGCACCAGATTTAATTGCAGCGAAAAAAGTTGCTGACGATATTGGCACGATTCACCATGAAATCCACTTCACTTTCCAAGAAGGTTTAGATGCGATTAAAGAAGTGATTTATCACTTAGAAACTTATGATGTTACGACCATTCGTGCCGCTACACCAATGTATTTAATGGCCCGTAAAATTAAAGCCATGGGGATCAAAATGGTATTGTCAGGTGAAGGCGCTGACGAACTATTTGGTGGTTATTTGTACTTCCATAAAGCGCCAAATGCTCAAGCTTTCCATGAAGAGTTAGTCCGTAAGTTAGATAAATTACATTTATTTGATTGCCTACGAGCTAACAAAGCCATGGCAGCATGGGGACTTGAAGCCCGCGTTCCATTCTTAGATAAAGAGTTCATGGATGTAGCGATGCGCATCAACCCTGAAGCGAAAATGTCTAAAGATGGCCGTATTGAGAAAAACATCTTACGTGAAGCCTTTGAACACGCACTCCCGCATGAAGTGGTATGGCGTCAAAAAGAGCAGTTTAGTGATGGTGTTGGTTACTCATGGATTGATGGCTTGAAAGACATTGCTGCTGAACAAGTAGATGATTTACAACTGGCCAATGCTAAATTTAGATTCCCATATAACACACCGGAATCTAAAGAAGCCTATTATTACCGTAGTTTCTTTGAAGAGTTTTTCCCACTTGAATCTGCAGCTGAAACAGTACCCGGTGGTAAAACGGTGGCTTGTTCGACTCCAGAAGCACTACTTTGGGATGAAAGCTTACAGGGCATTAACGACCCATCAGGACGTGCCGTTAAAAACGTCCATGACAGTGCTTATTAAGTTGTAGATTTCAACTAACTCAACAATAAATTTGAAGCCACCCGCAGGGTGGCTTTTTTATTGCCGCTAATTGATTTAGTCTACCCCACATAAATACTGATTACATTGAAAGGCTTGCCATGACAGATGTCACCATATTCCATTTAGAGATGTTACAACCAACGCAGTTACAAGCCAAAACGGATGCTAAAGGGTTAACAGTGACTAAAGCACTGGTACCACAATACGAATTTAATCGTTTTCTATATCAATTTGTTGGCTCGGCGTGGGAATGGACAGATAAGTTAGGATGGACTGATAAGCAATGGCAGCAATACAGTGAAGATAGCCAACTTCACTTATATGTCGCCTATTTTGACGGTTCTCCAGCGGGTTACTTTGAGCTGCAACAGCAAGGAAATAATAACGTCGAGATTATGTATTTTGGGCTTGGTGTGCGCTTTATTGGTAAAGGCATGGGTGGATATTTGCTTAGCCAAGCGATAGAACAAGCTTGGTTACTCGATAACACCGAGCGTGTTTCAGTGCACACTTGCTCGCTGGATCACCCTAGTGCGTTGAAAAATTACCAAGCTCGAGGGTTTTCATTATTCAAGACAGAAATTGAAGCGTAACTGTTACAGACAGTTAATGAAATAAATGGCCTACTGTGTAACGCCCTGACATTGTCGACGCTTTTTTGCTTGAGCGGCCCTCATTGCGAGAACCGTTAAGTGGGTATTTTTATCATCAACACTCATTTTGTGCCAAGCTAAAATTTCTTGATGAGTTCTATGACAGCCCAAACAGATATCTTGTTGATCAAGGCAGCAATTCCCCACACAGGGTGAACGAGGTTCATTCGGACCAGACTGCATATTCATTCCCATTAATATCTGCAAAATGAAATCGTTTACCACCAGGGAAACTGAACACAGGTTTAAGGATTACGCCACCAGCAGCCAATATTTTCCGCTCACTGGTTTCAAGACATTGGCTGTATAACACTATCAACGGGCAGGCACTTTTCAAATTGAAGCCCTGCTCCGCTTGGTAAAATCCTCCATCAATACCTACATCCAAAAAGCAGCTGTATTCAGGGCCATAATCCTTAAAATGCCAACCAAACACTTCAGTAAAAAACGTTTTGGTTTTTACTAAATCTTTAACAGGTATTTCTAAGTAATTAATTTTATGATGTTGGGACATAAGTAACCTCTTAAATTAGGTTGAATAGGTTAGCCTATAATGACACGTATCTATATTCAAAATAGAGGAATAATTAGGGGATGTCGAACTTTGGCAGTAAAAGTCCCTAACTCAGATAACAATTAAATAAGTGACAAAACTTTAATATAAGAAAATAAAACAAGGTCTTAGGTAAGAGTTTAGACAAGGACTTAAACAAATCATAAACAAGATCTTATTTAAGCCCTTATCACTTTTTCGAGTGCAGATTAAATTCGACTAATGACCTGCTGCAATACAAAATCAGTATAGAAAACAGTTATTAAAAACTGACATAAAAACTGACATAAAAACTGACATAAAAACGTTTTATAGCGAGTGTTATAGTCTATATCCCACGCAACTAGTCACTTAATTAGTCACCTAATTAAGATTGAATAATAGCTGCTAAAGCGCCAATTAATCCACCGAATACACCACCCCAAACCACTAACCAGCCTAGGTGCTTGCGGATCATTTCTTGAATAATATCCTTCACCATCACTGGGGTTAACTCATCAAGGCGTTGATCAACAATGTTCGATACTTTCTGTTGTAAATCGGCCATGACATTAGGCTGTTCCAGCTCATTAATCAAAATTTGATTAAACTCTTCGCTTTGAGTTAGCTCAGTCAATGACTGTTTCATTTTATCAATAAAAGGCTCTTTTAATGGGATCAATGCTTCTGTTCCACCAAACATAGATAGCATGCCACCAAAAGATGAGTTTTCAACCGTAGTCACCAAAGCGTCAAATGACGGTTCAAGATCCACTTTATCAATTACAGGCGTTAAATCGATAGCACTCGCACTGTTTTCAGTCAGTAAACGATCAATGTTTTCTTGAGTAAAAAACTGCTCCATCATCAGATGTTTAATACCGGCTTTAAACTCTTCAAAGCGTGATGGAATAACACCTGAGCCATATAAACCTGGGACTTTTTCAAATAACATATGGACTGCTAGCCAGTTGGTTACCGCGCCAGATAGCGCAAATAACCCTATTGTGAATACCATGGTTACTTCTGCAAAATAGCCAATCAACACTAATGCTGCGGCAATGACATTAGTCACTAAACTCTTGTTCAATCTAAAATCCTCAGACATAAAAAAACCTTTGGCATTCTATCAATTTCCAAAGGTTAGATACTAGGGTGTGTTGATCTTTTAAAGTTGTTTTGGCAGCGAGTTGTTGGCCATTCTATGCATCAAGGCCGAAAGGCAGAGACTTTGTGATGTAGTCATTCTAGATAAAGAAACCGATAAGCTGGTAAAAAATGGACAACAAACGCTGCCCAAAGGGTTGGGCTAAAAACGGATTCAACATTGTTGAGCAAATTTTTGCGAACAAAGAGTGCTTAGATTACTTAGAGTGCTTAGATTGCTTGGCGGCAATTCACTCGCCGCGCTTGATTGGATTTTATCTCGACCACAATTCAACCCGCCCTAACTTACTATTAAAACCTTTTACTACAATCCAGAATGATACAAATACATCCCTTCAGCTTCGGTTTGATTAGACAAATTAGTTTCTAGTCCGTTATCAAGCACCTTTGTGCGTTTGACTAACATGACGTCGGTACCTTGGGCTAACATTTTTGCTTTTTCGATAAGCAGAGTCGCGATGCCTTCGCCTCGACGACTCGCATCAACAAATACATCGTCAAAATACCAAACAGGTTTAAGTAACAACGAAGAATAAGAAGGATAAAGCTGAACAAAACCTAAGCACTTTTGCTCTTCAAAAGCCGCTAGGATCATCGAATCATTTTCTATTAAACGAGTTTTAATAAATTGACGGCATTTTTTAGGTTCAGATTTAAACCCCATACTTTGTCTATAGTCGTCAAATAAGCTCACTAAAACATCGGTATCTAACTCTGAAGTTAGTCGAATATTCATGCTTTCATCCTTGAAATTATTAATTTACACAGCGGCAAAATTATCATCTGAGTGTTGAATACAAATTAAAACCAATGAGAGCCTTAAATGAATTACACAACAATAAATCAACAAAGCTTTTATGGGACCTTAGTCTGCTTGGTAAATACAATCTAATTTAAACTTAAAAATCTCATTAATACATTAGCTTAAAGATAAATTCCACTTTTGTCCATTGAAAACACCTAATGAAGAAAAATTGTAAAAAAATCTTAAACAAACGAGTAACTGAACCTTAAATTCGTTAAAATGTCTAACAAATACTGTCTAACTATTACTATAAGCAGTCGTCCCTATGATGTCGTCGTTGAGCACAATGAAACAAAGATTTAATCATCGCCCCCGTTACCAGAAAATTGCAATTATCTGTTCGTTTATTTATTTACTCTTTGTACTATCGTTAGGGTTACTCATCCCTTTCATTGCGACTAAACAAGCGCCTAAATCATTATCAGAAATGCTAGGCAGACAAGTCACAATTGAGAACATTAAAGTTAACCCATTCACATTTGAATTGAGCTTGAGTCAACTGACGGTTAATGAACAAGATAGTCAAAAAGCCTTTTTCCATCTTGATAATGCCGAAGTAGATTTCATGTTCTGGCAGTCTCTGTTTAACCTGAATATCAGCTTAGATTATTTAACTGTCGATGGAACGACATTGTCACTTGAGCGATTAGCTATTTTGGCAAATCAAACTGACACCAGTATGCCATCGGGATATCAATTCAATTTTACTGACATCATCAACACATTTGATCAAAGAGCCAAAGCCCTAGCTAGAACTAATCCTTCAGAAGATGACAATAAACAAAGTGAAATAGAGACTGATGTAGAGAAAGAACAAGACACTCAGCCCATTGCCATTCATCTAAATCGCTTTAACTTTAATAATGCCGCTTTACAGATAAACGATAAGCTAACTGAGACCCAATTACTTTACCCAAGAATAAATGTTTCAGCGACCATGGTGAAAACTGATGCATTACTTTCACAAAGCCCTGACGCAAATAAAATAAACCTTACTATAAGCGATGATAATAATGGTCAGATTAAACTAGACACCCAAGCGCAGTTATTTCCGCTAGATGCTAAAGGTAAACTTGCTATCAATCAGATGGAGTTAACTCAATACTGGTCTCTCGTTGAGGATCTATTTAAAGTCTCATTACAATCTGCAAACCTGAACCTAATATCTTCCTTTGCCGCCACAGAAACGGGGATTGAAGCAGTAACAGACTCTCCGATAGTTGATTTTAATATTACTGATACTGACATTACATTGAGTAATATTGTTGCCAATGATGATCAGCGACAAGTTACCACGGTAGATTTGTTGGCCTTAGAGGGTATTACAGTATCTAGCCAAGAACAAAACATCGACATAAAACAATTTCGCACCAGCGATGCTAATTTTTGGCTAACGGTTGCCCCTGAGAAAGTTAATTTAGTCGAATTATTCACTCCAATTTTTGTTAACACACGACAAGACTCTAGCCATAAAGCGGCTAATCTAGAAACTAATACAGAAGCTAATACAAAAGCTACACAATCAACTAATCAAACAACTAATCAAACAACTAATCAAACAACTAATCAAACAACTGACAACGACAGTGTTGAAGACCAAGCCAGCTTGCAAGCTAGCGTACAAGAACCTTCTGATTTAGGCAGCAGTACAACAGAGTCAAAACCAGAGTGGTTAGTGACATTACACCAATTAAATGTTGAAAATTATCAATTTGAACTGACTGAAAGCGTCGCGAATAAAACCGCTAACTTTTGGAAGTTATCTAATATTAATTTCACCACCCAAACCATTAAATCAGACTTATCATTACCGATTGAGTATCAACTAGACCTTTCAATAAACGATCAGAGCCAATTTAGCTCAACTGGAGTATTTGACGCTAAGTTAATCAGTCTAGAAGCGGATATTGACTACCAGAAGGTCAATTTAACCAAGTTACAGCCTTATATTGCACCTTTTATGAATATCACCCTCGAATCAGGTTTGTTCAATACTAAAGGTCACATTAGTGCAGATGCAAAACAGAAGTTTGTTTATCAAGGACAAGCATCAGTTAATCAATTACAAATCAAAGATAATCTATTAAAACAGCCCCTGCTTAATTGGGAGTCAATGATTATTACTGATTTGGCCTTTGATAATTTAGGTCAATCCCTAACTATCGATGAGGTGTTATTTGACAGCTTATTTAGCCGATTGATTATTGCCGAAGACAGAAGCACTAACATTGCTGACTTGATAGTCACTCCTGCAGGTAAAGACAATAACGAATCAACTACACCTACTACTGCTACTAATGCAACGACTGCTCCAGTAGTCGCTGACTCAGATAATCAAGGTTCGTCTCGTTTACCTGAAAATCAGCAAATATCACAGCAGTCAGACTTTGCTATCGATATAAAGCGAATTGGCTTTAAAGACAGCTCTGCTTTTTTTGCCGATAATTCTTTAACACCTAATTTTGCATCAGGTATTGAACAACTCAATGGTGAAATCACTCAAATATCTACCAACCCGCAAACACGCGCATCGGTTAATCTAGAAGGGAAAATCGATAAGTATGCGCCAGTGACATTAAAAGGTGATATTAATCCTTTATTGGCAAATCCATATCTTGATTTAAACCTCGCCTTTAATAAAGTCGAGCTCACCTCTATTAATCCATACTCAGGAACCTATGCGGGCTATTACATCGATAAAGGCCAACTATCTTTAGCGCTCAATTATCAATTAGAGAATAATCAATTAGTTGGCAGTAACCATTTAGTCATTGATCAGTTAGAGTTAGGTAAACCGAGCAATAGCTCGCTAGCTACTTCCCTGCCGATCACCTTAGCAATTGCCTTATTACAGGACAGACACGGCGTCATCGATTTGGGTGTCGATGTAGATGGCGATTTAGATTCTCCTAGCTTCAGTTTTGGCAGTATCGTTATGAGCGCTATCACTAATGTCATTACCAAAGCCATTACAGCGCCATTTTCTTTATTAGCAGGTTTAGTGGGGGGTGATGAAGACAGCATGGACAAAGTAAGCTTTGAGTATGGCCAATCAACTATTACCCAAGAGCAACAAACAACATTAACCTCACTTGCTAAGGCGTTAGACGATCGACCACTATTGATACTTAATATCAAAGGTAGCGTTGATTTAGCCAATGACCAATTAGCATTACAACAAAAACAGCTACATCAAAAACTGGCAAACCAAGCAGGCATTGAGGTCACAGCGCTACCAACTGACTTATCAGCAAGCCAGTATCCACAGCAAGGTCCTTTAGTCGATGCCTTAATCGCGTTATATCAAACTGAAACCCAATTAGACCCATTATTAATTAAGCAAAAGATTACTGAGGAAAACCCACAAATCGAGGCCCTCGAATTACAAACTCGCTGGCATATTGCACTGTATAATTTCAGCTTAAACCTGCAAGCTGTTTCTGAAGCTCAGCTTGGTATACTGGCTCAGCAAAGGGCTAAAACCATTAAAACCTATTTAGTTGAACAAGCCAACATTGACCCTAGTCGTGTATTTATCTTAGAAAGTCGAGTGCATTTTGAACAAACCGATGCACATGCGATACTGACCTTAGATGCTAATTAACGGTGCACTTAAAGGGAGCCTAATTTAAGAACACAACAATCATGTTTATATTGTTTTTTATACAGCTTATTAGGGACTGTTAAACACTAAAACGACGTCGACTCCGATTCCGTTCACAGATGACTATTATCTGTGAACAACATCACGTAAACTGTCGCTGCAAATTAAGTAGAATGTTGCAGTACCGATTGCCCTAATGGCTAAATCGTTCAATTCGATATTTAAAGGAAGTAGTATGTTTGTCATTCGCTGGATTCTTGGCCGTATTATCTTATTAGCAAATTTTTTGTTCCCAGGTAAAAAATATCAACGCCCTGTTACAGAGCAAGCAAAGATAGATGAGCAAACCAAAGCGTTAGCTTTATACCAATATGCTGCCTGTCCTTTTTGCGTAAAAGTGCGCCGAGCAATTCGCAGCCAAGGATTAAACATCGTCACGGTTGATGCCAAACAAGAAAACAATAAACAAGAGCTTGTACAACAAGGTGGTCAACTTAAAGTGCCTTGTTTAAAAATTGAAAAAGATGGCCAAACTCAATGGATGTACGAATCCAGTGACATCATTGCTTATTTATCTAAGCAATACGCTTAATTTAATCACTGGCACATCACAGAGTGTATTGGCTTTATCACAGTAAAGCCGATACACAAATGCTGATATCTTGTTTATCCTGCTAAATCACTTTCAAATACTATCAATTAGAAGCTGTTTCGTTTTAATATGAATTGTTCCCTTCCAAGTTTTTAAAAAGGATTATTACTGGTGCCAAAGTACTCTGTATTATTTGTTGGTTTTCTGCTGTTATCAGCTTGCTCATCTGCACCCATCGAACCTGAAGCTTTTGCTGGACAATTTAAAGATAGATTTAGTACTTCCATTAAAGGTGAAGGCATAAAGCTTTTTACTTACCAAGCTAAAGTCGCTACAGCGACAGATCGCGGCATTGAAGATCCTCTGCCCCACCAGCAAAGAGTCAACCGACGTCGCCAAGATGCCCGCAGTTATGCCATTGAGCAAGAACGCCGCCAAGAACAATTGGAGCTATGGAGCCGACAAGTGGATTTAGGCCTACAAAAAACCATTGATATGACAGGCTATTGCAAGGATGGATACATAGTGCTTAACCGCAGTGTGAGTGAAGGCCGAGGCGAAGTTCGCGGCGAATGTAATGATGGCGCAACAGAAGAAGATATTAAAAAATTTAGTCGTAATTTTTAACCTATGGTTCACAACATCACATGTAAACCATTAAAAGTGACCATCCAACAAGATAAATAAAGGGTTTAACTATAACCTCCCGTCAGTTTGAGCTAAACTTAACCAAATCCAATTTTAAGAGCATGTAGGCAATCACTGGCTACATGTTTTATACAGTTCTAAAGTGCCTACGGCATAATTAAGCGAGTTAGATAGACCCATGAACAGAAAACAGCTGATGATCAAAAAAACCGCAAAGCGGACTAAAGCTAAGCAAAACAAAATTGTAAAAGATAACCCGCAAAAGAATCCTAAAGTGGGCTACATCTCCAAAGCCGTACGTGCGAAAATGGAACTTGAAGAGCAACAAAAACTGGCTGCAGAAGCTGGTGAAGCCACTGAGACTTCAGCAGAAGCAAGTCCAACTTCAGAAGCAAAGTAATACTAAAACTAAATTCTAGTACTAAATAAAAATACCCGTTTAGTCATCGAATTAGCTTTAAAAAAAGCCCTCATAATGCTGCTAGCACTACGAGGGCTTTTTCGTCTTAGTCGTAAACTCTAAGGCTTCAATCATTTATCCTTTGAAGACAGCGGATTGTCTAAATCGCCATCACGAACTATCTCTTCACATAAAGGTTCTTCATTGAGCTGAGCTAACTGAATGTATGAAGATGATTGCGGTGAAGATGTCGGGCTCATTTCCAGTTCAATCTCATCATCCTCAGATACGGGCTTTTCATCCGCTTTAAAATGTTCTGTTGCGGTAATTTTATCTATCAATCGATAACCAACCCAAACACCACCTAAACCAAATAAAATCGATCCTAGAGCTTGGCCAATGAGCACGCCATACACTCCGCCTATTTGAGCACCAAAATACACAAAAGGTATGGTACCAATAGTGGCTTTACCCACATTAAAGAAAGTGGAGTACTTAGCTTTACCTAAATTATTAAATGATGCATTGGCAACAAATAAAATGCCGTTGAAAATAAAGAAAATGGCGATATATTTGCAGAAGAATAAAATCAACTCCGCCGCTTCACCTTGCATATCAAATGCTGAGACAATTTGATGTTTCAATGAAAATAATAAAATCGATACGCCAAGTACAAATACAACACAAAACTGAATCGCTTTAGTCAGGCTTTCTTTAACACGCTCAAATTCGAGTGCACCATAGTTTTGACCAATAATGGGGCCAACTGCACCGCTTAAAGCAAAAATCATCCCGAAACACACAGGGATTAAGCGACCTAATACCGCCCAACCCGCTACATAACTATCACCAAAATCCGCAATGGCTTTTGTCACAACAGCATTACCGATTGGCGTAGCGACATTCGTTAGCATAGCGGGCAATGCAATCGCGAAAATAGTTCGAATGTCTTCAACAAAGTGCTGGCGATTAAACTGTCCCAGCATATTGTGCTTAACCACAATCCCACGAGCAGAAATGATAAATACCGCAATACGAGCAAACACAGACGCAATTGCTGCACCTTCTATCCCCATACCTAAAGCGAAGATAAATATCGGATCTAGTACTAAATTTACTCCGCCACCTGCCAGTGTTGACATCATAGATAACTTGGCATCACCAATGGCTCTTAGTGCACCGCCTAATGCCATAGCGAGACAAATAAATGGTAATGAAGGGACTAATATTCTGAGGTAACTTTCTGCCAGTATTGCTGTTTCGCCATTAGCACCAATTAGTGCCAAAAGTTCTGGGATAAAAATAAATACTGTTACCGCAACGACCACACTGGTAAGCAAAGATACTACCGCACTGTTGAGTAACATGCGCTTTGCCAGCACCATATTTTTAGCGCCTATAGCTCTAGATACAAGCGCACCAAGGGCAATCGATAAACCAATACCAATAGAGGTTGTAAAGAATGAAATAGCACCTGCATAACCAACTGCTGCTGCCAGCTCTTGCTCACCTAATAAACTTAAGAAAAAGATATCAAGTAAATCAACCACAAATAACGCAGAAATACCTACAGCCGCTGTAGAGCTCATCACTAATATGTGACGTAAAATGGAGCCTTGGACAAACTTAGCTTCGGTCATGAGTTCCCTTCAGAATCTTGTTGCTCTAACTCGCTACCACAATGGTGACAATATAATGCTTGTAAGTTATGACCGCGGGTTCCACAGTTCATACATTTACGTAAATCACGTTCAACAACCATCTCATGAGATATTTCAGCGGTTAAAATGCCTGTTGGAATCGCAATAATGGAATAACCAATTAGCATGGTTAACGACGCAATCGCTTGGCCTAAATTTGTTTGAGGCGTGATATCACCGTAGCCAACCGTAGTGATAGTAACAATAGTCCAATACATTGATTTAGGGATAGAAGTAAAACCATTTGCAGGGCCTTCAACCACATACATTACGACACTTAACGCCATAATGATCAGGCTTACAGAGAAGAAAAATATGAACACCTTTCTTCTTGCTTGGATCATGGCCTTTAATAACAAATTACCTTCGCTTAAATAGCGCAGTAACTTCAGCACCCTAAAGACTCTAAACAAGCGCAAAATTCTGAATGCGAGAGACACGTTTGCACCAGGAAAAATTAACGCTAAAAAGCTCGGAAGTATGGACAGTAAATCAACAATGCCGTAAAAACTTCGCATATACGCTAAACGGCTTACCGAACCATACAATCTCAATAAGTATTCAATAGTAAATAACCAAGTGAACGCCCACTCGGCATAATAGATAACTTGACCATATTGCTGATGATAGCTGTCAATGGTGTCTAATATAATCAGTAAAACGCTAAGCAATATACAAATTATTAAGCCAATATCAAACCACCGCCCCATACGGGTTTCAGTACCAAATATCACCGTTCTAATTTGTTTTTTAAATGGCGTATCTTGTTTTTCTTCTAACGTCATAGCTCACTCAAAGATGACTGAAAATTTAATCCCGCATACATGTTAAAAGTACGGTATTATCTGTAAAAAATTTCAAATTGTTATCGTAATTATATGTTGTTCTGATAAATTGCCTATTCAACGATACTCATGTTAACACTATTAACAATACAAACTCACACCACAAATTCATAAAAAAGCTTTTTGGAGACTTCATGTACTTGGTTAAATGCTTTATTTTACTAGCCATTTTTAGCTCAACCCTCGCTCAGGCCTCTATCAGCCAATTAGCCAACTCAAAAGTCGATTTAGTCGTGGTGAATAAATCTGAATCCAGCATGTCGATTTATCATGAAGGCCAAAAAATTAAAACCTATCAAATTGCCATGGGAGATGCGCCACAAGGTCATAAATTGAAAGAAGGCGATCAACGCACCCCGCAAGGGCGTTATATTCTTGATTACAAAAAGTCTGATAGTGCATTTTATAAATCAATTCATATCTCATACCCGAATGAAGAAGACCGTTTACGTGCCAATGCCTTAGGGGTTAGCCCTGGTGGAATGATTATGATCCATGGTCAAAACCCGAATTCATCACTCACACCAGAACAAGCGCAGCAATATAATTGGACTAACGGATGTATTGCGGTAACAAATAAAGAAATGGATGAACTTTGGCGAGTCATCGAAGAAGGCACGCCAATTGAGATTTGGCCTTAACCCATCGCATTTGTATTCGGTATTATTTATTATCCATTGCAACTCTAATCTGTTTTAGATCTAACCTATGTTAGTTAACTCTAAATCTATAACGCCAGTCATTTTTAAACACGCCTTAGGTGTCAGAGGATATTATGCACTATGACCAGTTAACCCAAAGCTGGCCTGATTTTGGTCAGCGTATCAGCGCCTTTATTCAACGCTTAGGTTTAGATAGTTTAAATCTAGAGTGCGATCATTGCGCACTTCGTGTGAATAGCAATGATGCTGCGAATATACTCAGCCAAGAATTTGAAAAATATGGTCAAGTCATTTCCAATAATATGATTAATGGCCGCCCTATTTTAATCATCAAATTGACTAAACCCCTGATGCTCAATGGCTTAGATATTTATTGCGTCGAGCTGCCATATCCTTCTGATAAAGTGTATCCACAAGAAGGCTGGGAACATGTTGAACTGGTATTTCCGTCGAATGCGGAAAATTGTGAAGACTTACAACAACAACTCTTAGAAAAAGCACCAAACCTTGCAGAAATCCTCGCTGGTAATACCGATATCAAGGTTAAATTAAGCTCTCCCAAAGGTGACAATGAGCGCCTTGCCAATCCAACTATTGCTTTTAAATCAAATGGGATTTGCGTCAAAGTCCATACTCATACGATTGAAGCCATTATTGCCAGTGAGCAAGATTAATCATCTCATAGCAATGCTTATGGCAATAATATATTAGACATAAAAAATGGGTTCAATAATAAATTGAACCCATTCTTTTTAATAAGTAGTAACCAGAAACCAAGCAACATCTTTATACATTACTTGTTAGTACCTCGAATCAAATTTATTGAGCTGCTTTCTCTGCTGCAAGTACTTCTTTCATCGGTGGAACGACGGTTACAGGATCTAAGCGCATTTGATACCAATTCAAGCGCCAGTCTAAATGTGGTCCAGTTACGCGCCCTGTCGCACCAATTTCAGCGAGTTCTTGTCCTTGCTTAACCACATCACCAACTTTTGCATAGATTTTACTTAAGTGAAGAAAAGTTGAATTTATCCCATAACCATGGTCAATAATCACAGTGCCGCCAGAATAAAACATATCAGGTTCAGCTAGTGTGATAACACCATCGGCTGGTGAAACCACTACTGTACCCGTTGGGCGGGCAACATCGACGCCATAATGCGGGTTACCAGGTTTGCCGTTGTACACACGCTGGCTGCCGTAGACGCCAGATATCCGACCGGTCACTGGCCAAATGAAGTCTTGCATAAATGCAGTTTGCTCACTAAAGGTATTTCTTGCTGCACGAGTTTGTTTAGCATCTTTTGCGGCTCTTTCTTGTGCAGCGGGATTGGGTTTCATTATCTTTTTACTGATCCCAGTAACCCGATCAATTTTATATTCTTTGGTCGCTATATTAAGCGTTTTTAGCTCGGTTAACCCGCTTGGGTAAACGACTTCAAGCATTTGCTCTGCTTTAGCTTCACGCTCGAAACCAATGGCAAATTCGCCTTTTGCCGTAATAGCAACATCTTCACCATTAAGTTTGACCGTGCTTCCTGCTGGAACATGACCCCTTACCAACGCACCTTGCTCGAATTTACCTTGTAAATTGATTTCAGCTTGTGCAGTAAAAGCGAACGATATCAGTCCCATCAACGATGTTACCCCGACACGGATTAAAAATTTAGCAGCCATTATGTACCTTAAGAACCATGAATTTAGAGACACTCAAATTATCTTTTAATACTAAGGGGTTGTGGTAATTTATTCAAATTTGTATCGACACGGATTAATGAGTACAGATATATAACGAAAAATAAATGCCAATAGAAAAATGACAGTTGAGAAATGACAGTTGAGAATGCTAATAGACAAATGAAGGATAATTAGAAGGAAAAAAAAGGAGTTACTGCTCAGAAGATTAACAGCTTAAAAGAAAAGGCAATGAGTCTCTATATGACACTCATTGCTCACACATTCATTTTACCGCTATCGCACCTTTACCTATGCCTTCGAATGCAATAACTTTGAATTCAGAACTTGGGGTTTTGTGCGCCATTGTTTCAGCAATGAACTGCGCTAATAGTTCTACCGTAGTGTCATGAGGAATAATGTCACAACAGTCTCTTGGCATCGCTAATTGAAAATCCCCTTGTGGGGCTTGGTAATGAAACCCATAATGACTATTGTCATTAACATCCGCTTGTTTAGATAACTCAAGCGTCGCGACATCAACTACATCTTCTTCGCTACCTAAATAAATATCTTGCCATCTATCAGCCCAGTACTGGTCCCATTTAGGCGCAGCAATGCCATTTTCAAATACGGTGATCGGGCTTCTATGCCCGTGTGCAATCCGTTGACAATTGCCATCATGTTTACGTAAACCATGAGTGTAGTGATAGTAAGGCGTGTCTAATACTTCGTTACGTAATGTTAAGCTAATCCCTTCAACATTATCAGGTAAAGCTTCACGTAATGCTTTAATCAAAAATGAATTAACACTTTCAAAGTCAATTACTTCAGTTGGGATAAGTGCAAATGCTTCAGATGGGCAAGCTAAATGGATATCACCAAGTTTGCTTGAAAAGTCCATCCAAACACGATCGCCCTTTTGCTGCCAGCGAACTTCGCCGCAAGCGGTAGGAATGAGTAAACGGTGATCGGCAACATCATCAATGGTATTTTTGATGGTTTTTTTGACCTTGGAAAAATCAAGAACCATGTTTTGCTCATCTAAGCCGCCATCAAGTAGTACATCTACAATCCAGCTTTCACCTACCATGCCACGAATTGGACATAAGTAAGAAAAATCGATAACGGTTAAATCTTTTACAAACAGTTGCATTAAGGCTCCTAGGCAGAAAAACAGTCCGCCTCAGTTAACTTTTCCCAAATAGCGATGGCTAAGGGGAGTAATAATTCATGGCTATTCTAAACAAAAGCTAGCCTAGGTGCGAGAAAACAAACTGAGTTTACAAAAAAAGCCTAAATATTGAATATTGTTAGGCTTAATAACTGCCTAATAAAGCCTATAAAGTAAAGTTATTCAAATTTATAACCCACTCCGTAAATAGATTGAAGTAAATTTACTTGGGTATTATTTAGCGTTAATTTAGAGCGTAAATTTTTAATATGGCTGTCTATAGTGCGTGAGCTGACAACGCGATCGTCAATATAGCAGACTTGCATCAAGCTATCTCTTGAGTGAACAACACCGGGGCGTTTAAGCATTGTATGCAGCAATCTAAACTCAACAGGGGTTAAATCAACCTCAATACTAGACACGCTACACTTAAAGCGTTGAATATTGATTAGCAGATGCTTATAAGCAATTTCATCTTCGTTAGTTTGAGGCGCTGCATCGACTCGTCGCAAAATGGTTTTAACTCTAGCCACCACCTCTCTTGCTGAAAATGGTTTACATACGTAATCGTCTGCCCCTACTTCTAAACCAATAAGACGATCGATTTCTTCAACTCTCGCAGTCAGCATCAGCAGTGGAATACTTGAAAATTGTCGCACTTCTTTGCAAATCGTGAGTCCATTTTTATATGGCAGCATGAGATCCAGTATGACGAAATCAATGTTACCTTGCTTGATTGTTTCAACTGCGTTGAGTCCATCGTGTAAAACCTGTGTATCAAAGCCTTCCAGTGTCAGGAAATCAACTAATATCTGTGCAATTTTAGGTTCATCTTCAACAATCAACACTTTCATCTTTGGATGACTTACATTCATCATTAATATGACTCTTATAAAATGGGTAAGGAAATTTCAATACAAAGACCGCCTAGGTTCGAAGGCCTTGCAGTGATGTGGCCATTATGGGCTTCTACAATATTACGGCAAATGGTTAACCCTAACCCTGCACCATTACTTCGTCTGACTCTTGAACTGTCTTGTCGATGTAATGCATCAAATAACAATTCACACTCGTCGAGTGGCACACCGGGCTTGGTGTCATTGATTAATATTGATAGTGAGCCTAACTCTTCAATCAAATCAATATTTATACTGCCAGGGCTATCGGTGTAAGCCACTGAATTTAATATAACATTGTATAAAAGTTGTTGAAGGCGCATTTTATCGCCATTGATTGTGATAGTTTTTGTATGAATAAAGTTAAGCGATAACCCTTTATCTGACACTTTATCAGCTAATGAGTTCAAGGTTTCTGCAATACATAGTGTAATATCGGTGGGTTCAAAATGATATTTAAGCCCGCCAACATCGGATAGTGATAATTGATATAAATCATCCACTAAATGCTTAATCCGCATCACCTCTTGCTCAAGTGAAGTAAGTTGTTGCTGATTAAAAGGTCTTATGCCGGCTTTTATCGCATCAATTTCACCACATAGAATACTCAGTGGGGTGCGAAGCTCATGGGAGATATCAGCAAACCATCTATTTTTTGCCGTACGGTTTTTATCTAAGGTCATGGCTAAATGATCAATATCATTCATTAACAACCCTAATTCATCCTCTCTAGCTGCTTTGAAGCGCTCACTATAATTTCCTTTCGATAAATGAGAAATCCCGTTAACGACTTCACGAACGGGAATAAGTAGCAAACGTGCTAGCACCCAAGAAATTAAACTGGCCAGAATCAAGCACAACAAACCTATCCAAATACTTGTCCAGAGCTGTTGCTTAGAAAATGCTTCTGCCGAAATACTGTTTACTTTGACAACCGCCTTTGTGTATAGCGTGGCTATGACTTGGTCATTATATGTGACGTCAACAGAAATGGTCGAACCGAGAATATCAAACTTATCGCCGGCCAATAACTGTCCTGAAATTGAATACAATGCAGTAACAGGCCTGCGTCGTTTAGGCGGCACTGTTTGATTTGAGTCTCTTAAATGAGGCGGTAGATCACCTCTAGCTTCACCAGTCAAATGCGGTGGAGGTCCATCAAACCGAGGTGGCTTATGTTTAGGTCTTGGCGGGGGACCTTTTCGTTCAGCCCCCTCAAACGGTCCATGTAATGGCGTAAACTGACGAATAATTTGCGCAAACTTTTTTTTCGAAACATTGTTCCAATCATAAGCTGATTGTTGATAAAGCTCAGAATATGAAACAGCGAGCTCTTCTAACCTTTCTTGTTGTAAGGAGTTTGTATAGCTTATAAAACCTTGATCAAAACCCCATCGAGCAAGAGATAAGGTTGCAATAAGCACCACACTCGTCAGGCCGACAAAGGCTAAAAATAACTTCTGAGAAATTTTCATTCAGGTTTTACCAAGGTTTAGATATAAAAATAAAATTTATGAACAAGCCATTATTCTCATGGTGATAATATTGGATCGCAATTTACATGTTAACTGAGTATATCTATCTGTTCTTGTTCTCACTAGTTCGTTAAACAAGCTAATTACAATCTCCTTCGTTTCTGCACATTTCCTGCATATTTACTTGGTATGGTAAAACTCACCCAAAAACTAGATTCATCAATAAATAGGAACTTACATGAAAAAATTACTTGTTATCAGCTCAGTTCTCATTACCAGCATTGGTTTTTCTAGCGCTTTATTGGCTCAAGAACAACAAAGGCAAAAGAGAAAACCGCCTCAAGAAGCTTATACCCTCTGTGAAGATAAAACAGAAAATGACGTGGTAAACATCACCACTCCTAAAGGAGATGAAATTTCAGCGACATGCCAAATGATGGATGACCAACTTGTGGCAGTCCCAGAGGATCATAAGCCACCTCAACGTCAAAAAAGATAATAGAGGCTAACATGCAAATTAATACGAGTTCACTCAATATCTCAAGCTCTACGAATCAGTTCGATATAAGCGCAGCAGACAAACCGAAAGGCCCACCTCCACCACCAGGCTCAACTCCACCAGGTCTTGAACCTGCTGTAGCAACATTATCAGAAGAAGAACAAACGCAAGTTTCAGACATGCTAAGTTCTCTGACGAAAGAGCAACAAGTTGAATTAAAAAATGCATTAGATGAACTAAAACCATTGACTGAGGATTTATCTGCCAAAGATATTGGCAGTGTATTTTTGGAAACACTCGTCCAAATTAGTTCTCAATCTGATCAACAAGAAAGCGTAGGTATCGACACCTACGCTTAATGCTGGATTGTTGTAGGTTAGTTCAATAAAATTTTACCCATGAAAAAGCGGTAATATATAAATTACCGCTTTAAAAAAGATAGGGTTAAGTACAACGTTATAATAAAGGTAATTGCGAAGTGAGAGCTTTCGCAGACTGTGGTTTGCTAAAATAATACCCTTGAGCTTGGTCACAGCCATTTTCCAGTAAAAAGGCCGCCTGTTCTTTTGTTTCTACCCCTTCAGCTATGACAGTTAACTTTAGCGCATGTCCAAGTACAATTATTGCTTTAGCAATGGCAGTATTATTACTGTCAAATGGAATATCTGACACAAAGGACTGATCAATTTTAAGTACATTGATCGGTAACTTCTTAAGATAATTTAATGATGAGTATCCCGTACCAAAATCATCTACGGATAATTGAATCCCAAGGTTACCTAAGCGTTTTAAATCTGATATTACTCTATCGGGTTCATACATCATGCAGCTTTCGGTCATCTCTAATTCTAGTAAATCAGCCGGAAAGCCGGTTTCAGATAATATTCGTTCAACATTATCGATAAAATTTGTGCGCTGAAACTGCAAACTCGCGACATTCACCGCTAAATGGCCAAAACGATAGCCAGCGTTAAGCCAATTAACGCCTTGTTTACAAGCCATAGTTAATACTTGTAATCCAATTTCATGAATTAGCCCAGTTTTCTCAGCAATTGGTATAAACTCAGCAGGTGAAATTAAACCATACTCAGGGTGCTGCCAACGAATAAGAGACTCTAACCCCACTAATTTTCCTGTGACTAATGATAATTTCGGCTGATAGACCAAATGAAATTGGTTGTCTTGAATTGCTTCATGTAATGCACTTTGGATTTTGAAATGCTCAGCAGAGTTCATCGTCATTGTTGAGTCATAAAAAGTGATGTTATTACGGCCACTTTGCTTAGCCATATGCAAGGCTGTATCAGTGTTTTGCAGTAAATGTTCACTGTTTAAAGAGTCATGAGGAAAGACCGAAACCCCCATACTTAGTGTTACTCTTATAGAAGGATTATCATCAAACTTGAAGGGCTGCTCTATCAAGGTCTTAATCTTATTGATATGGCTCGTTACCATTTCATTTTGGGTAATATCTGTCAGCAAGAGAACAAACTCATCACTGCTTAATCGACCAACAATGCATTGTTCACAGCTAAGCTCAGATAACCTTTTACCAACTTCAACCAATAATTGATCACCCACATCATGACCAAGGCTGTCGTTTATATGCTTAAAGAAATCAATATCGAAAAATACGACCGCCAGTTGCGTCTGTTGCTTAAAGGCCCTTTCTACTTGTTGTTGCAAGTTAGAACGAAATAATACTCTATTGGGGAGTTGAGTTAAGCTGTCGTAATAAGATAAATTGACCAACATTTCTTCATTTCGTTTTTGCGCAGATATATCAGTAAAAACCGCAACAAAAAAGTTAATTTGATCTTTCTGACTATATACAGCGTTAATAGTCACTGACTGAGGGAACACTTCTCCTGACTTGCGTTTATTGAAAATCTCGCCATGCCATTTACCTTTAACTAATAAGGTATTCCACATTTGTGAAAAGAATAAATCATCATGTTTGCCTGAGTTCAAAATTCGTGGATTTTGACCAATGGCCTCTTCTCGACTAAAGCCGGTTATTTTACTGAAAGCGGCATTAACTTCAGTGATATTACCGTCTCTATCAGTAACCAGTACACCTTCAACAGTATTTTCAAATACGCTTTCAGCTAGCATCAATTGTGTCTGCGCTTCTTTATGCCGACCAATATTACGTGTAATGCCAATAACGCCGACTAAGTCATCACAACCATCCATTAACGGTGCTTTAATCGTTTCTAACCAATGACGGTTATTATGCTGATCGATACGTTCGCATTCTGCTACAACAATGGGTTCCTTCGCTGATATAGCTTGACTGTCACCTTGTTTAAAACTTTTGGCCGTTGCAGAATCAAATAACTGTTCATCGTTTTTGCCTATGATCTCTGAACGTGATTTATTCCACCCTAGGCCTACACTTTCATTACATATGACATATTGCCCTTGTAAGTTCTTAACCCAAATATGTTCTTGAAAAGAATTGATAAAGTTTTGTAGGTTGATTGACTCAGGAGCATGGAGAACTCGACTTGTTTCTTCAGCGTAAACAAGGGATATGTTTTCGACACACAAGGATAGAAGTGCATCATCAGAAGCTTTTGGTGTTTCAGAGTTAAGCTCTATAACCAAATAACCGATAGGACGATGGTGAGAATCTGTAATGACTTTTAATCGGAAGTAATATGCGTGCTGCCCATAAACAAACTGGACAACTAGCAGCTGCTTTTGGGAAGTATAAGCTTGGTTAACATGATCGAATATAAGCGCTTGAAGTTTAGTATCTGGAGTCGATTGTTGATTTTTAGAACTTAATGATAATCCAAGCTCACCAGCTTCATTCAATGAGTAGATATAGATATTCGTATTTAACGCTTCAGCAGTTAAATCGATGTTGTATTGCCAACGTTGTGATATCAAATTCATCATATTTTGCATTGTAAAAGCTTATCCCTACCGCATAGGCAGTAACCAGATGTAAGATTATATAACCAAAATAGATAAATTGAATAATCAAATACTGTATATGCCGACTAGATCAATTTACAATTAAATAACATGCTACATTTTTAAAACAATACCCAACAACAACCGACCAAGCTTAACCAAAGGGTAACATCGCGGGCTTGCTATAAATTTGGGTTCAGTATAAAACTTGAATCTTTTCTTGTTGTTTTAGTAAATGAATAAAGCGACTCAATACGCTTATTTATTGAAATAAAAATATCAAATTCAATTAACTATTTATTTTGCAGATCTTAAAATTCACAGATTAAACGAAACCTTATTCAAATCAAGGTAGGGAATCGATTTTAATTGAAGCATTATTTTGTTAACACACGCTCTGAATCACTCAAAATTGAAGACAAAAAACCATTACATCATTAATTAGCTGTCAGCTCTCAATTAAGCGCTTGGCAATTACCTATTTTTACTATCCTTGTAAGGGCACATGGGCATATCGACCACACAATCAGTTAGCTTTAGCTACTAACTCATTGACTCAAATTCCAAACACAAAAAAGCCCGTTACCTGAGTAACGGGCTAACAGCTCTCAATTAAGAGGCACTAATTTTAAAGATATGGGGCGCTTTCGATGACCTATTTGACTATCTTTGTAAGGGTACATGGGCATATAGACCACACTGTCTGTTAGCTATAGCGACTAACTAACTCATTCACTCAAATTCCAGACACAAAAAAGCCCGCTACGTAAGTAGCGGGCTATCTGCTCTCAATTAAGAGGCACTATTTTAAAGATATGGGGCGCTTGGCGATTATCTACTGTTACATGGGCGTATCGCTCACACTATCAACTGTTGATGTGTCTAAACCCGCGGTTAAACTTTTTTTGGTAAAGAAAAAGCCCTAACACATTGTGTTAGGGCTTTATCAGTATTAGG
>NZ_JAJGZS010000090.1:0-319 GCF_020806285.1 Shewanella sp. 10N.7
AATATATCAAGCGGACGAATATAAATGTCGAGTTGAAATTTACCCGTATCGACACCAATGTTAATGTTTTGATTAGTTTTTGAATTCATAATAAGCTAACTCTTGCTTGCAAATGCGGGTTCGAGACCCAGTAGACTATTCGAGTGTTTTGCTTGGAGTCCTTTGTCGCGTTCTTTCTTGTTATCGGTCTCTCAATAGAGGAGCCATCGCTCAATCGAACTACGACAAGGAAAGCTTTAGTTGCAGCTAAAGCCTGGGTCTCACATTACCCGAAACAGGGAAGTATTTGTAAATTAGGTGGGTTTATTATCCATACAAG
>NZ_JAJGZS010000091.1:0-315 GCF_020806285.1 Shewanella sp. 10N.7
TTGTTTTATTTATTAAATTCTAGATAGCAAAAAGCCCGCTAATAAATTAGCGGGCTTTTCTAAATATGGCAGAGAGATAGGGATTTGCCCCCTAAATGGATTGCGCTACAAACCAATTTGCAATGTTCCAAAATTCAGACACAAAAAAGCCCGCTATTTTTCAATAACGGGCTCTTTCGATAAATATGGCGGAGAGATAGGGATTTGAAGCCTAAATTGATGAACTACAAACTATTGATGAACTAAAACCTATATTGTTTTATTTATTAAATTCTAGATAGCAAAAAGCCCGCTAATAAATTAGCGGGCTTTTCT
>NZ_JAJGZS010000092.1:0-301 GCF_020806285.1 Shewanella sp. 10N.7
ACGACTGACAAGCTTTCTTAGACGAAAACCAACGACACCTAACGCCACTGTTTAAGCCGAGGAATTAGAAAGTTAATACTTAAGATGCAGAACAATAAAAGTATCAGGAGGTGCTAAGGTATTGATATTTTGAGGTAACGAAATTAGCTGGCGATGCTAAGGGAACGATGCGGCTAGTGAAAAATGTAACTGCTCTGCACACATCGAAAAAGCGTAAGTTCTTACGCCGATATTTACACTATAAAGGTATCACTCGGGCTTGTTCAACACTTGGGATAAGGACGCGGCTACGCGCGGCCTA
>NZ_JAJGZS010000093.1:0-292 GCF_020806285.1 Shewanella sp. 10N.7
CTCAACACCTGTGAGTGTCCACACAGATTTACTTGTTTGATTGTTAAAGAGCGTGATATCAATTTTTCAGATATCGCCGTTAGACGCTAGGTCATTGGCTTGAGGAGGCGTATTCTACACTTCCCGTTGTTGGCGTCAAGCGTTTTTTAAACTAATTTAAAAACTCTTTTCTGCCGGTTAATTATGAGGTTTGAAACCGTCTTAATTAACTCTGATACGTTGAGCCTATTGGCCTGTTGCCGTGTCAGTGGATGCGCATTATAGGGAGATTCTGAAACACCGCAAGGGCTTT
>NZ_JAJGZS010000094.1:0-282 GCF_020806285.1 Shewanella sp. 10N.7
ACATTTAATAAACCTATTATTTAAGCCTTACTAAAGTAAAGCTATTGATTTATATGCACTCTACCAGAGTGGTATTGGATAAACGAGCACAAATATGTGCAAAGTGAGCATTGAAATTGATGCCTTATCAGAAGTAATCAGCAGTAGTCACTTATCGATTAGAAAAAGTTGGTCTACTGGCTGTTACTTATCTTTACTACCTATCATTTGAAACACGTTTTGGGCTGAAACGAGTTACCCGTTTATGTTTTGTACTTC
This sequence comes from Shewanella sp. 10N.7, assembly GCF_020806285.1. Classification (NCBI taxonomy): domain Bacteria; kingdom Pseudomonadati; phylum Pseudomonadota; class Gammaproteobacteria; order Alteromonadales; family Shewanellaceae; genus Shewanella; species Shewanella sp. 10N.7. The sequence goes on from NZ_JAJGZS010000094.1 coordinate 259, forward strand.
ATCTATATTGGCTCAATTACTTAA
>NZ_JAJGZS010000095.1:0-278 GCF_020806285.1 Shewanella sp. 10N.7
TTTGTTTCATAAAAAATGATCATTTTTATGATTTATTAAAAATATGACTTAGAAATGCCTTGGAGGGTTATCTTATTTGAAGCTTGAGGAATGGATGTTGTGGACTCTCTGCTTGAGCAGGTGCATTTACCGTCGAATTCACCTTAATCAAAAAAGAAGCCACCTAAATCAAAAGTTGCGTTAATCATTAGTCAGGTTAATTAATAGTCACGTTAATCATTTTTACGCAAAAAAAATGGCAACCCAATGGGTTGCCAGAAGTATCTCTGCGGGACATG
>NZ_JAJGZS010000096.1:0-272 GCF_020806285.1 Shewanella sp. 10N.7
ATTACGTCTGAATTAAAGCCAAACTGGCAATCTCACTTTCAGAAAAGTGGTGGGTCGTGAAGGATTCGAACCTTCGACCAATTGGTTAAAAGCCAACTGCTCTACCAACTGAGCTAACGACCCATCTAGTTTTACGTAATGATTCATTACGTCTGAATTAAAGCCAAACTGGCAATCTCACTTTCAGAAAAGTGGTGGGTCGTGAAGGATTCGAACCTTCGACCAATTGGTTAAAAGCCAACTGCTCTACCAACTGAGCTAACGACCCATCT
>NZ_JAJGZS010000097.1:0-270 GCF_020806285.1 Shewanella sp. 10N.7
CCTCTGACCCTCTCGTCCCAAACGAGATGCGCTACCGGGCTGCGCTAATCACCGAAAATCTGCTCTGATATTTGAGTCTTAAGAGGAAATCCTCTGCTCCACTCTGAAAGAGTGAGTGAAACGCTATCAAATGACGTTATTCACTGGATGTAACTTTTTATACGGTAGGCCAATTTGATAGGATCAAAATAAATCACTAATTGGATTACTAAAATTTGGTCGGTGATAGAGGATTCGAACCTCTGACCCTCTCGTCCCAAACGAGATGCG
>NZ_JAJGZS010000098.1:0-265 GCF_020806285.1 Shewanella sp. 10N.7
CTTATAGCGTTTTATGTACTCAGCTTGCGATTTAATACCGAGATTGATGGCCGCTATTGAAGCTGCTTCTATCGTTGGGTAATAATCAGGAATGTCGTTACCTAAAAATCCATTCCATCTGCCAAACGCCTGCCAGTCATCACGGTAAAAGCGATGAGGGGAACTATGCAGTCGAGGGTCTTCCTTATAGCGTTTTTGGTACTCAGGTTGCGATTTAATACCGAGATTGATGGCCGCTATTGAAGCTGCTTCTATCGTTGTGTAT
>NZ_JAJGZS010000099.1:0-264 GCF_020806285.1 Shewanella sp. 10N.7
AAATAGCGTGAGCCTGACAGGACGTCAGGCTAGCTTTCGCGGTGCAGGGATGCACAATCGGAAGCGTTAGCATTTTCGAATAAGGCAGAAGCAGTCTACAAGCGACGTTGAAAGTTGGATCTATCCCCGTTGAAAGTTGGATCTATCCCCATTGAAAACATGCGCTTTTCAGCATTTTTCGTTAGGGGCGGCAGGGTGATCCAAGAGGGTATTATTGTGGCTTAATGAATCTGTACACCGATATGGGGTAAACTCCCCTTAAGA
>NZ_JAJGZS010000009.1:0-65536 GCF_020806285.1 Shewanella sp. 10N.7
GCTTTTATTTCGAACAAAACTTAACCAGCAAAGATCAACAGGCCCTATGAATTCGCTATTTTTGACAATGTTTGATCTGCTTTGGCATAACTGAGGCGGGCTAATCTTTCAGTAACATGATAACTATCAAGCCCTGATATTGCAGTAGTATTAAGCGCTTCAATATCGATATAACCATCAGCTTTTACCGCTTTATCATCCACTAAAACCTGGGTCACTTCCCCGATAATTAATATCGTGTTGTTAATTTTTAGCGGCGTGATTTCTCTTACCGATAATGAAAATTTAAGCTGACTTTCTAACACAAAGGGAGCAGCGACATCGTCTAAGTAACTTTCTGTCAGACCAACAGCATCAAATTCTGAAACCTCAGCATCATATCGCGCTGAAGTTTGGTGCGCTTGTTGGTATATATCTACACATACATGATTAAGAGTATAAACTCCTGTTTGCTCAATATTGGCTAAAGTATCCCTTGGAACAGATTGAGGATGAGTTGCTGTTTGCGCCTGTTCTTTAACCTGAACAGCTGTGGGCCTGATGATCATGCCCAACAACGCGGGCGATGCACCAATATGAAACACCGAGCTCACTATCGACACATTGGTAACCCCTTTATTATCGATAGTGCCAACCAAATTTGCACTTTTAAACCCTGACAAACTATTAATAAAGCGCGCTCGCTGTCGTGACTCTAACTCGCCTATTGCCTTTGTGCTGAAATGTTTCATTGTCATCTGTTTAACTCACTGCTTTTGATATAACTGTTTGGATTAATTGATGTATGTGACTTATCGTCCCAATTAAAGCGCGTCTAGATTAGCTAATAACCCTTGAGCATGTTCTAGAATACGAGCCTTATCAGCCTGTGGCTTTTTAAGCCAGTTGGCATACACCATTCTTGTTCGCGGATTACCATTAAAACTGTGTTGATGTTTGTCCATAAAGTGCCAATATAAAGAATTTAGCGGGCATGCATCATCAGTATCGATTTTATTGACTTTGTAATGGCAACTTGAGCAATAGTCGCTCATTTTATTGATGTAGTTACCACTGGCAGCATAGGCTTTTGAGCCAACAATACCGCCATCAGCGAACTGGCTCATGCCTCTAGTATTAGGCATTTCAACCCATTCAATGGCATCGATATAAATACCTAAATACCAATCATCGACTTCATCAGGGTTAATGCCAGTAATTAGACAAAAATTACCCGTGACCATCAACCGCTGAATATGATGGGCATAAGCATAATCAAGGGATTGTTTGACCGTATGATGCTGGCAGTTCATTTTGGTATTAGCATCCCAAAACCATTGAGGTAAATTGCGTGTAGCATCCAAATGATTTAGTTGACCATATACAGGCATATTGGCCCAATAAATCCCCCGAACAAATTCACGCCATCCCAAAATTTGCCTAACAAAGCCTTCAATTTGCGCGAGAGAAATGGGATTGTCGCCATGCAGGCTTTGCTGATAAAAACCAATAGCGGTATCAATAACTCGCTGTGGACTGAGTATTTTGCTGTTCAACGCAAACGATAGCCTGCTGTGATATAAGCTCCATTGACGCTGTGCTAACAAGGTATCTGCTTTTGAGGTCATTGCATCTTGAAACGTTCCGAAACGAATTAAGCAATTACGGCAAAAATGCTCTAGTAATTGAATCGATTGCTGGCGTGTTACAGGCCATAGTAAGCGAGATGACATCCGCCCTATTATTTTGATGTTATGCCGCGTTATCCTGTCGATAATCGCACTAACATCATTCTCGAAAATAAGCGGCTCAGGAATATCAGGCAAGTCATTTGATTTAAGTTTTTGGCGGTTATCCGCATCAAAATTCCATTTACCTCCCGCTGGCTCCTGCCCTTCCATTAATAAGTTAAACCGTTTCCTCATTTTGCGATAAAAGTGCTCCATCCTATGCTTTGTTGATGCTTTAAAATCATGACTTAATTCAGCATCAGACAGATAAAAATGTTCGCTTTCATAGGCCAAACTTTCAATTGCATGACTTGCACAAAAACAACGCAGTTGCTCCCTTAAGCGATACTCATCTGGCAACTGATATTCAAATTGCTTGATACCATATTGAATAAATAACCTATTGAGTAACTCCACAAGATCTGAATACAAAGCGGTATCATCTAAGGTCAAGTGCAATACCTGATGCCCAGCTTGCCTAAGCGCTTGTGCAAATTGTTCCATGGCTGCAAAAAATGCGCAGATTTTTTGTCCGTGATGACGAGTATAGTTTGCCTCTTGCTTTAGCTCAGCGATGAGATAAACAGTGTCAGGGTGTTTATCTGCAAACCACGAATGTGAAGCATTAAGCTGATCGCCAAGAATAAGACGTAAACGTTTCGCTTTAATCATGTTTACTCCTGTTACGCTCACCAGCACATCGCTTAGAGCAGTACTTCACATTAGCCCAGTCTTTGTGCCACTTTTTACGCCAGCTAAATGGTCGCAAACAGACAGGGCAAGTCTTATCAGTAAACGACGTTCTGCTCGCAGAGTTTTCACGACAGGCCCTATTCATGGAGAAAATCACGCTTATTTAACTTGCTCTTACTATGCGACTTTTTATCCACTAGAACATCTTCTATAGGCCTGTGTTTAATAAGCTTGGAATCAATAGGCTTGGAATCAATAAGCTTGGAATCAATAGGCTCGCAATCAATAGGCCAGTCATCAATATTTACTGAATCCAGAAGTGTTTTATCAAGGCTGCAATCATTGGGTGACGAACACCAATGAGCAATAAAATCACCGTTTGGATCATATTGCTGAGTCTGTTTTTCGATATTGAAGTGCCGCCCTCCACGAGGATCTACGCCAACTCCTGCAATGTATTGCCAATTGCCCCAATTGGATGCCACATCATAATCAATCAGCTGTTGCTCAAAGTAGGCTGCGCCAAAACGCCAATCAACACCCAGTTCATTGACTAAACAACTGGCCACAATTTGCCTGCCTCGATTTGATATATATCCAGTACCATTCAGTTGCTTCATGCAGGCATTCACTAATGGATAAGGAGTGCTACCTAAACACCATTTGCTAAATCGCTCTGGAAAAAAGCTGGTTAATGGCGGCTTAGCCGCTTGGCCTTTAAAGCGATAAAGTTGAGTTCCGTGTTGCAATGCTAACCAATGAAAATACTCACGCCATAACAATTCAAATCCTATCCAATAAGTGGAATCGTTAGCACCATGAATTTGCTCATATTGTTTAAGCTGCGCCCATATTTGCCGTGCTGATATATTTCCCATAGCGAGGAAAGGGCTAAATTTAGTCGAGTTTTCAATACCGTCTAATTCATTACGAGTCTGTTTATACTCGCTGGGATAAGATTTTGAAAAGTAGTGTGATACATGCTGTTGAGCCGCTTGCTCACCACCAGAAAACAACGCCGACTTCGTTGCTTGAAATTGGCTTAAATCGGTTACTGCACCGCTAACCAACGATAAAGACTGCGTACTAATACCATTAAATGTGTTGCAAGGTTGCTCGACTGATAGCCCTGTTTTTTCAACTTTTCGGCGAAATTGCGAGAAGCTCGTCATCGCATTTACATAAGGGGTAATTTGCTGTTGGTTGAATAATCCATTATTCCATTCTGATATTAACCGTAATTGAGGTTGTCGCTTAGCGACTTGTTGCCATATTTGCCTTTCATCCCAGCCCACTTGTTTACTGTACCCTAGGGTTTTGATGCTATTTTGCTGCACTAAATCGCTAATAACAGTAACAGGGTCGCCAATGCATAAATGCAGCTTGTGCCCTAATGATTCAAGTTGCTGCTGCAAGTCTGCTAACGATTGCAGCAAAAATGCCAGCTTATGCTGTCCCATGGATTGTTGCTGGTATCGAATGGATTTGAACCAGCGTTCATCGAACACATAAGCAAACGCTACGGGTAATTCAGTTTTCCGCTGAGACTCTGATGCTAAGATATCGACCAATAACGCATTTAGCGCCAAATTATCCTGCAAGCGGAGATCTTGAGTAAAAACAAATAAGGAGCGTTCTTCTGACAAAATATACCCAAAGATGATTCAAACATATCTTTGATACGAACCAGAAAGGGGAAAGGTTTACTTAGATGATTTAGGTTGGGCTTGGGACGTTTTATCTTGCTGTGAAATTGCAGACTCAAGTTCACGCTGATGATTTTCGTGATTAACCAGTAGCAAGGTTAAATACATTTTCGTCGGCAGTGATAACACCATACCAAAGGCAACACACATGGCGCTGAGGATAATGCCTTTAATGCCCATCAGCTCGACAGTATGATTAAAGTTATGCAGGTAAATACCGAGTAAGATAAGACTGATACCACAGCAAATACTGATCCTGAGCATTACAATCAGTGTTGATGCTTTTATCATCGCTGATTATTCCTCATTCTTATTCAGTATTGAACTTTGGTTATTATATTAGCTCAATTAATAATAAAACGATTAACTTTAATCAGCTGCTACTTAGCAGCTGATATGCAACGGTTGCTCTACTTACCCCAAGGGTTAGACGGGTCTTGTGATGGTGCAGGGCGATTGCCTTTAGGTTTGTTTTGCGCGTAACCATCCTGTGCTCTCGGCTTATCTTTGCCGTACTGCTTAGGGCGATCATTATTATTACGCTTCATTTCTTCATAGTCAGCAGTGGCTTTTTCACGCATTTCTGCAATCAACTCAACGGTTAATTCTTGTGGTTTGCGAGGCACAATACCGTCAGCAAAACCACGTTCGCGAGGCTTTAATTCAAACTGAGCCGCACTACCTTTAGGCATACTTTTAAAACGATATAAGTAAAAGCTTTCAACACGTTCTCTCGCCCATTCAGTTTTCTTTAAAAACTTAAGGCATGATTCCATGCTAGGATTATTGTTAAAACACTCTAAACGCAGCGCTGCGTACAAAATCTTCCAATCATAAAAGTCCACTAGCTCTGACACCATGGTTTCTGACTTTAAACCATGTAGTGGGTTATTTTGCTGTAATTCAATCATGAAAGATCCTATTAACTGCCAATTTGCTATCAATCGTTCGATTTAAATAATGCTAATAAGCATTGAGTAAGATAGCAATGATAGCAAGCAACTACCTAGCATAGCTATCATCAACCTATGTTTATCCTAAAAAGCCTCATCTCAACCAAAGTTAGCCTTTTAAGGCTATTCTACTGATTGAGCATTCCATCTACTCGCTATTTACGGTATAACGGCGCAATGAAAATCCCCAAACGAATCCAACCTCTGGTTGAAGAAGGCTTAGTCGACGACGTCCTGCGCCAATTAATGAGCGGCAAGGAAGCCAGTGTATATGTAGTGCGCTGCGGCGATGATATTCGCTGCGCAAAAGTCTACAAAGATGTTGATAAGCGCAGCTTTAAACAAGCTGTTCAATACCAAGAGGGAAGAAAGGTCCGCAATAGCCGCCGTGCCAGAGCCATGGAAAAAGGCTCTAAATTCGGCCGTGACCAGCAAGAAGAAGCTTGGCAAAATGCCGAAGTGGATGCCCTGTATAAGCTTGCCGCAGCAGGCGTTCGTGTACCTGAACCCTACGGCTGTTTTTCAGGCGTGTTGCTAATGGAGCTGGTTACCGACACTGACGGTTTTGTGGCTCCTAGATTAAACGATGTGGTGTTTTCTCATGAAGACGCTGTGCGCGATCATGCCAGTATGATCGAGTATGCCAAACTGATGCTGTGTGCGGGGTTGATCCACGGCGATCTGTCTGAATTTAATGTATTAGTTGATGACAAAGGCCCTGTGATTATCGACTTACCTCAGGCTGTCGATGCCGCTGCAAACAACAACGCTGTATGGATGTTCGCCCGAGATGTGAACAACATGACTCAGTATTACAGCCAATTTGCGCCGGAACTTGCCAAGACTCAATATGCCAAAGAAATGTGGGCGCTTTTTGAAGCCGGTGAACTTACGCCAGAGTCGGTACTCACAGGCGAATTTACTGAAAGTGAACATGTAGCTGATGTGGATTCAGTGCTTGAAGAAATCAATGCAGCTAAAGAGGAAGAGCAAGAAAGATTACAGCGCATTGTTGAGGCAAATGAAGAGTTTTAACTAGCTTTAGCTATTAATAATATAGCGAGGCCCTCTGATGCGTTAATAAGCAATGCCCTTATTAACGCATCCATTCAAGCTTGTTATTAAAGGTTTCAAATAAACAACGCTAAAAAGAATTCCTAACAGATTAAAATCAAAATACCAGACTGTTTCAATTGTTAATCCAAGGTTAGTGATATAGCTCAATTACTTTGCATACTTATTGGTTATTTTTTCGAGCTGATTCACATCCTTAATCAAACCAACGAACTAGCACCAGCGCTCTGCACTCTCATTAGTATTCACACTTTTTAGAAATCAGCATATGAGCACGATCGAATCAATCACCTTGGTATTAGCCTTGGTATACAGCATCAGTTTACTGTATTGGAGTAAACAAAAATGGGGCGCAGCTTTGTGTGGCGCACTGTTAATGGCAGCTCTAGTTATCAGCTTGCATTGGCCACTATTTGTCGGCCTAGGTTTATCTTTACTCTTACTACCCTTATTCAATAAGTTTCAGCCTGCGCTTGCCCAAGGCGGTGTCATTGACGGTCAACGCGTTAAAGGCAATAAAGCCAATCAATTAAAAGAAATGATCAGGCATGCCCTCGCCCTGTCGATGATGCTTGTTGGGATTCAATTTGCCATCAATGCCGCATTGTTAAAGGCTGAAATAACCCCTTGGTTAGTACGCCCTGATATTGGTGATGCCTTTTTGCCTATTGCTGGCGGTATTGAGCTTAAAGCCATTTTAGGTCTAGGGCTGTGGGATCAAAATCATCCAGCAGCTGCAGTCATGCTAGTCGTGGTATTACTGACAGGGTTATTATGCAAACGTGCATTTTGTGGCTGGGCCTGCCCGCTTGGGTTAGCGGGCGATTACTTATATAGCTTAAGAAAGCGCTTTATCAAACAGGAGCTTGCACCACCCGCTTGGTTAGACTGGATACTACGCATGATAAAGTACTTGCTATTGGCAGCACTGGTTTTGTTAGTGTTCACTATGCCACTAGCCAGCATTCCACATTACTTAGATGGTTATTATCACAAGGTTGCCGACCTTAAGATGGCGCTGTTTTTCTTAAGTCCCACTGCAATAAGCTTAATGTGTTTTAGTTTAATTCTGGCAATAGCGGCTTGGAAGCGACAGGGGTTCTGTCGTTATATCTGTCCTTATGGCGCACTGCTTGGACTGGTTAGTTTTTTAAGCCCATTTAAAATTCGCCGCACAACTGAGCAATGCCTTATTGAAGGTAAAGGCATGAAATGTGACAAGTGCACCCGCGCATGTCCCGCTAATATTATCGTGCATACCCAAACCACCATTCGCAGTGATGAGTGCCAAGCCTGCATGAACTGTATCTCAGCTTGCCCTAAAAAAGAGGCGCTACATTTTAGTACTCGATGGGGAATGGTAATGTCATATAGAGGCTTAGCAGTCCTAGTCTTGATGCTGTTATTTATGATCCCACTTTGGGCGTATGTCGGCGGATTTTGGCATAGTGAAACTCCAACAGAGATCCGAATGATGTTAATCCAACACCTCAATAGTATTGGCCACTGATTATCAAAAATAAATTGTCTAGAACAAGCTGACATAAAAAATGCCGCTAACCATTAAGTTAGCGGCATTTTATTATCAGCGGAAAAATCTAAATTGCAGTGCTTATTTACCTGCGAGTGCAGCGGCTTCAGCTTGGCTAGCTAAGTATTCATCAAAGCTGCCGTGGAAGCTGACGAGTTGTTGATCTCTTACATCAATAATGTGCGTCGCCAATGATGATACAAACTCACGGTCATGACTGACGAATATTAACGTACCTTCAAACAACTTAAGTGCATTGTTCAACGCTTCAATGGCTTCCATGTCCATGTGGTTAGTCGGTTCATCCATGACTAACACGTTGATATCTTGCATCATTAACTTGCCGTATAACAGACGGTTTTTCTCACCACCTGAACAATTTTTTGCTTTCTTGTTGGCGTCATCTTCAGTAAATAACAAACGACCTAACATACCACGTACCATAAGGTCGTTATGTTTAGGGGTACGCCACTGCGACATCCAATCAAATAGCGATAAATCATTATCAAAGTCTTTGCTGCTATCTTGCGGGCAATAACCAATTGCAGCGTTTTCAGACCACTTAATCGTGCCGTGATTATTCGCTAGCTCATTGACTAAACAACGCAGCAATGTGGTTTTACCCACACCGTTTTCACCGATAACCGCAAGCTTAGCGCCCGCTTCTAAAATTAAATCACCACCAGCAAATAACGGTTCGCCATCAAAGCCATGGCCTAATTCTTCAATCACTAATGCTTGGCGATGCATTTTTTTACTTTCATCAAAGCGCAATGATGGTGTCATACGGCTTGACGATTTCACTTCATCTAAACTGATTTTATCTAGTTTTTTAGCACGTGAGCTTGCTTGTTTCGCTTTAGATGCATTGGCACCAAAACGGTTAACAAAGTCTTGCAGCTCTGCCATTTCAGCACTCTTTTTAGCATTGCCTGCCAATAGCTGCTCTTGAATAAGACCAGACGCTTCAAGGAAGTATTCGTAGTTACCCGGATAAACACGCAGCTCACCATAATCGATATCAGCCATATGAGTACAAACTGAATTCAAGAAATGTCTATCATGTGAAATGATAATCATGGTGCACTTACGCTTGTTAAGCTCGCCTGCTAACCAAGAAATGGTATGAATATCCAAGTTGTTGGTCGGTTCATCAAGTAGCAAAATATCTGGGTTTGAGAATAATGCTTGCGCCAGTAACACCCTGAGTTTCCAGCCTGGTGCAACTTGTTGCATCAAGCCAAAATGAAAGCTTTCTTCAATACCCGCTTCTAATAGAATTTCACCAGCACGAGATTCTGCGCTGTAGCCATCCATTTCAGCAAACTCACTTTCAAGATCGGCCACTTTCATGCCGTCTTCTTCGCTCATTTCTGGCAGAGAGTAAATACGATCACGCTCTTGCTTCACTTCCCACAGTTTTGCATCGCCCATGATCACAGTATCAACCACACTGTATTGCTCAAAAGCAAACTGGTCTTGGCTCAAGGTACCGACTTTTAAGCCCGGTGTAATTGAGACATTGCCAGAGCTTGGTGCTAACGCACCACTGAGGATTTTCATGAAGGTGGATTTACCACAACCATTTGCGCCGATCAGACCGTAGCGGTTGCCGTGGCCAAATTTAGCAGAAATGTTTTCAAACAATGGCTCAGCGCCAAACTGCATGGTGATGTTGTTTGTACTAATGATAACGGCAATCCTCGGGGTAAATAGTCGAATAAATGAGCTTTAAAAGCAGCGCGGCAGTATACAGAGTATGCAGTTTTTTAGATAGAGCTAATCCCACATAGATAGCTATAGATAATGATAAAGTCTAGGTCGGGGCATTATTTAATAAGCTGAATGTGATGCAAAACACGTGTTTTATGGAAGTTAGTTAAGCTCCCTCTGTTACTCTAAGCGGGCAGCCAATTAAATCTGATTCTGCCTTCACCAAGTATCTGCATCAAATCTTGCAGTTCTTGCTTCAGCTTCAATGCACTGAGTTAACTGAATAAGTACTGATAAAGTGATATTGGGAGGTTCAGTAATTAACCGTATTAGTTTATCGACATGCTCGACCAATTGAACATCCTTAGCCTTTAAAAATGAATTTATCCTGGACGTTAGCTACCTTGAACGTTTCTATTATTGCTTTAAATAAAAGCGCATTCCCATTACAAGGAATGCGCTATAGATTACGTAACCATTTATTATCGTTAAATAGTTAAGCCTTTGGTCGCCAAAATCAGGTTTTTAGCTGCTTTAAAGTAACGCACATATCCAGTACAACGACAGACATGCTCTCCTAAGGTATCTTCAATCACCCGCTCTACTTGGTCTTTCGCGATGGGTTTTTGTTTCAGTTTTTCAATCAATGCCACTGTTTCATTAGTAAAACCAGGGGCGCACCAACCACATTGAAACGCAAAGTTTTTGATAAAAGCATCTTGCACAGGATGCAGGGCGATAATTTCACCCACGTTATTTTTGGTTGCATGGCCTTCAATGGTTCTAATATTCAGGTTATTAAAAAGCATGACATTTGCAATACAAGTCCGCCTAGTGCTTGAGGTGCCATCATCATTATCTACAATCACCACACAAGCATGACAAATACCTTCGCCACAGCCAAATTTAGTCCCAGTAAGGTTAAGGTACTCATGTAAAAAGTTGACCATTGGCATGCCTGGGTCTATCTCAAGTGGCCCATATTGCTTACCATTGATGGTTAAGTTTAACGTGCTCATGCATTGGCCTCCGAAATATCTTTAGCTGTAATAGGTAAATGGTAGAAACGTTTTTCAGTGGCTTGATAAATCGCCTCAACAACCGCGGGAACAATTGGGATCATCACCACTTCAGCTAAGCCTTTTGATTCATCACTTCCATCAATAGTCGGTAGGAGCGTGTAGTCAAGAGTCCACACACCATTGTCTTTGGCAAACGGGACTTTATAGCGGTCAATGTTCCACTCCCCATTACCCGCGCCAGTATTATCTTGTGGTAATGCTTCATGAAGTACATGGCCTATCCCCATGGTAAGCCCACCTTCAATTTGTCCTTCAACTAATTCCCGTACATGCACTTTTCCAGGTTCTATCCATGTGTGCGTTCTAAGAATGTCAACTTCGCCAGAGACCTTGTGAACAGCAAGTTCTACCATAGTTAAACAAGGAGTGTAATAACGTACCATCGCGCTATTGAGCTTTACTTCTGGATAATTGACAGCTTGTCTTTCTTGCACCACAAAGCCCTGTTTATTTTGCTTAGCTTTTACTGCGTCATTGGCGCCGATGCCGTATTCCAATGCGATGGCATCTAGTGGGTATTCTTTTTGCTGCTGATTAAGTTCAAATTTTGCTGTTGCCCATTGCCAACGATTAAAACCATGGGTCATGACACCCGTTATCATGCCTTCGGCGTGCGCTTTCTTACATATGATAGACAGTGATAAAGGCTCAGCATCTTTAGCATGCAATTGGCCACCTTGCCAGCTCACATCGGTAATGGTGATACCGCTAGAACCTTGCTTTTCCCATATCGCTTTTGCGGCCATAAACAATGACTCTTCAAATAAAATTTTGGCTGCATATTTAGTCGAATGACTTTGAAAAAAAGCTGATTGGCTTGCAGACGATGCTGATACGACCATAGGGGTCCAACGTGGGTTTTTAGCCATTTTGTCTTGATGTTCTTGGCTCATTATATACGGGCTAGCATCATCAAAAATCTCCAATGCATCAAACACTTCTATTTGTGCAATATCAAGGTTATCTGCTGCTGAGCCCAAGTATTCTGAAATTAAGCTGGCCTGAGAAGTATCAGTACCTGTACCCATTTCAACAGAGAACACTTTAACCACCACTTTTCCATCTGGCGTTACACCAACATAGGAGGACGGAGCATTAGAGCCAGTGCCGTAATCTTTACTGACAAAACCAAAACCAACGCCCATTGATTTATCTGGATTGGCTTGGTCAAACTTGGTTTTATTGGCTTGCCTGTTTTGCCACATTTCATGTTTTTCAGCCAAATCGAGCATTTCTTGGTAGCGAATATTTTCAAGTGGCACTGAACCTTGGGTATTTTTGTCACCATTAACCATGGCATTGACGCGGCGAAGTTTGAAAGGATCCACCTTCATTTCATCTGCTGCTTCGTTAAACATCATTTCTATAGATGCCATTGATTGCAAAGAACCGTAACCTCGCATTGAACCAGCCGTCGGCAAATATGATGGTAAACAGGTCGCCACAATATCATTTCTGGGAATGTAATAAATGCCTTGAATAGCACTCGCTCCCACCATGGCAACTGATGAGGAAAAATTCTCTCTACCACCACCATCTAAGTTCATACCTGCCACTAAACCTTTGAGTTTAAGGCTCGACTTATCAAATGCTAACTGATTAGTAAAATGGAACGGGTGGCGCTTAAGTCCTGACTGAAATTGCTCAAATCGATTATTTGCCAGTCTTACCGGAGCATCTGCAAAAATCGATGCAATCATGCCGTAATACGGAAAAATAGTATGGTCTTTACCGCCAAATCCGCCTCCAATATAAGGAGAATGAACCACAAGATTTTTAATCGATTGGGTTAATGGGCTTTCACTGAGTACCTTGCCAGCTTGAAGATAAAAATCTTGGGGGGACTGTGTCGTTATTACCACGTGTAAAGTTTGGCTTTTTTTATCGAAAAAGCCGTTGTAGGCTTCTGGCTCTAACATCATAGGTTCAATCGATTGTGTTTTGTATTGTTTATTTAATACAAACCAATCATCGTTAGATGTCATCTCTTGACGAAGAGTCTGCGCAAGATACATCCCTCGCTCGCCAATATCATCACTGTCTTTTACTGGGTTAGGCCAAAGCAATTTTTGCCCCTCATATTTAGGGAAAAATTGCCCCGAATGATATGTACTGTAGATATCATCATCTTGGGAGCCTTTAGTTGACTCTTCACGGACAATCCGCCAGCCAGCATAAGGTTGTTTTGAGGCAGCATTATAAGGCACGGTTTCAGGGCCATATTGCACAAAATGCTCATGAAATTGCAGCATCATTTTGGCTTTTAAAAACTGAGCAAAATCATTAAATAATAAAATGGCCACTTCATGGCCTAAATAATCAGGCGCGCTGCCTTTTTTAAGCAGCATATTATCACCGTAAAAAGGCGGTAACTTTAGATCATTACTCTCTAAATCTTCAGCTGTAATAATTTTGTAGGGCGTCAGATCTTTAGGAATAACACTGAGGTCGAGGCCTTGATACACTTTATCGGCAATGTGAGCTCGCACAATAAAAGCATGATGCTGAGTGTCTGGCCAAGACGGGATATCTTTTGCGCGATAATCACGGCCGTAAATTTTCTCGCCAGTGATTTTTTCTATCGCATCAAATCGAAATGCAGGCTTGCCATCTTGATACCAAGTTTCAGCCAGTGAAGAAGCAACACCTTTAGCCATTGCACTTTGCTGTTGCAATAACATCGGTGCACTATAAACAGTTACCCCACCGATAACGCACTTTTTCATGAAGTCCCGTCGGGATAATTCCCACTGTTTCATACCTAACTCTCCTAAAGTTACCTGATGAGTAAATATCGTTAACATTCATTTTCAAATAAAGAAATGAGCCTAAGAGAAGCAAATTACCTAAGTCCAAAATACCTAAGTCCAAAATACAAAACCAAGCAAAATAATGGCTCGTAAGCAAGTATAGACAGCTATTGAGCAACTGATTCAAATCTATTGTGATTTAAATTAGAGATGCACGATATACCTGGGAATAATGGTGATACTAAAGACATTGTCGACACACAAAGGAATAAGCATCAGGCTTAGCTTTGATGATAAATAGCCTAATTGATGCCATTCAATAAACGTAATGAACAACCAGTGACAGATGGGTTAACAACAGGCGTTATTGGGAATAATAAATGGGAGTGAAAATTCAAATAAGTGGTTCATGTTAAAGAAAAAGGTCTGTACAAGTACATATATAACAACACTTAATAATCTGATTAATCATCATATCTACCAAATATCAGTCTCAAATCGCGCTGTGCGGGCTTCAACTTCTGTACAATCGGTTAATTGCATCAATTCTGCTAGGGTAATATTAGGCGTTTGAGTAATAAGCCGTTGTAATTTTTGCGTTAAGGTTTCCAGTTTATCTTCATGGCCAATTAAACCAATATCGATTTTCTTAATCAGATAAGCAAAAGTAATTGAATCATTGGTTTTAAGCGACACTCCTATGGTTTGCACATTGATAGCATCGCCTACAAGCGTCCAGTTTCTGGAGCGCCTTACTCGTTTAAGTTCACATTGATATTGAGCGCAAATGACTTTCGCTTGATTAACACTGTCCCGTCCTATTCGGTGAATAAGTGACGGTAAAGCAATGGTAATGTGTTGAACCTTCAAAATGAGATATCGCATTGATAAGAGGTAAGTCTATTTTACTGATTTAGCCCACTGATGATAGCGCTATTAACGACTTCAATGGCCAAGCGAATCTTTATGCACATCGCGTATGGTATACATTGCGTATGATGCACATTGCGTATGATGCACATTGCGAATAATAAACATTCTCCAATAAGGTTTTACTTATAAAAAATGCCAGTCGATGAACATCGACTGGCATTTTGCTGCCACAGTGACAGATTTGAACGGTGATAGTGGAGAGTCTATTTATTCAAATCGCACTGATTCATTAAAGCGTCAGTAACTGAATTACTTAAGCTCTACTGGCCATTCTTTTTCTACACGCTTTTCAATGAATAGCTCTTTTGACGCTTTCATTGCTTCAAGGTCTAAACCAACAAGAGGCTGAACTTTCGCTTTAGTATCGTATTTAGTGGCATCGTACTTGTATTCTGGTGCGTACTTTTTCAGTAATGCATCAGCTTCAGTAATTGCAGCATCTAAAATATCGTTAGATTTCTCTAACAAACGGATGGCTTCTGCAGGGTTATGAGCATGGATACCATGTGAAGCTGTTGCACTATCCCAGAACCACTGTGCATTTCTCACTTTGGTCAATAAGCTGTTCATTTCGCCAGATAGTACTGATTTAGCTTTCAATGCGGCTTCGTAGTTACCTTTCGCCACTGCAATGCCTTTACCAGCTTCTAAACCTTCAATACCATTCGCTGACCAGATTGCTTGCGCTTTAAAGTGCACTTCAGTCAAACGTGGATCTGTGCCGTCAGCTTCAAAACGTAGCTTATTGATTTCAGCTTTACGCTCATCAAGGATTTCTTTGAAGTCTTCTGCTTCATGACAGCTTTGGCAGCTTGATGGTAATGTTTCAGCTTCAAACGTCACTTTATGATTAGAGTACTTGCCGCCCTTTTCATTTTCAGCTTTAGGCATATGACAAGTTGTACAACCAAACTCTAAATGGCTATCCATTGCATGCTCAGTACGATCAAGCATGTTTTCAAACTCTGGGTGTTGCGCTTTAATCATTGGTGCACCAGAAACAGCATTGGTCCAATCTTTAAAGCCGCGCTTATCAAAGTAAGCCAGTTGTGCTTCAGCAGCAAAACCTTCATATAAACCGTCAGTTCCTTTGTAGCCTACAAACTCTTTATAGTCTGTATTAACACCAGGTACCCAGTAATCCATTGGGTATTTAACTTTCTTCTCATCGGTTCCGTCGAAGTAGTATTCAACGTGACACTGAGCACATGTCTGACTGGCCTGCATTGTGGCGTCTTGTTTATCGAAGTCTTTACCAATCGATTTCATAGCGCGGTCGGTGTATGGACGACTTAAACGAATCTCTTCTTTGCCTAATTCATGACAATCAGCACAACCGATGGTGTTAGACATCTCGTGGCCCCAAGTTGACCATGCATTGTCTGAAAACTTGCCTTCGCCGACTTCGTCATACATGCGAGCGACATCAGGTGTTTTACAAGACCAACAGCTTGCCGCCATTGCTTCACCAACCATCTTACCGTCATGGCCTACCATTGGGTGACCAACGCGTAATGTTTTAACGATATCAGTTAATGCAAAGTGATGACCACGAGCACGATTGTAGTCTTTAGCGAAACCATAACCTGCCCAAGCGCTGACTAAGTTAGGGTTGCTTGCTAATAGATCATCTAATTCACCTGAAGCTGGTGTAGTTTCTTCAGTTTCGGCCCAAGTTTTATATTGCTCAGGGAAAGTTTTTTGCCAATTTTCACTTTTATATAAATCGACTTCGCCCGCCACACTGTAACCGGTAAAAGCAGTTGTTAGCATTACTGCGACAGCTATTTTTCTTAATTTCATCATCATTCCTCAATGGGATTATTATTATTTATAATTTGATAAATACATCTGTTCATCTCACTTACCAAATACATCAATCAAACTTTCAAAATTAAAAAATCTAATTAATTTAAAACAATTAATATCACAACAAGTTAATCACGACAGGGCTTTACAGTATTAATGTGACCATAACCAAAGCAAAGCTAATTACTTGTCACACTTCAAATTTTCATCTACAAAAGACATACCTCCTAAGGGGTATTAAATTGATTTTATTTAGATGAAATAGCGCATTAATCCATCTAACTAAAGCAGGAATATTTATACAACCAGCCACAAAAAACACATAAAGTTAAAAAAAACACATGTATACAGATAGTTAGGTTGACATCAACATTAATAAAAAACATTAATACTAACCTTAATTTAATAACAACCAGCATCGAGCAAGCTCACACTTATCTAAAAAACCAAATAAACATCAAATCAAACCCTTATTTACACTTCTATTTTTCAGTACGAAATCTATTACCTACAAGGTAAAACTTAAAACAACATTAATTTACACTTAACTTGTTAAACATCACAATAAACTTATAAAAATAAATACACTCACAAAAAAGAAATAACTAAATTAGACATAGCAACATTATTATTAAAATGAAAACCTGAAGAATGAATATACAAACACATTCATACACAA
Organism: Shewanella sp. 10N.7; assembly: GCF_020806285.1. Lineage (NCBI taxonomy): Bacteria > Pseudomonadati > Pseudomonadota > Gammaproteobacteria > Alteromonadales > Shewanellaceae > Shewanella > Shewanella sp. 10N.7. The sequence continues at coordinate 16,633 of NZ_JAJGZS010000009.1, forward strand.
AAACTAATTAAATAGAAGATAATCAAACAGCAGCTAATTTAGAACGAATTAATTTAAAAGATACCTATATACGCTAGTAATCAAAGTTAGTAATCAAAATTAATCTCACAAGCTTTAAAAATTAAATCATTGGCTATTAAGCCTATTTAACATTAGCTATAAGCTTCAACTTCATCATTTGTATTAATTATTCTGAAAATTGAAATTCATTAAACCCTCTTCAACTGATTATATGAGTTACAACCTCATTGCCTGTGCCCATGCTATCGACTTATGCCATGCAGCCATCACTTAGACACAGCTAACAAAGCCATCGGGATAGATTTCCAATATAATCAACAAGATAGACAATCAACAAAATCAGCAAGATAGACAATCAACATAATCAGCAGGATAAATTACCAAACAACAATATACTTTGTGTAAGTCAGCTTAGAAAAATTATCAAGATTCCTGTTAACCTCCTCCTGTAAATAAAACAAAAATTTAAACAAATAAGATTCGACAGACAAATTATTTAACAAATATTTACGCTGAGGTACAAGGATGGGCATTAATTAATGAAGCTAGATTTAATGAAGTGCTAATCTATCGTTGAATTACGGAATAACGACTTGCTGATCTTTCAATTTAACAACACTTTACTCTGCTTAGAGGAGATACAATGTTTGATGTAATGCTTTCTATTTGGCATCAAGATTTTGATGTCTTATTGGAAACAGTCACAATCTATCACCTAATGTTGATATTAGCGCTCATTTTGTTTCTTGAATCTAGCTTTGTCTTTTTACCTCTTCCCGGTGATGGACTCGTGTTATTTGTAGGTAGCTTAGTGGGTTTAGGCGTTGTAGAACTTCAGCATGCCTTTCTATTATTAACCTTTAGTGCCGGGTTAGGATCTTGCATCGCCTATATTCAAGGAAGGTGGCTGTCTCATCACCCCATTGTGACTAAAATTGAAAACGGTCTGCCAGACAATACACTACAAAGAGCGTCTAACTTATTAGAAAAGTACGGCTTTTTAGCCCTGTTTATCTCGCGTTTTATCCCGTTTGTTAGAGTGTTAACGCCTATGCTGATGGGTATTAGAGAGCTTGGCGTTAAACGCACAGTGTTGATGAGTTTTACCAGCGCAATGATCTGGAGCGCGGTGCTGTTATTTATAGGTCAATGGGTGATGAATAACCCGATGCTGAGTAATCATCAGGAAACATTAAATAAAGCCTTTTTAGTCGTGAGCTTAAGTTTAATGCTCTCTGCAACGATTGCGATGTTGTTTCGGTTTTCTAGAAAATCAAAACAACAAAGTGCAAAGCAGCAGTCACCACGCTAAATATCAGAGTTTTAGTTAGAGTTTTAGCTTAAGCACTAAAACTCTGACTAAAATACCTACCGATATAATTCAATGACTTACTTGTAAAATAAGCTTTTAGCTCTGTCTGATGCCAATCTTAACCTCCTAGTACATCGATTAGTTTGCCAATAATGTCGATCTACGATTTCTGGTCAAATAAGTCCTAAATAACTCAAGTAAAACAAGCCCTTCATTAGCATTAATAATGAGACTTTCATCACACTTAGTTGTTGATTGTGCTAAGCTAAATTCGATAACAATACACTTATGTCACTCAATCCCAATGAATTTACCTTTCATTGACTGAATCGTTGTCACTAACGAGATAATGTTTGTTAGCCCTAAGGCAAGAATCCCTTATATGCAGGAGGCATAATGCAAGATTACGTAGATCAAATCGATATCAATCAATACCTACCATTAATTATAGATGTTGGCATCAATGTACTACTCGCCGCATTAATACTGATCGTTGGCCTTTATATCGCGAATAAAGCCAGTGCAATCATTAATAAAATTGGTGAAAAGTACGATAAGCTCGATAATACTTTATTCCGTTTTTTAGGCAGTGTTGCTAAATACATCATTCTCGCGTTTGTTGCGATTGCGGTACTAAATCGCTTTGGTGTGCAAACCGCTTCAATCGTTGCCTTGTTGGGTGCTGCTGGCTTAGCGGTTGGTTTAGCGTTACAAGGAACATTATCTAACCTTGCTGCTGGTGTAATGCTATTGCTATTCCGTCCTTATAAAGTCGGTGATTTTATTAGTGCAGCGGATCGTTTTGGTAATGTGCAAGAGATTGACCTATTCACTACCATTCTTAGAACTTTCGATAATCAGCATATTATTGTACCGAACAGCCAAATTTGGGGCGCACAAATCGTCAATCACTCATTCCATGATATTCGCGGTGTGGATATGCATTTTGGTGTGGCTTACAAAGAAAACACCGATGAAGTAAGAAAAGTGATTGATGCTGTACTTGCCGCTCATCCGCATATTTTGAAAGATCCGGCGCCATTTGTAGAAGTTGAAACCTTAAATGACAGCTCAGTGGATTTCTTAGTCCGTCCATTCTGTCATGGCGAGCATTACTTCGACATCCTGTATTCAATCCCTGAGCAAATCAAGAAAGCACTGGATGAAGCAGGTATTGAAATTCCTTTCCCACACAGAAAACTGATCATCGAAAAAGAGTAACAATCTTGGGATTTTGATGAAAACAGCGAGCAAGTGCCTTTGGCCTTGCTCGTTTTACCTTTAGCAATACTAAAAAATCACACATCATTAATATCAAATAGCGACTCAACTCCAATTCCATCTCTTCAGACATACTAGTCGAGTTTAGTGCTATTTTAGCGTTATAATCGCTGCGCAAAATACCAGATAACGATTTAACCCATTTTTTAAAGAAGCAGAATTAACCCCATGACGCCAGAACGTTTAGCCCGCATCAACGAAATGCTTGATAATCGCCAAGTCGACCTCACGGTTTGTCTCGATAAAGTCCATAAAACCAATAATATTGCTGCTACAGTACGTACTGCCGATAGTGTTGGTATTCATCAAGTTCATGCGGTTATGCCTGAAGAAACCCTATGGGTATCAGGTAATACCTCATCAGGAAGTCATCGTTGGGTTAACACTATAAAGCATCAAACGTTTACTGAAGCTCACGAACAATTTAAAGCTAAGGGAATGCAAATTCTTGCGACGACTTTTTCTGATACTGCGGTAGATTTTCGTGAAGTGGATTACACCAAACCCACAGTGATTGTGCTCGGTAATGAACGTGATGGTGTCAGTCCTGAAGCTATTGCTGCTGCCGATCAACACATTATTATTCCGATGGTGGGTATGGTGCAATCATTGAATGTTTCGGTTGCTGGCGCATTAATCATGTACGAAGCACAAAGACAACGTGAACAAGCCGGTATGTATAACAACAGACAACTTGATCACCAATACTGCCAAACTAAGTTGTTTGAACAAGGCCATCCTATATACGCCAAAGCTTGTCGTAGAAAACAAATCCCTTATCCAGCTATCGATGAGAACGGCCAAATTGAAGCTGATAGTGAATGGTGGGATCGCATGCGAGCGCCCGATCCTGATGCACAATCTGAAAAGGCATGAGTTAGCAGGCTTAAGTTAAACTGGCTTAAGCTAAACAAGCTTACGCATCAAGTGATATCGCACTGAAAAGCCCGCTTGCCTCCCACTGTAAAACAATAAAGCGAACCCAAGAGTTCGCTTTATTCAATCATCACTATCTATACCACTAATACTGATTAGCGATGAATCAACTTCGAAGTATCTTCAATAATATTCAGTGCCTGATCAATCTGTGTATTTGTCACATAAGGCGCAGGACCAAACCTTAGTTGGTTACCTCGACTATCACAAAGAAAGTGACTCTCACCTAACTGTTTAACCCAATCACCAGCTTTGCCTGTAGTCAAAGATAAAAATCCACCATTGGCTTGCACATCGTGAGACGGTAATCTCAGACCTAATTTGTCTTCACCTATCGCTGCAATACCTTGCCATAAACGTTTAATTTGAGCTTGATTAATCTCTCTTAAAACTTGGTCAGTTAACTGCTTCTGTTTAAAAAAATCAAACACAGCAACGGCGCGATAATGGCTGACAGGATCATATGTCGAACCAGCAAAAGCAGATTGCCCCAGACCATACCCCACTTTACCAGGTGCTTGGTCTAACACATCGAACTCAGCGTACCACCCTGTAATAATTGGACTACCTTGATAACTAGCAGGGATCCGCATCATGCAATTACCTTCACCCGCTTGGCAGTATTTGTAACCACCACCGACCACAAATGCTGATTCAATCTGCCAGTGTTGTAAATTAAATGGCACCACATTTAATGCATGATAGGCATCCACTAGGCAAGGCACGTTTAATGATTCAGCCGCTTTAGCGACTAAACCAACGTCATAGAAAATCTCACTGGTGTTAAAGAAAACTGCCGATAACATCACTGCATCGGTATCAGCATCTATCTTATCAATCACTCTTTGCGCTAACGTCTCACTTGGATGAACAGGCACGACTTCAATGGTGCAATTAAGCTCTTGTAAACGTTGTAGTTGGCGTCTTAAAGAATGAAACTCTCCATCTGTGGTGACGATTTTTAACGGTCTATTTTGCTTGGTTTTAACGTAGTTAAGATCCGATAAAAATCGTAAAATCAGTTCATGAGTTGATGAGCCTAAGGCTATTTGGCCATCTGGCTCCCCCATCAAGCTGCGATAAAAATCTCTGACGCTGTCAGCTTTCGCTAATGCTATGCCCCACTTATCATCTATGTGTTTTGCCGCATCGTCATAGCACTCTAACATGCCTTGTTTGGCCACATCTGGCCACGCTTGATGTGAATGACCAGACAGTAAAATACGCTTAGCTACATTAAATGCACAATAATGAGCTTGTAGGTTTTCGGCTAAATGCGTTGTCATAACGTTAATCTCTTAAATCAAATAATGGGCGCAGAAGATGGCAACTTCCTATAAGTGAGTGCGTAACTCAAACAACTCAGGGAAAAAACTGATATCCAATGACTTTTTCAAGAACTCAACTCCTGAAGAACCACCAGTTCCGGCTTTGTTACCAATAATTCGCTGTACTGTGTACATATGTTTAAAGCGCCATTGCTGAAAACTATCTTCAATATCCACCAGCTTTTCAGCTAACTCGTATAGTTCAAAATGCTCATCTGCATCTTGGTAAACATTAATCCATGCTTGTAGAACAGCTTGATGACTTTGATAAGGTTGGCTGACATCTCTAGCTAGCACAGACTCATCATCAATTAGGCCTTTCTGATGTAATACCTTAATGCTGACATCGTATAAGCTCGGTGCGTGTAACAGCTGATTTAACTCACTGTAAACTGCTGGATTTGCTTTATGAACCTCCAGTAAATCAGCATTTTTATTACCTAGTAAAAACTCAATTTTACGGTAACCGTAAGACTGAAAACCCGATGAGTGGCCTAATGCATCACGAAATTTAAGGTAATCAACAGGGGTTAATGTGGCGAGAATATTCCATGATTGAGTGAGTTGATTCAGAATTTGTTTAACCCGAGAAATCACTTTAAAGGCATGACCAAAATCGCCAGTGTTAATATTATCAATAGCACAACTTAACTCATGTCCCGCAAGCTTAAGCCAAAGCTCACTGGCTTGATGAATAACAATAAATAGCATCTCATCATGTTGATCAGATAGTGGTTGCTGCGCCGATAAAATCTTCTCAAGATTCAGGTAATCGCCATAGGACATATCATCTTTAAAATCAGTATGAATACTATCTTCTAGCTCTCTAAAGTTAGCTTTGGTCTCATTGTTATTATCCGCCTGACTCGCAGACTTATGACCAAGTGGGCACCCCATGTAAAACTCCTTTGGTGAGTGACTTGTGTTTAATATCAGTGAAATGCCGCTAAAGTTCGTAAATTAAGCGACAGATAAATAACCTATCACGTAGGTTAAAGACTGACTAACAAGGCCTCAATTATAGCGTCAGTTTTAATTTACATTTACAGAAAATGACTCAGAGTTGAAGGTGTACTTTTTGAAGAACAAGAGAGTTCAAACAACTCATTTTAAAGAGATACTTTAATGAGGTGCTTTAAAGAGATGCTTTAAACGGCCAGCTTGAATAAATTGGATTGATAAAAAATGACATGATTAAAATACCGCTCAGGCTGAAGGCTCACTTACCCTCAACCTGAAACACAATTTAGCAACTAAATTTAGCAACTAGAAAGTCACTTCAACTCTGCGGCCAGCTTCTGTTGACATCACTTCATATCCCCAACCGTATTGCCTTACTAACTTTTCAGTGAGTTCGAGTCCTAACCCAAAACCAAGATCATCAGACTCACTTTGATCATCCACATCAAGATTATGGTTAGTGATCGATATATGATCGTTAGTTTGCACAATCACGACTTCACCATTAAAGGTGTGCTGAAACGCATTGCGGATAAGGTTGGTAATAATAATCCGGTACAAGCCCTCTGATAACGTTAATTTTTTATCGTCCGTTTTCATACTCACTTTAACGGTTTTACCTTGTAATAAGTAATGTAGCTCTGAGCTAATCAGTGTCACTAACTCACCCACAGCCACTTCACTTGTTGGCAGTGACTTACCTTCTTGGCGATTAAGCCATAGTAAGGTTTCGGTTAAGTCTGTCATGGTGAGGCCTGCTCGCTCGATTCTATCAAGCACAGCTAATTGTTTTTCTGCAGGTAACTGTTTAAGGATCATCTTTCGCAATAATTCAGCATTAGTGCGAGTCACCGCAATTGGCGTGCGCAGTTCATGACTGGCATACCCTAAGAAGCGTTTCTCTCTGTCCAAAGTATCTTGTACTGAGCTTAAACTCGACTGGACGATTTCGGCTAAGGTATTGAGTTCGCTGTAATGAAAGTTTGGAACTGGCTTAGACAGTTGCTCTTCATCAAGGGATTTAGCCCACTCTCTGAGTTTCTCAACTGGAGAGGCAACTTTGCGCAGCACCAATAGCAATACGATGCCGAACAGTGTCATAGCGACAAAAGCCACCAACAGAATATACACAAACTGCGGCGGTTTATTATCCAATTTCACTTTGTCTTTTTTATCTAAAATTACCCCTGCGTAACGCACCTTGTTACCTGTAACTACCTTCATGGCAAAAAAGGCTCGCTTAGGATGATCGATGATGGGCACACCTTCAATTTTTTTGATCATCTGGTTAGGTTCAAGATTTTCTTTATTAAGGTTTTTTTGAATAAGAAAAGGGAGTTTCTCCCAACTAGTTGCTACCGTTAGCTCGCCGATAGTGACTGGGTTATCACCATCTAAAGCTATTTCCGATGCTTGAGAGCGAACAAAATTAGTCATAGCAACATCAAGACCCGAGAAGAAATAACTCACCGCCACAGCAGACATACCCACAATGGTGACTGTGCCGGTCAAAAACATTGCAAGTAAGAAATAAATTTTTATGCTGGGTCTTATCTTCATGATATCGGATTCCTGAGTCATTCCCCTTCGGAATGCGTTGCTGTATCAGAAATAGATTTAAGCGAAAAACCACGACCTGTAATGGTATGGATAAGCTTATCTTGCTCCTCACTATTTCCATCAACGATTTTACGTAAGTTGAACATGTGCACTTTCAAGCTATTACTGTCTGGCTGCTCGTCGCCCCAAACGTTTTGCATTAATTTTTCTCTCGAAACCACATTAGGGGTTTCGCGCATTAGGCATTCAAGTATTTTTATAGCAGTGGGAGATAATTTCAGCATTTCGCCTGCGCGAGTGGCCGTTTTACTTTGCAAGTCCATGGATAAATCTTCTACCATCAACTTAGTGACTTCACCACTTCGGCGCCGAGATAGCACTTGGGTGCGAACAATCAACTCTTCCATAGCAAAAGGCTTTATCAAATAATCATCAGCGCCCTTTGAAAACCCCACCAGCTTATCGTCCAACGTGTCACGCGCCGTTAGCATCAGTATTGGTACATCAATCCCTTGGCTACGAATACGCTCGCAAACTTCCAGGCCACTCATTTTGGGTAGGTTTAAATCCAGCACCACCACATCGTATTGGTTGGCTTCAATTAAGTTAAGACCTACTGCGCCATTAGCCGCATGATCGCACTGAATATCTTCAAGTTCGAGGTAATCAATAATCGCTGTGGCAAGGTCAATATCATCCTCGACCAACAATAATTGCAAATTATCCGACATTATTTTTCCCTTTAACACGATGGCTATTAGCAACAGGCTTAATTAGGTTAACGGTTAATACTAAGACTCAAGTTAATACTAAGGCTCAGGTTAACCTAAAGACTCATTGTAATTCAATGAGATATTAATGCTCTGGCGCTTGATCTCTTATTGCAAAAAATCGCTGTTTAAACTTGTTTATTCCACGGCCTGCATCAGCTTGGATCATTAATAATGATGGCGTAAGCACTAAGGTAATCAAGGTTGCAAACAAGATACCGTAACCGAGCGAAGCTGCTGCTGGGATCAAGAACTGCGCCTGCATTGAGGTTTCACTTAATAGCGGCGCTAAACCTGCAAAGGTAGTAATTGATGTCAGTAATACTGCACGTAAACGCCCAGTACAGGCTTGCTCAATCGCTTCTGTAATTGGCATTGATTTTTCACGCACTAACTCATTAAAGCGTGATACCAACAATAAGCTGTCATTCACCACCACACCGCTTAAGGCCAAAATACCGTTAAGTGATAAAATGCTGATGGTTAAATCATTCCACCAGTGACCCAATATCGCCCCAACAATCCCGAACGGAATCGCAATCATAATGATGACAGGCTGCACATAAGATTTAAGTGGTATCGCCAGTAAGGCAAAAATCATCACTAAGGCTAATACAAAGGTAGATTGCATTGAGTCCGTTGACTCTTTTTGTTGCTCTGCTTCACCGGTAAAATCAATTTTAACCGTTGGATAATCAGCATTTAATTGCGGCACTAAGTTTTGCTGTAATTGCGCCACTAATTCATTAGAGGCAATCACTTCTTTATCCACCACTGAAGTGATATACACAGCGCGTTGATTGTCGATGCGAGTAATTTCAGATTGCTGATAATCAGAATACACATTAGCGACTGAAATTAACGGCACCACAGTACCATCAGGCGTTCTGACATTAGCCGTGGTTACATCTGCAAAGGTTTGACGATTTTCTTCAGGGTAACGAACACGTACTTTGACTTCGTCTTTACCACGTTGAAAACGCTGCACAATATCGCCACCAAATGCTTGCAACACTTGCTTAGCTAAATCAGCTGTATCCATACCTAACGCGCGCCCTTGCGGGGTTAACTCAAATCGATATTGCGGCTCTCCTAAACCTAAGTTGTCATCAATACCACTGACGCCGTCAATGGTTTGCAACTCTTGCTTTAGTTTATTGGCCGCTTCTGCCAGCAAGTTATCGTCGTTGGCTTTAAGTTCAACTTTAAAGTTATCGACCATTTCTTTCATCGACATCACTTTAAGTTTGCTGACTCCTTCCATTTGCTCGGACATATCAGACCAAGCATTAGCAAAGTCGCGGGCGGTATAAGCCGCATCACTGTCGAGCTCAATAATCACTGAACCAGATTTATCGGCACTGGCCGTTAATTGAATGCTTTTGATATCAGAGTTTGCTTGGTCTAATTTGCCACTAATAAGTGAAGCATCACTAACGGTTTCACCCGCTTGAGCGCGCAAGGTGCTATCCAATTTAATCGCATTAGCTTCAAGTGCCATTAAGTTAGTTTGGGTTTGTCCGTAGCTACTGTCATTGACCATTCGAATATCTGCAACAACAGTATCGCCTGATATTTCAGGGAAAAACGCCACTCGCACACTGCCAGTAAATGGCATACCTATGACCAGTAAAAACAAAGCAACAAATACCATTATCACCGCATAACGTAATTTAAGCGCCTGCTTGATCACCTTGGAGTAGATGTTTTTATTGAACCAATCAAGGCCATTATCTGCACCTTGCTGAATCGTATTCCAAAAACCTTTTTTGTCGCTACGGTGAGTATTCACATGGGCTAAATGGGCTGGCAAAATCAGTTTAGATTCAACCAATGACAGTAATAAACAGATGGTGACAATCATGCCAAACTGAGCATAAATCTGGCCTAACTTGCCATCAATTGCCGCAATCGACATAAAGGCAACGACTGTGGTTAACACCCCAAAAATCGTCGGAGCAGCCACTTTGTGGGTACCAATAATGGTGCTTTTGATTGAGTCGCCGTCTTGTTTACGGGTGGAATAAATACTTTCTCCAATCACCACTGCATCATCGACCACAATCCCCAACGCCATGATAAAACCAAAGGTGGTCATTTCATTTAGGGTGAAACCTGTAAAGGTGTCAGTCATGAAAAATAAGGTGCCACAAAATACAAATGGCAAACTCGCAGCGACCCAAAAAGCCACTTGAATATTTAAAAATAACGCTAAAATGATAAACACTAATGCGATACCCGTTAGGGCATTTTTAGCCAATAAACTCAAGCGTTCGGTAATTAAGTCACTTTTGTCATACCAGGTTTCAATCTCAACATTTTCAGGTAATAAATTACTGCTACGCCATTGCTCAACCACTTGCTTAGCTTGCTCAACAATATCGACAATATCGCTGTTTTCATCCATCACCACCTGAATACCCATGGTGCTTTGTTGGTTGTAACGGGACAAACTGAAAGTATCCTCTTCAAAAGTGTCGGTCACGATAGCGATATCTGACAGTAAAATTTGACTGCCGTCAGCATGAGTTAACACAGATATTTTATTAAAGTCTTCGACTTCATATGCCTGCTCTGACACCTTTAAACGCACGGTTTTGTCCGCATTACGTAAGCTGGTAACAATGCTGCTTGATGACTCTGCATTAATGGCATTAGACACATCGGTCAAGGTTAAGCCATACGCCTGTAACTTAACTTCATTCACCTCGACTGAAATCATCGGCTCTAGGGTGGCATTAATCGATAAATCGCGGATAGCACTTTGACTTAATAAATCAGATTTAAGCTGCTCTGCTAAGTCTTGTAAGGTTTTACGATCTGCATCACCGTAGAGCTGCACCCATATCGCATGCTCCTGACGTCGTGCTTTATCAATAACAGGGTTATCAGCCTCTGTTGGCAAGTTATTGATCGCATCAACTTTGGTTTTCACATCCGTTAATAAGGTATCAAGGTCGTAGTTTGTTTCTTTTTCAATAGAAACATGGCTGCCTGAGGCGTCAGAGGTTGAGGTGATACGTTTAACACCCGATACCGTTTCTAGCGCCTCTTCAATCTTCATCGCGATACTTTCTTCAGCACGAATAGGATCGCCACTGTCGTACGTCACCGACACGGTCACTAAATCAGGCTCTAAGCTAGGAAAGGCCTCTTTGCGGATATCATTAAATGAAAATAAGCCAACGATAATCACGCCCATCATCAGCAAATTTGCCGCCACAGGGTTTTGAGCAAACCAAGCAATAATGCCTTTAGGTAAAGACTCTTTATCTGTTTGAGTAGTCATTACAGCTCCTCAACCATTGGCATTACTTTCATGCCAGCTTTGAAATTACTTAATGGGCGCTTGACGACTTGTGCAGTCGATGTCATCAAGGTTGGATTGACATAAATCTTGTTCTGGCGCTCAAATTGAGTCACAGCAAGCGTTTTCTGGAGTAGGCCTTCAGTATCAACGGTCCAGATTTCACCTTGCTGAGAACGCGCTGACGCGGGTAGTTCCCATAGATTATCCAGTGTGACACCTTCAATAGTGGCTTTAATGAACGTGCCAGGAAACAAAGGCGTATCTTGAGATAACGGTTTATCGACAACTAATACTAGTGAACGCTGACGCGTATCTTGAGTCACATATTGATGACTACGTTCAACATAAGCTGACCACTGCTGGCCTGTATGACTGTCACTACCTGTGGCCTCAATCGTTGCTGACCAACGCTCATTTAAGTTATCAGCTGATGACTCGAAAGAATCGACCTGCGGCAAATTAGCCCATTGCTTATCCGATAACGGAATTTCAATTTCTACGCGATCGACGCTATAAAGCATGGCTACAGTGCCACCCACATTAATAAAGCTGCCAAGTTGTACATCTCGACTCACAATCACCCCATCAAATGGTGCAGTGATATTAGTAAATTCCAAATCACGCTCAGCTTTAGCTAACGTTTTTTGTGCATTTTCAAGAGTGGCTGTGGCGCTGGCTAGCTGTGGTTGTCTTAATACCAGTGGTGAGCTTGGTTCGCCTTTTAAGCCAGAGCGTTCCCATTCACTTCTTGCTTGCTCGCCTTGGCGCTGCTCTTCAAGTAGTTCAAGTTGTGCAGTAGCCACTTCGGCCTTGGCTTGTGATACGGCTTGCTGATAACTGGTGTCATCAAATTTAGCGAGTAGTTCGCCCTTTTTAACAATCCGCCCAGATTCAAATGACTCAGCTAACCACTCGATACGACCACTGATTTCGCTAGCGTAGCTCAATTCAAAACGTGGCTTAGTTTCACCATAACCGGTCACTTCAGCTTGATAACTTGCCACTTGAGTTGCTTGAACCGCTACCTGAGAAAGTAAGCTCACTGGTTGTTTTTGCTCGACTACCATCTCTGATGCAGGTTTTTGCTCAGGCTTTGGTCCCTTACCCTTTTCAGATCCAGGTCCCATTTGACTACCGTTATAAGCTGCGACGACAAAAATTGAACCAGCAGCGACAGTGGTAATCACAATTGTTAAGGCATTTTTTTTAAGTTTACGGGTAATAAGTTGCTTCATGCTGATACTCCTAAACCTAGTGCAAGGCCTAATTCAATTCGGTTCAATAATCGTTGATAAGTGGTGTTAGTTAGCTTAGCTTCAAGATCATAGGCTTGCTGCTGAACAGTCAGTAAATCTAAGATGTCCACTAGACCTTGGCGATATTTTTGCTCATAACTGACAATGCTGCGCTGAGCACTTAAAAATGCATCATCAAGGTGATTTTGCTGCAAGGTTAACGAGCTTTCTTGGCCGATGGCATTTTCAACTTCGTTGACGGCATTCAGAAGCGTTTCTTGATAAACCCAGAAACTTTGCTCTGTGGTTAACTGCGCGATTTCCGCTTGCGACTTTAGCTTGCCACCTTGAAATAATGGCGCTGACATTTGCCCTAACACACTCCACAGTGGATTCGTAAGCAATGCTTCACTGGGCGTATCGGCTAAATCAGACAAACTTGCTGACAAGCTAAACGAAGGCAGCATGGCTTTATAAGCTGCATCTGTGCGTAAAGATTCTGCCTCGATGCTAAAAAACGCTTGTTGTAGATCTGGGCGACCTGACATATTTTGCAGCGGCACTGCATCTAATGGGTTGATAACATGTGGAAATGGCGAAGCCGTTGAAGCCGCATCAATAGCTGGCACCTCAAGTTCAGACTGCCACTGACCGGTAAGTAGCATTAAGCTACGCTCACTTTGAGCTAGCGATTCTTGATACTGAGCAACGGTGGCGCGAGTCGATGCTGTGCTGCTTTTTGCGTTATCAAGTTCTTCTAACGTACCTAAACCTGCTTGGTAGCGCTCAAGTACTAAGGTTTCGTTTTGAGCCAAAATCTCAAGGCGTCTTTGTTCAATATCCAACAATTGTTGGTTTACATTTATCTCAAGCCAGCCACGCATAATGTTAGCGGCAAGTAAGTTTGTCGCGGCCTCTAAATTAGCTTGAGTTGCAGCTATATCTTTACTGGCCGCAGCCGAGTTATCAGCAATTTTTTGCCAAAGATCCAGCTCCCAGCTAACAGTCACATCGGCACTATAGCTGGCATCGCTGTCTTCTGTGTTTTGTGCATCAAAAACTGCATTCACGCTAGGTAAACGGTCAGCTGATGTTACCCCATGCTGAGCATATGCAATTTTGAGAGCAATAATACTTTGTTGCAGGCTAGGACTGTTTTTCAGGGCGGCATCAAGATAGGTGTTAAGCGCAGGCACACATAATAAATCTGTCAGTAATACAGTGGTATCACTTTCCTCCTGAGTGCCAGCTGCAACCATTGCATCTTGGTTCACTTGCTGGATTAACAGTTCTATAGTCTGAGTACGATTGTCAGTGGCCTGAGTGGCAAAGTTAGCACTGTCATTGGCAGCGCAGCCGACTAAGGTCGTTAACACTAGTGCAATTATGGAATATCGAAATGTCATTGATGCTCTCCCGCTAATATTGGCTTTAGCATAACGATGAGAGGGTTAAGACAGGGTTAAGGCTTGTAAAAGGCGCGAATACAGCTGACAAAGATTGAATATTACTCACAAACTATTTAGGATCAGCCCATATACACCCAATTAAGAAGCAATACATGAACACCGAGCTATATTTTATCTACGACTCACATTGCCCTTGGAGCTATGCTGTCACTCCGTTAGTGAACGCACTTCAAGAAGCTTATCCATCGATGAAGGTACACCTTCTGCACACAGCGCTTTACGAAGGTAAAACCAGTGCAGGCGAAGAACAAATGGAAGCGGCAGAAAGAGCCAGTGGATTGAAGTTTGGTCGAGATTATATCCGCTATGCAAACAGCCCTAAAAGCTCAATCAAGACCGCCAACTTAATGGGTTGGATGCAAAGCAAGCAAGCTGACAAACAGTTACCAGTGCTAAATGCCCTGCAAAGAGCACATTTTATTGAAGGTAACCCATTAAATACTAAGCATGATTTCATGGACATTGTAGAGAAATTTAAATTGTCTCCATCGAATAAAATATTCCGCGATGAGCTCAGTATGGATGCCGAATATGTTCTTGAAGGTATTGCAGAAATTCAACAAATGATTGGCACTACAAACTTCCCTGCGATGGTGATGACAGTGGGTGATAATGCTATTTTTATCGACCATTCAAAGTACATCAGCAGTCCACATGCGGTAGTTGATGCGGTTGAAAAAGAGATAGCTTCGTTTAAGTAATCCAATAACGATTGGTACTATTCGAGTAAAAACCACGACTAACGTGGTTTTTTATTGCCTTAAATTTAACTCATGAATTACTGGCACATTACTCTCCAAATTTCTCCCCTATTCCAAGAAATACATCTCTTTTATAAATGGTTAATTTACATTTTAAATAATATTTTTTTTATTATTTAATAATCATAACCTTAAGATTAAATAATTTTAAAATCGCAATTATCTCGCCGCTAACCTGCTGATTATAAATACTGCATATCATTGAATATAAAATCACACACTTCGCTTATCAGAACAATAGTCAACGTCCCACACTGAATATTTATTCAAAAAGACTCAACTTAAAAAACAATCAAAAACCCACCAAATAATTTTTACATTAATTTTACAAATGTAACAACTAAGGATACATTGATCGCCGCAACGCACTCAAATAGAGTTTTGCGCTGCAAAAACAATAATAAATAATTTTTTACTCTGAATAACATGGAAGATAGTTATGACTAAAAACAAAGTAACAACAGCCCTCGGACTGTCTGTACTGGCACTTTCGATCTCTGCCAGTCTCAATGCAGCACCTGCCTTCACACCAAATGTGAATATTAATTCACCTCAACTCAAGCAGCAAAGTCCGCTACCTAAGCGTTATATTGTTAAGTTTAAAAATGCCAATGCTGCCGCTGCAGGTTTTTCAACCCAGGCGGCTTCTGATGGCATTAGCGATGCCCAGTATGAACCAAGAAGTAACGAGGTTTTCTCTCATTTTCGTGCAATGAACAGTGTTTCAGCCAAGGAAATGAAGCGAATTGGTCGCAGTAACAGCTATAGCGTCAAGCTCGATAGCAAAAACCTACAGTCACTCAGGTATCGTGCTGATGTTGATTACGTGGAAGAGGATGTTCAACGTCGATTACTCAGTGAAACCACTCCTTGGGGTCAAAGCTATGTGGGTGCAACTTCAGTCAGTGATAGCCAGGCTGGAAACCGTACCATTTGTATTATTGATTCGGGTTATGATTTAGGACACAACGATCTGAATGCCAACAACGTAACAGGCTCAAATAACTCAGGTACCAATAACTGGTATGAACCAGGTGCAGGTAATGCTCATGGTACTCACGTAGCGGGCACCATTGCAGCAATAGCTAATAATGAAGGTGTAGTGGGCGTGATGCCCAATCAAAATGCCAACATTCATGTGATTAAAGTGTTTAATGCTTCAGGCTGGGGTTACTCTTCAGATCTTGTCGCTGCTGTAGACACCTGTGTCAATAATAATGCTGATGTCGTGACGATGAGCTTAGGTGGTTCAGGCTCAAGTAATACAGAACGAAATGCCCTAGCTGCCCATGAAAACAATGGTGTACTACTGTTAGCAGCTGCAGGTAACGATGGTAATGATACCCTAAGTTATCCAGCATCTTATGACTCAGTTATGTCTGTTGCAGCAGTGGATAGCAATAAAGACCACGCGGCGTTTTCACAATTCACCGCTCAAGTCGAAATCTCTGGTCCTGGTGAAGCGATTTTATCAACCGTCACT
This sequence comes from Shewanella sp. 10N.7, assembly GCF_020806285.1. Lineage (NCBI taxonomy): Bacteria > Pseudomonadati > Pseudomonadota > Gammaproteobacteria > Alteromonadales > Shewanellaceae > Shewanella > Shewanella sp. 10N.7. The sequence goes on from NZ_JAJGZS010000009.1 coordinate 33,059, forward strand.
CGCGGAGAAGGTCGATTAGCGGATATTACTATCAATGGTCAGTCATATTTTGATGATGGTGTTGTGCCTCACAATCGTTATGTTTTGTCAGGTTCAACCCATGTCAGCACACCATTTATTGGCACTGCAACTGGTGAGTTAGCCGAATGTTCAGTCAGCGGCAGTAACTTTAACTGTGGCAATATGAGCAATAAAGTTTGTTTAGTTGAGCGTATTGGAAACCAAGGCAGTAGCTACCCAGATATTGATGCTGTAAAAGCGTGTGAAGCTGCTGGAGCCAGTGCATCTATCGTTTACAGTAATACTGCATTACCTGGGCTACAAAACCCATTCTTGGTCGACAGCAATAACGAAGCACCTATTGTGTCAGTTTCGGTAGGCCGTGCAACGGGTTTAGCATTGCGCAACCAAGTGGGTTCGTCAGTGACTGTGACTAATACTGATAATGAAGATTATGAGTACTACAACGGGACATCAATGGCGACGCCTCATGTATCAGGGGTAGCAACCTTAGTCTGGAGTCATCATCCAGAATGTAGCGCAACTCAAATTCGCGCAGCGCTTAATGCAACAGCTGAAGACTTATCTATTCCTGGCCGAGATAACCAAACGGGTTATGGCTTAGTAGATGCTGAAGCAGCTAAAGCTTATCTAGATGCTTCATGTACTGGGCCAACCGATCCTGGTACTGGTGTAGGTGATGACGAGCTTACCAATGGCGTGGCTAAGTCTAACTTAAGTGGCGGCACAGGCGATGAGCTTTTCTACTCGATTGATGTGCCAGCTGGCGCGACTGATTTGAGCTTTACCATGAGTGGTGGTAGCGGCGATGCTGACTTATATGTCCAGTACGGCGCAGCCCCTACAACCAGCAGCTATGATTGTCGTCCGTGGAAAGGTGGCAACGCAGAGTCTTGTCCTATCGCAACCCCACAAACTGGCACTTACCATGTGATGGTCCGAGGTTACAGTGCATTTAGCGGTGTTAGCTTAGTCGCTAATTACACTGAAGCATCTGGCGGTGGTTCAGGTGGCGGCACTGATGGTGCGGCAACATATTCAAACAACACCACTTATAGCATTCCTGATAACAGCAGCGTAGGCGTTAGCAGTTCATTAACTGCAACCCGCACTGGCGATTCAGGTGAAATCACCGTAAGCGTTAATATTAGCCATACTTATATAGGCGACTTACAAGTTGAGCTTTATAGCCCAACAGGTCAAGTGGCGGTATTACACGACAATAGTGGTGGCAGTGCCAACGATATTGTTAAAACGTACACTGTTGATATGACGGGTGTTGAATCTGCAGGCGATTGGACACTTAAAGCGGTAGATAGTGCTAGGCGTGATACAGGTACTATTAATGCTTGGGAACTGACCTTTCAATAAGCCAGTTTAAGTGAGTGCTCACTGAGCTCTTGTCAGTGATACTTCATGCCTGTCAGCTCCCCTCTGGCAGGCATTTTTTGTAACTATTGCTCCCAAGCCTTTAATAAAAGTCAGGTTTACACCCACCCAGTAACTCCATTTCAGTAATATCCCATGACTAAGCAGCGCTTCTGTTACAATAGCGCGCATAATTTTCGATATGTACTCATTTGGGATCCATGAAAGAATTTATCATCATTGGCGCAGGCCAGTCTGGCTTGTCTATGGCTTATAACTTATCCAACAATAATAAAGATTACTTAGTACTAGATGCCAATGAACATATCGGCGCTCCTTGGCTTAAAAGATGGGACTCGTTAACCTTATTCACTCCAACTGAATACAACCATCTTCCTGGGATGAAGTTTCCCTTCCCTAAGGGCTATTATCCTAATAAATATGAAGTGGCCGAATACCTTAAAAGCTATGTCGAGCAATTTAAGATACCAATTGAGTTCAATCAAAAAGTCACATCAGTTAAAAAAGTGAACGGCATTTTCGAAGTCATTACAGGTTCAAGCCATTACCAAGCTAAGCAAGTAATCGTAGCCACAGGTCCGTTCCATACTCCTTATACCCCACCATGTCATCTTGATATTGCCGATAATGTCACCCAGTTGCACAGTGAAAACTATAAGAACCCATCACAACTACAGGATGGTGATTGCTTAGTCGTAGGTGCGGGAGATTCTGGGGTGCAGATTTTATCTGAAATAGCTGAGACAGGCCGCACAGTGCACTTTTCTGGCACCGATAAAATTGCCGCTATTCCGCAAACATTCTTAGGTAAAACACTCTGGTGGTGGTTCAGCAAAATCGGCTTTTTGTCTGTGTCTCGTTATAGCAAAGTCGGCAAATGGCTCAGTAAAGGCGTGCAGCCTGTTATTGGTACTGACGTTAAATCCCTGCTTGCTAAAGATAATGTGATTCATATGGGCAGAACCTTGTCGGCAGATGAGTCTCATATCACCTTCCAAAAAGGCAGTGTCAGTAGTATTAAAAATATTATTTGGGCGACGGGCTTCAAACCTAACTTTTTTTGGATTGATGGGATTTCATTTGATGAAATGAACTACCCGAGCAATTATCGTGGCGTCAGTAGTGATGTTGAAGGACTTTATTTTATTGGCTTACCTTGGCTATACACACGGGGCTCTGCCACCCTCGGCGGTGTTTACAAAGATGCTGAATATTTGATGACGCATATTTTAGATGTCAAAGCCGCTTAATCGTCACGGTTAATTTTCATAGTTAATTATCTTGGTTAGCAGCTGCCCTCATCAATAAACAAAAAACACGGCAATTGCCGTGTTTTTGATTATTAAATACTTTGATTCACCTGTGGGCAGAGTTTGAAAGCCGCTTAAAAGCCACTAACGAACCTTAAAGTTCCCTTGGGTATTTTTAACCATCAACATGATAATTAAGGCGGTTAGTGCACCACCGACGTGGGCAAAATGAGCAATATTACCGATAGAATACTTTGTCACGCCAAAAAATAAATCACCTAAAATAATCAATGGTACAAAGTACTTAGCACTAATCGGTACCGGCAAGAATATCAGTGATAATTTCGCATTTGGATATTGCATTGCAAAAGCCACTAACACTCCATAAATAGCTCCTGACGCCCCTACTGCTGGGGTATGATAAATGGCCATTAGCTCGATTAACCGATCTTTACCGAGTGCTGTAATCAAATTTTGATCCGCCATGCCCTGAGATAAAATCGCGTCGATATGTGAGCTGCCATAACCCAGCGCCATGATCTCATTAATAATCATGTTGAACTGATAATAATTAGCAAGGGTGTATATCACCGCTGCGCCTATTCCAGTCGCAAAATAAAACAATAAGAACTTAGGTGTTTGCCAAGTTTGCTCTAACGGTGTGCCAAAAGACCACAATGCAAACATATTAAACAGAATATGAGCAATGCTGCCGTGCATGAACATATGCGTAAAAGGCTGCCAAATCTGAAATTGATCGTTAAGTGGAAAGTACAACGCCAGCGACTGTAATTCGGTCACATTTGCGAACTCACTTAAGATAAAAATAACCGCATTAATTACCATTAAATAAATAATGGATTGATTTCTCGCAGGCATAAATATGCTCCTAATAAACTCTAATAATCCATTATTTAGATAAACTGCCTGAACGGCCAATAGCCAGTAATAACTTACCAACAAGAAAACTACCAATGGCAGTGATTCCTGTGCCCAGTATAGAAATGCCCTCATATAAAGGAGGTACGTTACTGCTCAATAGCATACAACCGCCTAAGAAAATCGCGCCACTTAACACCCCAAAAACTAAGCGATTGATAATAGTATCAAGGTTGCGATGATTAAGGTTTACGTCAAAGTGACCACTGCTGATTTGATGGGTTAATTTGTCGATTTCATCAGGTAAACCATTGATCACCCGCTGCCAACGAGTCGAAATAGTTTGTGCTTGTTTTAATGCATGTAGTGGAGACAACTGCGCTAATTTTATTTTAATTGCATACGGTCTTATCGCATCGCCAACGCTTTTATTACTGCTTAATAATTTCGATGAGCCTTCAAGCATAATTAACACGCGAAACAGCATCGACACTTCTGTGGGGATCACCAACCTATGCTGTTTAATGATCCGAATAAATTCGTTTAACACATCTACGATGGAGACTTGTTTCATGTCCACCTCAAGGTAGTCATGCACAAACTCGCTTATATCTTTCTCAAGTAGTTCATGATCTAGCTGCGGCTGGCTCTGACATAGTCTAATGACATGGTAAGTAAGCTCTTTCGGGTCTTTATCTGCCAATGCAAGCAATAACTCCTGAAATCGTTGCTGCATGTCTTTGCTCAGCCTTGCAGTCATTCCCCAATCCAGTACCCCAAGACGATTATCTTCTAGTACCCAGATATTGCCTGGGTGAGGATCTGCATGGAAAAAACCTAACTCAAAAATCATATCTAAATAGACTTTAATGCCCACATCAGCAATCTTACTGGTGTCGTATTGTCCCTGCTCCAATGCAGTTTTGTCGGCAATACTAAAGCCTTTTAAGCGCTCCATTACCAACACTCGTTTACTGGATAACTGCTGATAAACATCGGGAATATGAACGTGCGGGTTGGCTTCAAAAAACTGACTGGCTTTTTGCATGCTACGCGCTTCTTTAACGTAGTCGAGTTCATTCAGTAATGACTTAGTAAACTCTAAAATCAAGCTGGTAGGCTGATACAGTCTGAGCTCTTCATGATATTGCTCAACAAGTGAAGCTAACATCTTAAGGATTTCTACATCTGCCAGAATCTTATCTTCAATTCCTGCATGTTGTACTTTGACGACCACTTCATCACCGTCTTGAGTGGTCGCAATATGCACTTGGCCTACAGAGGCTGATGCTAATGGAGTGAAATTAAAATCGATGAATAATTGCTCGAAAGGTATACCAAACTCAGCTTCAATGGTTTTCTTAATTTCAGCTTCTGGATCTGCTGGAGTGCCGGCTTGAAGTTTAGTCAGCTCTTCGGCAATGTCTTGGCCGACCAAGTCTGCTCTGGTACTCAATATCTGGCCCAGCTTGATAAATGCTGTACCTAATTCACTAAAAGCTAAACGCAAACGAACAGCAACAGAAAGCGAGGCGAGTTGTTGGCCATTTTCATTAACGAATACACTTTTAATAAAAGCGGGGTTCTCTTCTCTTATCCAATTAGCCAAACCATATTTAACTAACACTGTAATAATTTGCTTCGAGCGAGATGAATGATTCATTAACTGTTTAACATTGAATAACTTCATCGATAATCTCATCCTGGTATCAAAGGCCAAAACAATGACCTTATATTGCTAACCAGATTATCCCCAAGCGCAGCGAGTGTACAGTCGTCAGCACGCATTTTTGGTGCGCTAGAGCCTAATTAAGCACCAAGGCGTGTTATAAACTAAGTGATTCAATTTACGTGCGTATTTTGCAAGGCTATTGCCAGCACAATGAGCATAAAATGGCTTAGCTCGCCAATAGCACGATGAATAAGATTGTTGAAATCAATGATGAAAAATGAACAAAGTAGTGAACAGAAAAGAGTGGTAAAAAGAGTAGTGAACAGAAAAATGTGCCGATAAATGAGGGGGAAATGACTTTTTACAAAAGAGCTTATTCAAGGATAATGATGAAGTGAACCCTCACGATATTATCGCTGAACTAGACTCTATTTTAGGCTCTAGTTAAGACTCTAGTTAAGGCTAGATGAGAACCACTTTTGACGATTCTCACAATAGCTTTAATTAAACACTTTAATCTCAAGTCTTTAATCTACAGTCTTTAACCTAAAGCCTTAAGCTTAACCCATTCAATTAAGCAATACTTTGCACCTGTGAAGCCAGCAACCAAATCGCTAAGGCAAAAAATATCAGTCCCATAAACTTATTTTGATAAGTTCTAAATTTATCATTTTTAAGCAGTGGCTTACCTAGGGTTCCCACTAATGCCACCAGCAATAAATTGAATAATAACCCCATTACGTTAAGCAGCAGGCCTAATGCTAACATCTGCTCGCCTGAACTAGCACTAAGCTGAGTAGAGACAAATTGCGGTAAAAAGAGCACGAAGAAGATTAGCGCCTTAGGGTTAAGCAAATTACTCATTACTGCTCGGCGATACAATAATTTGGCTAAGTTATTTTGTTGTTCTATTTCGGGCGCATCAGCCGCACTACTACGCATACAATCCCAGCCCATTTTTAGTAAATACGCACCGCCCAATACTCTTAATACTTCTAAAGCAAAAGGGTTCATTGCCACCAAAGCTGACACGCCCATAGCCGCTAGTAAGGTTAAGATTAACCCCGATGTTGCGTTACCAAAGCTAGCGTATACGCCCACTTTACGGCCATAGCTCAAGCTAGAGCTGGCAATCAACAGCATGTCTGGGCCAGGAATTAATAGCAAAGCAACCACAGTGGTTAGATAAACAGGAAGTAGGGCCAGATCGATCATGATGAGTATTAGGTTCGTGATTAAACAAGGCGCGGATTTTACAGCCTTCCAACATGAATAAAAGTCATGTTGTTGTTAAATGAGAGCTAACATTGGCAAATTTTGTTTACAGCTGATGCCCACTACTTAAAAAGCCAGCAATAACCTGCATAAATCATACTGGATCCCCCTTAATTCGGCTTAACTTGGGGGAGTTTCTTAATCTGTTGTTTAATACTCCATTTAAGCATCATCGGGCCCACTAAGGTGGTAATCGCAATAATCACCACTAACTCAGTAAATAACTTACTATCAATAATACCCATTTGATAACCAAGCTCTGAAAATACTAAGCCCACTTCACCTCTTGGGATCATGGCGCTGCCTACCACAGCTTTGACTTGCCATGTTCTGCCGCCAAACCAGCCTGCGAGCAATTTACTTAAAATCGCTAGCAGCGTCAGCCAAACCAACAGCATGATCCCGCCAGAGCTATAATCTAGCTGGCTTAAATCTAAACGAATGCCCACGTATACAAAAAATATCGGTGCAAACACATCGACCATGGTTTTAGTGGATATTTCCATCTTGTGAGTAAAAGAAAAAGGGTTCACTAAATAGCGATTAAACGGTGAGGTAAATTGCCGGCTTAACGCTAACCCCACAGCAAAACCACCTAATAGTGCAGGCGCACCAAACCAATGTGCTAACCATGAAAATAGGCAAATCAACACCATGGTGATGATCACTTCATAACCTGATTTATCAGCAAAGGGTTTGAGTGCACGAGCCAGATACAGCAAACCCCGTGTCACTGGCGGTGTTAAGATTAAAAAAAGCAGCACTTTAGCAGTCAGTATTAACGAACTGGCTAAATCAAACTCTCCAAAGCTTGCAAAGTTAAACAACAGACTTAGCAAAATAACGCCAGCGATATCATCAATAACCGCAGCACCTAAAATCACATTACCAACGTCAGTTTGTGCTTGCTGGGCTTGGCTTAGCACCCGTAATGAAATACCGATGCTGGTTGCTGTTAACGCACAGCCTAAATACAGCGCAGTAAAATATGAATCCGTCAGGTAATAGGCGCTACTGATTCCAATCATAATAATTGGAATGACGATCCCCAAAACAGCGACTAGCGCAGCCCGCCCTCCCGCTTGAGATAAACGCTTAATTGACGTTTCGCAGCCAATGGAAAATAACAGTAAAATGACCCCGAGTTCAGCCAAAACCGCCAGTGTCGCATTGGGCATGACAATGTTGAGAAATGTAGGTCCCAATAACAGCCCAGCTAGGATTTCACCGACGACAGCAGGCAATTGAAGCCGCTCAAATATGCTTCCTAAAACCTTACCGCAAAGCAGAATTAAGCATAACGCGATAATAAACTGCTCTACTGTCATACACGCCTCCTAATCGCTGCGCCTTTGATTAAATATTGAGCTTATCAATGATAAAGATCAAGGAGTAAATCAGCTGTTTTGGTACATTTGACTTAGGTAATGTATGAAGGAATATATCAGGAGGTTGCCATGGATAAGCTATATATTATTGCTCAAAAAAATCAGCAACAAGCCAATGCGGTGAGTGCGGGAATTGAGCTAGCTAAAAAAATGAATCTACAGCCTGAAATAGCAGCCTATAGCTACGAATCATTCAGCGGTGATGCCTACTATAATCCACGAATCGCCGCCGATGTACGTCAGCAAATTCTAGCTACGCAGAAGCTAGAGCTAGAACAACAACTCAGCGACATAGCTGCTGACATGACTCCAACGGATATGCACTTCAACACCTCATTCAAGATCCCATTCAACATCACATGGTGTAAAGATTTAGCCGAGCATGCCTGCCAGCAGGCTAAACCTCAGCAATACGCGATGATGTTAAAGGCTATCCATGAGTCCGATTATTTTCTGCCTGCTGATTGGCAACTGATCCGCCACACTAAAGTACCATTAATGCTGTTAACTCATAATCTGCTTACTAAAGCAGGGACAATTTTAATGGCGGTGGATTTGGGCAGTAACAAACCCGTTAAAAAAGCACTCAATCAAGCGGTGATTAACCAAGCACGCCGTCTAGCAGAAGTCACAGGTCACGAGTTGCACCTTGGGTTTGTAATCAGAATTCCTAAAATACTACGCGATATGGATATATTAAATAGCCGCGTACTGATTAAAGAAGCTTACGATAAGCATCAACAAGCCATAGAACAAATTGGTATTGATAGAGACCATGTTCATATTTTGGCAGGTAACCCTGATATGTGTTTGTTTGAACTCAGCTGTCGATTAAATGCCGAATATTTAGTGATGGGCGCTGTGCAGCGACAAGGCATTATGGGCAGAGTGATAGGCAATACAGCGGAGGCTATTTTAGCTCGAAGCCGTAGTCATATTTTATTAATTCCTCAGCAAGCCGTTGATTGATTAACTGGTTGATTAATTGATTAATTGATAAGGCGCCAAACTAACCCACCATTAAGTTAGACACAAAAAAGGCTTAGTCATGATTACTAAGCCTTTAAAATGCGAAATTTTACCGTACTACTTAACGGTAAAATGCTTCAACTGTGCCTTTAACTGTCATTAATAAAGGTTGACCGCGACGATCTAACGCCTTGCCTGCTGGCACTTTAACCCAACCTTCACTGATGCAGTACTCTTCAACATCAAAACGTTCTTTGCCATTAACTTTGATGCCAATGTCATTTTCAAAAACAGCTTCAACATGATGTGGGCTGCGTGGATTAACAGAAAGGCGATCAGGTAAAGCGGGTTGTGAAGTTGTATCGTTCATGAGCATGCTCTGTAGTAATAGAATCTAGCGCTATTGTAGGCAATACAGGCGCTTTGCTCAAGTGTAGCCATCATATACTCATGAATAAATGCTGCAGCAAGGATGTTTGATTAACGGTGTCAGTGTCACCTATACCTCTAGGCGTCGTTTAAAACAGACATAACAATAAAAGTCACCGAAAATCATCGATAAACTCACTAACAAAACAATGATAAATCGAGTAGAGCTTTACCAGAAAGCAGACGATTAAAAACGGATTTAAAATCTTAGTTTAAAAGTCACGTTAATAGGCAAATTACTGCTTCTAGCTAGGTGGGCAAGAATTAGTGCCAACGAAGGTTAACGACAAGTTAAATTCGTTAAAAAACTTTACATCTTTTTGACTAAATGAGTATTGACACAGAAGTGCAAGATGGAGGATATTCTCACCTAGAATTATTGAAGGTAAATCACACTTTATAAATAAATAATTTGCTAAAAATAAATAATGTTTCAGTAGCGTATTGAAACAGCACTCAACTGCTGTTATCGGACAACTATAATAATAATTATTGGAATAATTTTAATTGCCGGTGACGCAATATTTACTCATTTTTGGGGACAAGCACATGCTATTTGAAGGTAAGTTAATTTCTGACTGTCCAATCCGTCAAAAAATTCGCGATTTTTATCGTATAGATGAAAACATCGCAGTAGATCATATTCTCCCTCTAGCAGAAATTAACGTTAGCGCCCGAAGTAAGGCGTGGGAACGCGCACGCCAAATGGTCTTGAAAATTCGTCAAGATCAATCAGGCAATGGTGCAATCGATGCCTTACTTAATGAATATTCACTTTCAAGTGAAGAAGGCGTGGTATTGATGTGCTTGGCAGAAGCACTTTTACGCGTACCTGATAAACATACCCAAGATGTGCTTATTCGCGACAAAATCTCCCAAGGCCATTGGAGCAACCATTTAGGTAGCAGTGACTCATTATTTGTGAATGCTTCTTCGTGGGGCTTATTAATCACAGGCTCAGTGGTAGATTATGCCGATAGACGTACCAAAGATCGCTTTGGATTATTGAAGAAAACCATTGGCCGCCTAGGCGAACCCGTCATTCGAAAATCAATGAACTACGCCATGAAAATCATGGGCAAGCAGTTTGTGATGGGTGAAACGATCGTCGCAGCAACTAAGCGTGCTGCCACAAAAGAGCAACAAGGTTACGTGTATTCCTATGACATGCTAGGTGAAGGCGCTCGTACTATGGACGATGCCAACCGATATTTAGCATCGTACCAAGACGCCATCGAAACCATTGGTAAAGTCGCCCAAGCGTCTGGTAAAAATGATCCTAGAAAAGTCCCTGGCATTTCAGTAAAACTTTCCGCAATTCATCCTCGTTACGAATTTACCCATAAATCACGAGTGATGAATGAAATAGTGCCAAAACTTAAAGCCCTATGTTTACAGGCCAAAAAGTACAATATTGGTTTGACTGTTGATGCTGAAGAATCAGAACGATTAGATATCTCACTTGATGTTATCGAAGCCGTATTTAGCGACGACGATTTAGCGGGTTGGAACGGCTTTGGTATTGCCTTACAAGCCTACCAAAAGCGCGCTATTTTTGTGGTTGAATGGCTACGCGAATTAACCGTGCGTGTTGGCCGCAGAATGATGGTGCGCTTAGTCAAAGGTGCCTATTGGGATACCGAAATTAAGAATGCCCAAAAGGATGGCCATAGTCACTTCCCTGTATTCACCCGTAAGTCATCGACTGATGTGTCATTCCATGCCTGTGCCAATAAATTATTAGGCTACCGAGACACTATTTATCCACAGTTTGCGACTCATAATGCTTATACAGCAGCCACCATCGTAGAACTTGCAGGTGATGATAAAGAAGGTTTCGAGTTCCAGTGCCTGCACGGCATGGGTGATTCACTTTATGATCAAATCGTCAGTGGCGAACACATTCAATGCCGCATTTATGCGCCTGTGGGTCACCATGAAGATTTACTCGCTTATTTGGTTCGTCGTTTATTGGAAAACGGTGCCAACTCATCATTCGTTAATGCCATTGTTGATGAGTCAAAACCGGTTGAGTCACTACTTGAAGACCCAGTAGAAAAAACTCAGCGATTAAAAGAGAAATACAATCAGCAAATCCTTAAACCGATTGCTTTATATTACAGTGAAGATGGCGAAAATCGTGATAACTCAAAAGGTTTAGATTTAACCAACATCAACGAGATCACGCCACTAAAAGAGTCACTTGATAACTGGTTTACTAACAAACAACTTAACGCTAATGATGTGCCAGAAGGCGCTGTGGCGGTGAAAAATCCTGCCAATCATAATGAAATCATTGGCTACCACCATTTCCATGATAAAGATGCCATGCTGGCGATGATCGACACTGCGCAAACTGCATTCGATTCATGGTCACAAGTGTCTGTCATTGAACGCGCTGCGTTATTAACCCGTATCGCAGATATCCTAGAGCGTCATACCGATGAACTGATTGCCTTATGTATAAAAGAAGCCGGTAAAGTTGCTCAAGATGGTATTGATGAAGTACGAGAAGCTGTCGATTTTTGCCGTTATTACGCTAACCGAGCCATTGAATTAGCTGAAGATGACCGCTTAGAGCCGCGCGGCGTGGTGTTATGTATTAGCCCTTGGAACTTCCCACTCGCTATTTTCTTAGGCCAAGTTGCAGCAGCGATTGCCACCGGTAATACCGTGTTAGCAAAATCAGCAGAACAAACCAGCTTAATTGCTCTGCGCGCCATTGAACTGATGAAGTATGTTGGTCTGCCAACTGGTGTAGTTCAAGCTGTGATTGCTCCAGGTAGCCTAGTCGGTAGTGTTATCCTGCCAGATGAGCGCATTCAAACTGTGATGTTTACAGGCTCAACTGAAACAGGTACTAAGATTTCGCAAATCTTGTCTGAGCGCGGCGGCCATCAAGTGCCTTTGATTGCTGAAACTGGCGGTCAAAATTGTATGATAGTTGATTCAACCGCCCTACCAGAGCAAGTTGTGGATGATGTTATATCATCTGGCTTCCAGTCTGCAGGTCAACGTTGTTCGGCGCTTCGCGTGTTATTTTTACAAGAAGATATTGCTGATAATGTCATTACCATGCTCAAAGGCGCACTGGCTGAATTACATGTTGGTAATCCTGAGTTCCTCAGTACCGATATTGGCCCAGTTATCGATCAAAAAGCACTGAGCGCATTAAACGCCCACAGTGATTACATGAAAGACTATGGTAAGTTGCTATATCAATGCGATATATCTACTGAAGTCGCTGACAATGAACACTTCTTCTTTGCGCCGCGCCTTTATGAAATCAATGATATTAGTGTATTAAAGCGTGAAGTATTTGGTCCATGTGTCCATGTGGTTCGCTTTAAAGGTGATGAAATCGAAAATGTCATCGATAGCATTAATGGCACAGGTTTTGGTTTAACCATGGGCATACACACCCGAATAGAGCACAGAGCAATTGATCTCGCCCGATTATCACGCGCTGGTAATGTATATATCAACCGCAATATGATTGGCGCCATTGTCGGTGTACAACCATTTGGCGGTCGTGGTCTTTCAGGGACGGGGCCAAAAGCTGGTGGGCCAAATTATCTATCACGTTTGGTAAAAGAAAAAGCCACACCAGATGTCGATGATTTTGACCTATTACCGCCACAAGCTATTGAAAAAGATTGTGATGCACAGTCTATATCCGAAGCAACATTGTTGATGGATAGAGCCAATGGAGTTGAAAAACAGTGGCGTTTAACGGACTTAAACACCCGTACCTCTTGCGTACGTCAGTTACTGGCTAAAATCGCCCATGTTGATATTGTTGACGACTTAGCAGACGATTTAAATTACACCTTGAAGGTTTCTCGAGATCAATTAATCGATATTGAAAAACGCTTGAAAAAGCCAAAAGTACTGCCTGGGCCAACAGGTGAATCTAATATCCTTTACTTGGAAAATCGCGGCAATATTATTTGTTTTGCCGATGAAAACGTCAGCTTCCACTTCTGGGTACTCTCAATCGTAACCGCATTGGCAACAGGTAATACAGTTATCACCGTGGTGTCTGATTTATACCATGATGAAGCATTGGTATTTAGAGATAAGTTGATAGCAACTGGCGCAGACAAAGATATCTTCCAAGTGGCAAGACATCGTCATTTACCGACATTATTGGCTCATCCTAAATTATCGGGTGTGGTTATTGATGGTAACTGCGATCGTAAACACTACATCAGTGAGAAATTAGCTGAACGTCAAGGTGCGATATTACCTGTGATCAGTTCTGAGTATTTCGATAACTTGATCCAGCGTCTACTGACAGAGAAAACCGTGAGTATTGATATCACGGCATCGGGTGGTAACACCTCTCTGATGACGTTGGTTGAAGATGATTAATACGCTTCAAAGTAGCTTACCCATAAACAGGTAAGCGTGTATTAGCTGTCATAATAAAAAAGCGAACCACTCATGGTTCGCTTTTTTAATGCATTTATTAAAAGCCCAAATGACTGGTAAGCAGTGACTCAACTTAGCCGACATAAGCGAACGATAAATAACATTAGTGCACTAAACGGCAGCCACACACTGTATTACTTGGCTGAAATAACACCACGGCAAAATCCTTTGCTTTATCTTGTTCAATAATCTGCAAGCTAAGGTTATGCATTCCGTCTCTGCTTAAGTTGAGGTTACTGACATAAGAAAGGTAGCGATAGTGCTCAGGAACCTGTTGATGTTCAGCTAACGGGCTTTCTTGTTTGGTATTCACTGAAATATCGTAAATCATGTTTTCAGTATCAATGCTGTTAACCTTGCCTTGCATTGACACTGTACCAGCTGAACTGCCATCGATATTAAAATAGCGATAATGCACTTGAACCTGGCCATCTTTAGATAATAGATCCACAAGTAAATAATGATTACTATCTTGTTGATCATTATGATGATTAAACAGCTCAGAGCTGCAACTGAGCATAAAGCTTGGCGAGCTAGAAGCGGTAAGATTTGCTATCACACCGATACAACTCAACAGTATGGTCAATATGATGATATTGATTACCCAACGCCAATTTTTAACCATGTGAGCACCTCTTAAAAGTACAATCATTGTTAATCCAGCACATAAAATTAATCACAGATTTCAACTCCTTTTAGCCATGCTTGGCTAACAAATTTCTTGGGTTGTCGTAAGTCACTAATTTTTAGATTACGGATAACAGATTGGCCATAATGTTCGCCACGTAAGGTAATATTTAGCACCTGTTCGTCATGGGAAAGAGACAAAAAAACACGCTTCCAAGACGTTGAGTCACATTGCGCTAGGCTTTGCTGTAATTGCATCCCCTGCTTTTTTAATAATGCTAAATTGGTTTTAGAACTAGAATATAAAATCACATCAACTGTTTGGCCTGAAGTCAGTTTTACTGTTGCTGTGCTGTTAGGTAAAACAGGTAACGCTTTAGGTGGCGAGAAACGGATAAACATCAAGCCACTAATTAACAGTGCAACTGCCAAAGTGATAATAGCGATGATGGCAAAGCGTTGAGGGTGAGAAAAAAAATTCACCGATTGCTTACGACTTCGGTGATGCTTTAATAAGTACCCTTGCCCTTTGACAGTCTCAATCAATGACTCATATTGTGGGCCTAAGAATGCTCTTAAGGTAAAAATAGCATGGGTAACTGATGCATCACTTAATGGTTGCTCTTGGCCATTGCCAGTTTTTAATAATGGCTTAGCCACCACTTTACCCTGGTAATCAATTAACAATGTAAGTACTTGTAACTCAGCACGAGGAAGGCGCCAAACTTCATCACTTTGGTTATTAACTAATTCGCCTTTATTAACATCGAATTTGCAATGCCCTAATTGCATCACTTTCCCCACTAAAACGCCTCATTAACCCAGTCTAAAACAACCCATAGATAATTCTGTGATCCTGCTTAATTTAGTGCTTTTAATTGCAATTTTTATGAAGTAAAAAGCAATGAACAACAACAAAATGCGACGTAAATCACACAAATTAACAATATAAATGCAACGTAACGAGTCGTTAAAACTGCCTTTAATGTTAATTAATTTAAAAAATAACGTGATCACAATCACGTTAGCTGCCAACTCAACCCAAAATTCACATTGTTTACTCACTTTACAAATGCAATCAACTGCGAATTTAAAGTCCATTTCACAGCCTATATTTCTTCGCTTTACATCACAAAATTAATCCCCCCATCACTTACATTAGATTCATCGAGCAGCGCATTAGCCTCAGATATAGAAACATTGAAGCAGCGCTAAATGAGATAACTCGAACCAATTTAAAGATATAAGCAAGTCATAAAAACAAAACACAAACTGAGCAACAATAACATTAGATATAGGGTGATTATTATGAGTATGAACAGACGCCAAGCATTAACCCAAATCATTGGAATGAGCACTGTTGCAGCCGGTGCAACATTAGTCGGAACATCCGCTTTTGCAGCTACAGATGCTGATGGAAACTTTAGATTAGAACTCGGTGACAAATTAAAGTATGTACCACTAGATGCAATGGCCACTGCAAAACTGGCTTATGAAACAGGTGGCGGGTGTATGCATCAAGTATTTCATTCCATCGTCACTAAACTAGCCGAATCTTCAAGTGTTGATGCAGAAAACTTTGCCTCAATTCCTACGGCATTAGCAGGCTATGGCTGGGCAGGTATTGTCGGGCAAGGCACCATTTGCGGTAACTTAAACGCAGCAGGTATGTTGATCAACATTCTCGGCGATATTAATGACCAAAATTCAGCCGTTATTTCGGCCTCTTTCCGCTACTACGAAAGAGAAGATTTACCACTATCATCTGACGAGTTTGTGGCAGGTATTGGCTCAACAGCAGAGAAAAGCGAGCTTGTGGGTAAAACTTCAGTGGCCAACAGCCCATTATGTCATTCATCAATCAGTAATTGGTCAGGTGCTAACGGCGGTAAACCTTTCGTCGAAAAAGGCGAACGTTGTAAACGATTATCAGCCAGTATGGCTTACTACATTGTTGACTTACTTAACCGCGCTTATGCTGGTGAAGTCATTGGAGCTCTACCTGAAGCGATGGCTTCAGAAGAAACTCAAGCCTGTCAAACCTGTCATGGCACAACTGAAACTATGGGCTCAGCTGCCAGTGTTAAAGGTGACTTAGAGTGTCAAACTTGTCATACCGGACATTTCAATTAAGGAGCTCATTATGAAACTTAAATTATTGAGCGCCTTGCTGGCTAGCTCCCTACTGCTTATAGGGTGTGGAAGTGACGACGATACCAGTGCACCGGATCCAGTCGATCCGCCTGTAGTTGAACCACCAGTAACCGATCCTGTTGATCCACCAGCGAGTGAAGTGGTGAAGATTGATGATGCCGATATGATAGTGTTAACGGTTGATGAGTTTGATGCTGCCACTGGCGCATTAACCTTCACCCTAGATAATGGCGATGAAAAAGCCATCACCGATGCCAGCACTTACGACATTATCTACTTAGGTTATCCCGATCCTAATGCATCATCATCTAACGCTAAAGCTTGGAAACGCTGGCATGTTAGTCAAACGTTTAGCTGTGATCCTACAACTGAAGATGAATGCAGTGGCGTATTAACCGAAACCGAAACTGAAGGACAATACACTTTTAACGCGATAGACCTAGATCTTGAAAGCAAAGCCTCAGCAGGTGCTGTAGCACTTTATAAAGTCGCAATTCAAGTTCATGGGGTAAAGGCCACTAATGAATTCGAGCTCATTCCCGCAGGAGAATAGCCATCACCCGGCCTGATCCGATCCCCATAAAAGGCATTAGGCATTCACAGCCGTAGCGGTTTGCTACGGCTTTTTTTGTTTGGTGCACGATCTAAACCAAAGCCAACCTCATAGGTTTAAAATTCAATTACTTAACCATAAATCATAACCTTAAAAGGCAACGACCAACTTAAAACTGAGTTTAGACACAATTAGTAAGTCCAAATTGACAGAAGAAAGTGTTGGCTATCATCAAATATATTCAATTTCATCTCCAATAAATTCAAAAAATGTCTGCTAAATAGCAACGTAATTTATTTATAGAAAAGCTAAAGGCAGGATAGCTTTTAATTAAATTTCAATTAGATAATTCAACCTTTACCTGTTTTTTATTTGTTAAAACTGTAAGATAACCGCTGCCAAAAAGTGAACAAGCCTAATGCACGTTTTTTGGAAAAAATATTTAAACCACTCATTAATACACGAGTAAGTAGAAACTATGTTTTTTTATATAACAGGGTTATGTGTACTCATTATTATTTTGTGTGCAGCTCTTTACGTCATCTATCAAAACTTGAATAGAGACCGTTTAAAGAAAGCGCGAGAATATAATGTGTTATTTGATGAAGATACAGTCGTTGATGAGTTAATCACTCAACTGATTGAGAAGAATCAACATCAAGAAAATGAAGAAAAAAAAACACAAAGTAAGCAGGACATACTTGCCACCTTTATCGATTTACATCGTTCTGGCAGTTTCTGCGCTCACCTGAGCGAGGAAGAAATCACTTACTTCGTTAAAAAGAAATTACATATGGAGAATGAAAGACATGGAAAGTCAGTCACTAGAGACTAAACCCAATTTAGCAAGTCGAATCGGACGTCGAAATATTATTTTAATCGCAGCATTTATTACGGTTATTGCTGTAATTGCTATCTTAGTGTCTCAAATGATTGCATGGAATGAAGCGGACGAAAGATTAGTTCATCAATCTGCATTTACCGGAAATTTAACGGTTATCAACCAAGCTGGTCCATACTTTAAAGCCTTTGGGACAATATCGGCCTATAACAAGGTTATCTCAATCAACTTCACCGGTGATAAAGCGGCTACTGCGAGTGCATTGGTTCCATTAATTCCTATTCGCTTTCTTGATACGACTACTGGTGATGCCAGAGGTGTAGCTCGTTTTAGACTACCAGGCAATGTGCCTGCTAATGAAACTGGGCAACTTAGAGGGTTATTGAAAATTCATGAAGAGTTTGGTTCTCAAGAGACATTGGTATCTAACCTTTTACTGCGTGCGACCACTGAAAATGTCAAAGCGTCAGCCAGAATGATGTCTGTTGAACAGCATTATTCGGGTGGTAATGGTCAGTTAAGCCAGGACTTTTCTGATCAACTAGTGAACGGGATTTTTGTTACTGAGCAAACATTTGGCTCTAACCGTAATGATAATTCGAATGAACCTAACGAGTTAAGTAAGCAGCAGCGAGTAACAATTAAAATCAAGCAAGATAATGAAGGTCATAAGTTACGTAATGCACCAATATTAGGCTCGTATGGTATTACAGTTGTAGATGCCAGCATCATTGATATTGAATACGAAAGCAAAGTGAACTCTCGACTTGAAGCGCAAAAGCAAGCTGCTGCTGACGAAGCGCTTGCAAGACAAAATCTGAAAAAAGCTGAACAACAGGCTCGCACAGAAGTTGCTTTGGGTGAGCAGGCCATTGCTAAGCAAAGAGCAGAGTCTGAAAAGCTAAAAATCAAAGAGCAAATCGATGCCGAAAGAGTTAAAGCTAATGCGATTATTTCTGCTGAGCAACGTGTAGCCGTTAAATCTCAGTTAGCGTTAGAGCAGGCTGAAATATTAAAGCAACAGCGTCTAGAAGCTATGGGGATGGATGTTCTTGCAGAGGCTCGTCAGCGCGCAAAATCTGCCGCATTGGATCCAAAATATGTATTTGATGAAACTTTGAAAGCCGAGGTTAAAATTCAAACAGCATTGTTTAATAGTCTCGGTAATAGTCGTTTAGTGCCAGAGATTGTGATTGGAGGCGGCCAAGGTGAACAAAATAATGGTTCTGAATTTATGCGTTTACTTGCCGCTGATGCCGCATTAAACCTTAAGAAACGTCTAGAAAATAAATAGCTCGTTTACGTTTTACTGGAACTAGTGAGATAATTTCTCACTAAAGTAAAATTGATTCAGGTGTAATAAAAATGCCATCCAGTGAGTACTGTGATGGCATTTTTGTCAGTATTGGTTTTAGCTGTATTTATATTTGCGAAAGAATGCAGCTACAAACTATCTTACTGTTGATAACTGAAATGTTCGCTTGTCTATCACCAAAGTATTTATAACATCCAAAGTAATTCATCAATTATCATAAGTAGCTAATTCACTTTACGGCAAGGTGCCGTTTATGAAAGTTTATCGATTTGACTCAACAGCTCGAAGTAAGAATGCTGTCGCTGCTTCAGCGTAATGCTCAATTTCACTTCGTGTCGGTGCAGCCATGCCCATTAACACCTTATTTCTATGGTTTAATAACATCCCTAGCCACAGCTCAACTGTGGTTTCAATGTCAGTGACGTTGAATCTTTGTTGGAAAAACTCAATTAATTGATATTAAGCCTGCAATTAAACGAGAAGTGAGCAATCAATAAAGTCACTTAATCGTCATTGATATTGCATGCCGGTTTAAAATACGAACCATAAAAGCCACGAAAAACCTATTATCGTTAGTCATGGCTTTACGCTTTTTCAGCCACCTGTTTTTGCGATTTTACAACTCGTGCAGATTTTACTTTCACTTGCGAATTTTTAAGTTGATACATCTTGATGTCTGCAACGTTAAACAAGTCATTAATAGAGTAATCCTTACTGTCAACGGCAACATGCCCCCAAGCAAACTCCAATTGAAACTTGTTACCTCGATAATCGACCGTACAACAATGGTGCTTTATTCGTTGAATAATTTTGTGAACAAAATCGTCAATATCACATTGCTCAGGAACAGAAAAAACCAGCACAAATTCATCACCACCAATCCTGGCAATGATATCTGCACTCTTAAGCTCTTTTGAAAGGTAACTCGAAAATGTCTTCAACATATGGTCACCTGCAAGGTGGCCAAAATTGTCATTTATCTGCTTAAAATTGTTTAAATCTAGGTAGATGAAGCACAGTGCTGAATCACAGTCACTATTGTTATCATCTAAATTTCGCAGTTTCTTTTCTAATCCATAGCGATTAGATAACTTGGTGAGATGATCTTGCTGAGATTTATCGAAAAAATGCATTCTCGACACTGTGAGAGCGGTTTGTTCAGTTATGACATCGAAGTAATTCAGCTCAGTCGGCGATAGAATGACGGTTTGTTCGCCAAAACTACCAAAAGCCATCACTCCAAGTGCTTTGCCATCAACAAATAATGGATAATTCACTACCGTTCGAAGGTTGAGTAACGGAGTAACATCTTTATTTGCCTCGGGCTCAATCAACAAATCTTCGGTATAAAAGATTTTTCGTTGGCCAAGCATCTTCTTGAAAATAGGATCATCATTGTAGTTAATGTGAGGCACTATAGTAGACATGATTTCAGCGTTAGGACCAACACCAGCCACATGATTCAGCCACCCCGTTCGTTTCGCATCGGTGATATAAATCCACACATCGGTCAATTGAAACAATGTACTGGTTTCTGTTTGTAAGAAAGCTGCCATTTCCTTGAGGGAACTGACCTTATTCAATCCTTTACTCACACGTACTAAGGAGTCAAAAAGTTCCGCATATTGCGCGTTTGTTGTCATGCTTTTTATTGGTTTCATAGCCTTCTGATACTGTTAATCAAAATAGAACATACAACAATCACTTCCATGGCCTTACTTGCTTTGAAAGCTAAACATTTATCAACCTAAACTTGAGTTAATTCAAGTCAATTAACTTGTGTATTAAACTACACCATCAAGCCTAGCTTTCATTATCCCATCCTATTTAAATTAACAAAAAACCGCTAGAAAATTATGAGTTTATTGATAAAACTTAGATTTAAATCAAACTTTTATAACTATCTAATCAAACCGTATCCATGCCAATTTACACGCGACGTTAACTCAACGCTCATGCAAAAATTAGATAATTATTGATTCAGGGTAACTCAGAAAATAACCCGATAATGCTGCTATTAATTTGATAAAATTTACCATCACAAGAATTATTGTTATTAACAGCTGCACCTTTACAAGCACTGAATAAGAGAAGTAAGTAAGCGCCCTATGACTGAAAAAGAATCTTTGCTGCAAAATCTATTAGATATATTGATAGTCCAACGCCAAACGGCACTGAGTGCAGCTGAAGATGCCCATAATGACGCCACCAATGAACAAAGCGTGGCAGAAACTCAATATGACACAATCGGTTTAGAAGCCGCTTACTTAGCACATGGACAATCTCAACGAGTCGCTGATATTGATATCATGATAAAACGCTTAACGGCGCTTCCTCTTAAAGACTTTACGGCCGAAGATGACATCAACCTTGGTGCGATAGTGACCTTAGAAGCTGGCATGAATTGCTGGCTATTGCCTGTTTGTGGCGGCATAAAACTCGACGATGGAAACATTGTCGTCATCACTCCACAATCACCTTTAGGACAGAAACTAGATGGCGCGATGGTGAATGAAAAGCTTAATGATGGTCGCTTGATCTTGGCAATTAGATAAACTTAAGTTATTCAACCTGCAATAAACATCCCGAAACTAAACGACATACCAATCATGTTACGATTATTCGACTCTGGTTTTTGAATCCGGTTTTTGAATCTGGTTTCCGACTTTGTTTTTCGAATCTGGTTTTCGAATCATTGAGCTTCATCATTTTCAAAAACTAATCTGCCATAATATGATCTCAGGCAAATTACTCATTGCTAATACTTGTTAGGATCGCCGCAAATTTTAGTGGGTAATAAACATGCAATTAGATTTAAATGGTATGACGCCAAAACAATTTCTCGAACAGTACTGGCAAAAAAAGCCACTGGTGATCCGTCAAGGTTTTAAACACTTTGAAGATTTGCTATCACCAGAAGAAATGGCAGGGCTGGCTTGTGAAGATGTGGTTGAGTCTCGCCGTGTATTTAAGAAAAATGATCAATGGCAGGCTGAATTTGGCCCATTTGAATCTTATGAAGAACTGGGTGAAACAGACTGGACCTTAATCGTTCAAGCCCTAAATAACTGGGTGCCTGAAGCTGAAGAACTGCTTAAATGTTTTGATTTTATTCCGCGCTGGCGTTTAGATGACGTGATGGTGAGCTATGCCACACCTGGCGGTGGAGTGGGTCCACACATTGATCTATATGACGTATTCATTTGCCAAGGTTCTGGCCGACGACGCTGGAGAGTTGGCGATCTTGGTCCACACAAAGAATTCTCTGCACACCCAGCACTACTGCACACCGAAGCATTCGATCCGATTATTGATGTTGAGTTGCTTCCAGGCGATATCCTATATCTACCACCAGGCTACCCTCATGACGGTGTGACACTTGAACCATCAATGAGCTTTTCTGTGGGTTATCGAACTGCCTCAGCTAAAGACATGGTTAGCGCAATGGCAGATCACATCATCGACAAAGACTTATGTAACGATCAAATAGCCGATCCTGATCGCGTTATCAGTGAACATTCTGGCATAGTGAATAACAGCGATCTTGAACGTATTAAGCAACAACTGCTTGCTACCCTTGATGACACATTAGTCAGTGAATTTAGTGGTCGTTACCTAACACAATCTAAATGTGAGCTAGATTTACCAGAAGAAAGTTTAGGGTTTCAAACCCTAGATGTCACAGAGCAACTTAAACTACAACCTTTAGTAAAGCTTGGCGGCCTGCGCACGCTGTACTTTGAAACCAGCGTTGCTGACGGTGTGCTGTATATCAATGGCGAGCAACTTCAATTATCAGCAGATAAAGAAGCCTTAATTGCACTGCTATGTGATACCCAAGAGTTAACCGCACAAGACTTAAGCCCATGGCTAAATGATGATGAAGTGGTTGCGCAATTAACCCACTGGGTTAACGCAGGCTATTGGTATTTCGACGAAATCGAATAAAACTTGCTTAAGAGTGTCGCAATGAATATTGCGGCACTATAAAAAATGCGTCACGATGAATATCGTAAAACCATGAATTAATACTTAGCTAAATAATCACAGCCCCTACTTCTGCATCAACAGCAATCGCTGGCAGAGTTTGACAAAATCCGATGAAGTCACAATCCCCAGTACCTTATTTTCCTCATCAACCACCGGTAAACAACCTAGTTTATTATCAATAAAATACTGCACGACAACGGTCAGAGGTTCATCTAAACCTAACTTTTGCGCCTCGGTTTCCATGATATCTGCGATGGGCGTATAACGCTCTTTTCTATCGAGTGCGCCTTGACCGTACTTGTTCAAGGTATTTAACACACTTGCTATCATCTTTTTGTGTGTCAGTAAGCCGATGAACTCTCCTGTTGTTTCACTGATAACAGGTAAATGACGCACATTACGACTTTGCATCAATAAGTGGGCATCCTTTAAGCTAGCCTGATGACTAATACAAACAGGGTTGGGTGTCATAATGTCGCTTACTTTCATCGCTTTACTCCTTAAGCTGTGACTTAATAAAGATTAATCAAAATAGGCAGAAATAGCTAGATGAAGCACTTAGTCGCTCATTTAATATTTAACGAATTAAATAGAAAGCGGACTTTTGTAGGAAATAATCAGATAAAAATATGAAGCCGAGTATAAGGAGAATGCAAACAGCTTAGAGATAAACACCAGTGATCTAGTTAACAGATTAAATCGCTGATGATGACAAGGCATAGGTTGATTTTGTAACTGTGAATTGAGTCAGATTCATTGAAAAAAAATGGTGATAAGCTCATGCCATAATATTTTATGGAACTGATATGTTTACCCTTTTTCGGCAACGGACAATATATGTTTTTACCATTCTGACGCTGTTCAGCCAGTTGGTATTTGCGAATACGAATTTTATGATGCCAAAGGTAGGCAATCTCGCTCACTCTGACAATGTAATCAGTTCTGAAACCAATGGCATCCATGACAGACAGCTGGCACCGACTTTATTAACAGCCTGCAGTTCTGCAAACCATCTACATGAAACTCTATCCAATAATAAAGCCCATCATTGTGATGGTTTAACCCCCTGCTCATCGGATTGTGATAACTGCTTTTATATCAGTATTGCTGACACTCTGTTGATGCATGAACCTTGGCAAATTTCTCATCATCCAGATAATAAAATTGTCAGCCTTACCCCCTACTTTCAATCAATATTGCCAACGCAGCACCTAAGACCTCCCATTGCTTAACCTTAACAGTAGCAACAATTAGTCACTTTATTTATAAATCACGGACACTGACATCATTCAGAACAACGAGTCCGAATCTTTAATGGGAATAAGCAATGAAAAACATAATTTATATCGTCCTAAGTCTCTTTTTAATCAGCTCGACGGTACAATTGGCCACTGCGGCACATCATAATGTTGCCGAGCAGCAACAGTCACATGCTTGCCCAATGCATCCAGAAGTAACAGGTCAGAATGGCGATACTTGCCCTAAATGCGGCATGAATTTAGAACATGCTCACCAAGCAGATGGCGACCACTGCCCAAATAAAGGCAAGTGTGAAAAATGTGCTAACAAAGCCAAATGTGACAATTGCAAAGGGTGCAAAGGTGAAGGAAAGTGCGACACATGTGAAAAATGCGCTAACAAAGCCAAGTGTGACAATTGCAAAGGGTGCAAAGGTGAAGGAAAGTGCGATAAATGTGCTAACAAAGCCAAATGCGAAAACTGTAAAGGGTGCAAAGGTGAAGGCAAGTGCGATAAATGTGCTAACAAAGCCAAATGCGAAAACTGTAAAGGTGAAGGCAAGTGCAACAAGTGTGCTAACAAAGCCAAATGCGAAAACTGTAAAGGGTGCAAAGGTGAAGGAAAATGCGACAAGTGCGCTAACCAAGCCAAATGCGAAAACTGTAAAGGTGAAGGCAAATGCGACAAGTGTGCTAACAAAGCCAAATACGAAAACTGCAAAGGGTGCAAAGGGTGCGCTAAAAAAGGCGACCACGCACATAAAAACTATTCACATAAAGAGCATGCTAGCGCCAAGCATACACACGCTTGCCCTATGAACGCTGATATTACAGGTATTGCTGGCGATACATGTCCAAATTGCGGCATGGATTTAATGCCAATAGCTACTAGCTCAAGCGCCCAGTCACACGATTAAGAAACAAGAGTAAGATACAAGAGGAAAAACAAGAGTAAGAAGCCGCACTTTCGAAAATTCTGCTCTACAAAAACCACGTTTTAGCATGCTAAAGCGTGGTTTAATATTTGATATGATTAGCACTACCTATAATAAGCTTGATAACAAACATCTGCAATTCAAACGAATCTCAACGATTATCAGTTGCTATTTATTTGTTCAATGCAAACTGTCAGACTGATTTTGATAATCAAACTTTGGCATCGACCATTGATATCGAATAGCCAACATTCTAAAACTAAAACCAAAAGTCACAGCAACAGTCAGGCTTATCCATTCAACAACCCCAGTAAACTTCATTACCACGTACAAGGTTGCCGTTAATAAAGCGACGATTGCGTATAGTTCTTTCTTAAAAATAAGCGGCACTTGATTACATAAAATATCTCGAATAACGCCGCCGAAAACACCTGTCACAACGCCCATTACAATCGCTATTTCTGCGCTATATCCAAGCATTAAAGTTTTCTGTGCACCTACAATTGAGAATACAGCGAGACCAATAGCATCAATTGCCAAAAACAATCTTGCTAAGTAGCGCATTAGCGGCGCTATCATCACAGTAAGTAATGAGGCACCTGCGATGGCCAACAAATAGTGTACATTTTCAATCCATATAATTGGGTAGTTACCGAGCAACATATCCCGTAAGGAGCCACCACCTATTGCCGTTACGCAGCCAATAATCACCACACCAAACAGATCCATTTGTTTTTTACCGGCGGCTAACGCGCCAGTCATCGCCTCTGCTAATATGCCTATGAGCCATAAAGCACTGATAACTTTAACTTCTAACATAAAATGTACTGACTAATAAAAAGAGAGCGGATTTTGCGCCTATTCATGTAAAAAATACAGATACAAAAATTGTTTTTTCACATTATTTTTTTTAATGCATAAAAATAATAAAAATTAATATTTCATATAAATGCTTAAGTAAAACAGATTGAACTTACAGATTTAGTAATAGTAATAATCAACAATGCACAATAAAACAACCTTAACCCCAATAACACCTATAAGCACTTATTATGACTCCTGCAACTTGGCAATTTCCGATTGAACTAACAAATACGCCCGCCAATAATTAAACATGCCACCTAACAGAAACAAGCAGCTACCAATCATGTACTGCCAAGCAAGAAAGTTAAGAATAAGTAAGTGATCATTAGGCGACTCGAACGCCCATAAATACGGCACTGATGCCATGCCATAAAGCACTGACCCGACGATGAAACATATGGAGGTTAAATTCATCAATTGCAGTAATTTCACAGAGTCAGCTTTGATAATCAAAAAGATGTTCGCCGCTGCTCCAACAATAAACAGTGTACTGCCAATAATGAATAACCAAGTACTGACAAGCGCCCAGTCAACTTGAGGAAAGCTGGTTATGCGGCCAAATACAAAACATAGTGTACCGAGCAAATAAGTCGCCCCCGCAAAGTACTCTAAAACCTCATCTGTTTTATGAGTACTATGGTCTTTCCAGTAACGTCGGATTTCGGCCATATCATGCACATTCACCACTAAATATGTTAACGAGGCAGCAAGGAATATCCAACCACCGATATAGGCATATTCAGCTCTACTCGGGAAAAAGAAAAAACTACCTATAACAAACAGCACACCACCCAACTTATAAGCAATAGCATTGATGGTTTCCCAGCGAAATTGTGCTCTCAGCGCTTTTTTATCTGCGGTAAGGTTTAAAATGCGGCGTCTATTTGAAAAAGCGTGTGGCATAAATAGCGTTTTCCTGTCGGTGTATTTGATAAATATGGTCGGTAAGTGATGGCTGCAATTAAATCTGACTGTCACAAAGCATGTTAACTAACAAACCTCAATCAAACGAATCACTTATGTAGGAGCGCACCCTACAAATAATCATTCCAGAAACCGTTAAAATATTCACAAGTAAAACTAACCGTTCGCCTAATTTTGCTGTTTCTAAATAAGCTAACGTAAGCTTGCTACGCTCAGAAACAACCTCCAACTAATGCACAAATCATCCTTATAAACTTAATCATCGCCATGTAACTAACATGAGGAGTTGTTAAAAATCGTGCTAAAATAAACTAGCCAAATTAATGAAACAACAAGGAATGACGATGGATTTCGATACAATTAATGGCGCGCTAGACAATATCATTGCGATATTAGATACACCCGTTTTTACCATCCAACAAAAAGCCATCAGTGTTGGCGATATTCTGTTTATTCCCTTTTTACTCCTGATAAGTTATTTCGTTCTTAAAGCGATCATTAAATTATTAACCAGTCGTATGACTAAAAAAGGAATGAAACCTGATGTAGTGCACTTGGTTAGCCGCATTACCTATATTCTCGGTATTGTCACCATGTTAGCCATAACATTGGAACTGATTAATATCCCCATCACGGCTTTTGCATTTCTCTCTGGCGCTGTTGCAATTGGTGTCGGTTTTGGCGCTCAGAACATCATTAACAACTTTATTAGTGGCTGGATTTTAATGTGGGAACGTCCAATTAAAATTGGAGATTTTTTAGAGGTTGATGGCGTTAAAGGGAATGTAGAAGCCATTAATACTCGATCAACTCGAATTCGCCGTACTGATGGCGTGCATTTATTAATTCCTAACAGTAAATTACTTGAAAATACTGTTATCAACTGGACCTTAATGGATACTAAAACACGCACCACTATCAGTGTTGGCGTGGCATATGGCTCGCCTTGTCGTAAAGTGGCACAATTAATCGAACAAGCTGTTTCAGAGCAAGAGTCCATATTAACAACCCCTGCTCCTACCGTAATCTTCAATGACTTTGGTGACAACGCCTTAGCTTTTGTCGTCTATTTTTGGATGGAAGCAAAAATGGAAGGCCAACTGCGACAAACCAGTAGTGAGATACGCTTTCGAATTGACGAATTATTTGAACAGAACAAGATTGTAATTGCTTTCCCACAGCGAGATATTCATCTAGATGGAGCACTAACCATCTCCCACACCAAAGAAGATTAATTCAACAATTTCGATGTAGATGAGATGATAATTTATTCGCGCATAAGACAGACTTTTTAGTCTGGATAACAGCAGTTTCTGCCATTTTCCTTAGCAAAATATAAATGTTGATCGGCCATGGCATATAACTGATCAACTTGCATGCTAGTACCTGTCCACTCTGAAAGACCAATACTGATGGTGATGTGTATAGCCGTATTGTTATATTCAAAAGTGGATGTTTCGACCATAGCGCGAACTCTTTCAGCTAAAACTTTGGCATCATTCATTGAAGTATTATTCAGTAAAATGGCGAACTCCTCGCCACCGATGCGGGCAAAAATATCACTTTCCCTCATGAGTTGATTTACATTTTTTGCCAAATTAACTAAGACATAATCTCCAGTTTGGTGCCCATGCGTATCATTAACTTTCTTAAAATAATCAATATCAAACATCAGCATCGACACTTTTCTTCTATCTCTAAGCGCCATCATAAGAACCTTTTTCGAGGTTTCAAAAAAATAACGTCTGTTATAAGCATTAGTTAAATTATCAACAATAGAGAGTTTCCTGAATTCCTCAGCACTTTTCTCTATTTCTTCATGAGCTTCAATACTTGATAAACGACTATGATACATCGATTTAGACAGTAAGATTGTTGCAGGAATATAAATTACCGCGAATACCACCATGGCAATATGCTGATGCTCGCCATAATAAAACATGATAAAAACTTGAGGAATGATCATCGCAAAAAAGAATACTAAATAAGCCTTATAAAGCGATGTCATAGATAATGTCGCAGCAGTAATGATGCCTATCGCTACCACAAAACTAACCAGCTCAAATGGTTGAGGTGCGAAAATAATAATCAGTACAGACGAAACCATCCAAGTGAAAGCTTGAAATAGATTAAGGCCTATAAATACCATCTCTTGTTGGGTCAAGCCCTTAGCATTGTCGTCACCCAAATGCCGTTTAAACATCTTTATATTGAGGTATCGAGCTACCGCGAGAAGTAACTGCAATGAAAACCAAGCCAATAAAATAGTGATTGGAATAAATGAGATGAATATAGAAATATAAGCAATAGAGACGATAAGCATCGCTATCATCGCTCTGGGAGTTTGCTCAACAACAACTTCAATTAATTTAGGGTGAACGACAGACATCTTGACTCCAGTTAACGGTACCTATTTAGAATAGACTATTAACTGCACTTATTAGTTTGAATAAGTAAGTAAAGTGAGGAATTAGCTGTTTATTTTCACTTAATCTAGTCACCAAGTTGATATCGAAATCTAAGCCAAGCAGATATCGAATACCAAGCCACACTCAAAAAGAAAAGCATGCCAAACTAAAATCAAAACCAAGCCTAAACGGTTGCTTAATTCCAGACTTTTAGCATGCTAAATACCGTTTAATTGAGCCTAAAGGCAAAACTCTCACTTGAAGTAAATACAGCATATTTACCATTTAAAGCCGCACTATTATGCCGCTACTGAGATTCATGTAAGTGCGACTTAATACAATAAACATTTTACCGAACACATTACGCCCTCAACGATTACCTCACCTTCGCCATAATTCACGCTTTACTTAGCATTATTACTCACCAATACTTTATATCCATAAGCAGGAATTGTTATCTCAGTTTTAGGTGTGATATTCACTATTTGCTGTGTGAAGTATTCAGTGTATTTTCCTAATTGAATCGTTTCATTAAACTCAGTTGTTTGAGGTTTATCAGAAAAGTTGATCACCACAAACACCTTGTCTTGTTGCTTTTGGCGGGCAAAAGAGAAAATAGCTTTAGGGGTTGAGTTAGGCACAGGAATCATTTTCCCACCCCAGCTACCATTCCAAAGCGCTTGATTTTTATGTTTTAAAGCAAATAACTGCTGGTATAAATCGCCAATAGGATGCGGTTTCCACTCGATTTCATCTTTACCAAAAAACGATAACACTTTGTCTAGGCCTGCCTCTTGGCCACTATAAAGTAATGGCATTCCCTCAGCGGTTGCAGTTAATACTATGCTGGCATTTAAATACGGCCCAAAGCGCTCAAACATGGTTTTTTCCCACGAATTTTTATCATGGTTATCAACAAAGTTCATCTTAATGGCATTATCTGGCCATGCGCTCAGAGCATGTGCAAAGTGCGAATAAACACCTTGTGCATCTGTGTGCCCTTCATTTACGTCCACTAAAGTGTCGTGTAACGCCCATGCATAACTCATATCAAACGCGTTTTTGTGTAAATCACGAGCATCCCACTCAGCTAGCATAAATACTGGTTTAATGGCGTCTAACTCTTTACGAGCATGATCCCAAAAATCTGTAGGAATAAAACCCGCTACATCAGCACGATAACCATCAATATCAGCTTCCAGTACCCAATACTTTAACGCCTCGGTCATGTACTTACGTAATTCGGGATTAT
The DNA here is from genome assembly GCF_020806285.1 of Shewanella sp. 10N.7. Taxonomy (NCBI): domain Bacteria; kingdom Pseudomonadati; phylum Pseudomonadota; class Gammaproteobacteria; order Alteromonadales; family Shewanellaceae; genus Shewanella; species Shewanella sp. 10N.7. Next base: position 63,866 of record NZ_JAJGZS010000009.1, read on the forward strand.
TGTAATCAAAATCAATAATGTCAGACCAATCCCACCATGGAGTAGGCTGAAAATTACCATTATGGTCTTTGGTATACCAATGAGGGTGTGTTTCAGTGAGCGGGTTATCCCACGCGCTGTGATTAGCCACCCAATCAAGAATGACATACATATTCATATCATGAGCCTGTTTGACTAATGACTTTAAATCATCAAGCGTGCCAAACTCAGGATTCACGGCTTTGTAGTCTTTCACCGCGTAATAACTGCCCTTATCACCTTTGCGGTTTTTTTCGCCTATTGGGTGAATTGGCATTAGCCAAATAATATCAACACCTAACTTTTTCAACCTTGGCAGATGCTCTGCAAACGCATTGAAAGTTCCTTCTTTAGTATATTGGCGCACATTTACTTCATAAATGGTGGCACTTTTTGACCACTCTGGGTGCTTAACTTCTACATAGGGTTTCGGCTGATATGGATCACTAGCCCAAGTGCTACCTGAAATTAGTAACATGCCTAAGCCTATAGTTATTTGTATAAATACTTTCACGTTAATGCCTTATATCGTTATATGTGCAGATATTTTGGCGTTTTACTTGTAATAGAAAAACCGGCTATGACCTAAAATATTGTTTCCATATAGAAACAACACTTGCATTTGTTCAACAATTTGATAGTAATGACGCTGCGAATGGCAAACATTAACCAATAACTTCATGGTAAAGAATTATGCAGCTTGAACGATTACGATTATTTGCAGAGTTGGTCAACAAAGGCAGCTTTACCCAGGCAGCAGAATACTTAGGCATATCAAAAGCGCATTTATCTAAACAACTAAAATTATTAGAGAATGAACTCGGTACTCAACTATTAATCCGTAATACTAGATCGATGCGATTAACATCTGCTGGTGCAAACCTCTATACGCAAGCAAATAAACTGACAAGCTTTTGGCATGACAGTAAACAATTACTAGATATTTCAGAAAGTTTATTAGCTGGAGAGGTCAAGTTCACGGCGCCAACAGGTTTATTGAAATATGACTTACTACCATTAATTAGTGAATTATCAGAACAGCAGCCTGACATCAATATTACTGCCGAAACGGGTAATGAAACGTTAAATCTAGTCACTACACCTTATGACTTTGCAATAAGGATAACCAATACCCCGCCAGAGGAAGTCGTAGCACGAAAATTGACACAGTTTGAATATACTTGCTGTGCTACACCGCAATATTTGGTGAAATATGGCACTCCAACATCACCGAAAGAATTGCTCCAACGTAGTTGTATATCATTGTCTTATTGGAAAAATTGGCAGTTTGCTCAAAATAACCAAACCTTCGATATTAATGTTCCCGCTCGATATCAGTTTTCAAATAATGAAGTGATCAAGCAAGCTGGATTAGACTCTCTAGGTATTTGTAGGCTGCCAAGCTATATGGTTAAAGATGAACTTAAAAGTGGCCAACTCCTTGCTTTATTTCCTCAGTACGAAGCAGAAAAAAAAGACATTTACATCCTATATACTCAATCAATAAAACGTGCTGAAAGAGTTAATTTAGTGATTGAGGCTATTAAACAGCACTACATTAGTTAAACTCAATATTGGATGTACTTAATATTAGTTGTACTTAATATTAGTTGTACTTAATATTAGTTGTACTTAATATTAGTTGTACTTAAT
>NZ_JAJGZS010000009.1:65633-155127 GCF_020806285.1 Shewanella sp. 10N.7
AATATTAGTTAGACATGATGTTAGCTTGGTATAAATCCATATTATCGAATTATCATTAGTAGAGTGACTCGCGCCTGCGCCTGCCAGTCATCAGCTGACATGTTTGCCAATATTGCCAATATTCTAAAGCCCCATTAACGACTCCTACTTATAGTCATTTTACTGCTAATACGCTCTGTATGGCTTTACGACTGAATAACTCTTCATTCGCCTTACTTTTATTCTGCTTGCCCGCTTTGTTTATAATTGACTCCACTAGGTAATACTTAAAAAACCATATAAATAACGCTTGCTGGTAGTCACCAATGCCATGCGATGTTCACAAGCTACTGATTTTAAAGTTGTAAACTTATATTTACCTACGACTAATGTCTGAGTCCAAAACCGCTTTTATTGTTCGCTATGGCCACATGCTTCAGATAAGGTGCCTCTAATCTAGAGGCGAGAATCAAATTCCCGAGACTCATTCCCGAATAGGAAGTCCCGAATCTAAATCTTGAATCTATATTCAAAGCACTTTTAGCAAGTGAAATTTAGTAAGTGAGTTTTAGTGAATGAACTTTCTTGAATGAACAATAGGAATAATATGAGCAGTAATTCTGAATCAGTACATGAGCAAGAAAGTGACCAATCAACAAAAGCAAACAAGTTAAATTACCAACAGCAACATCAGCCAAGTTCATCGTTTAATAGTCGAGAAGAATATCTAGAACACGAGCTCAGCATCATGGACCCAAAACGCTGGCGTCCTAACTTACCTTTCAAAGATTTTCGCTTTGAACCAGAAGATTCAATTGCAGCTATGGCAGCAACCATTGGTAAAGTTGTCATGGTGGGCGCGATTGCGACAACCTTTGCAACATCACTAGGGCTTGAAGAAAGTTTCATCTTAGAAAATGTCCGTTATGAACTGATTATTGCTGCATTCTTCATTGTTATCTTTTCAGGTTTTTTATTACCTACAGCAAACTTAGCTGGCACCCATGGGCCGTTGATCCCAATCATACCGATTGTGGTTGCAGCAGGTGGCCACCCAATGGCCTTTGGATTACTGATTGGCGCACTAGGATTAATACTCGCTATTAGTAAAGGCGGCAGTATGCTGGCAAACCTCACCAGTAAAGGTGTGTGCGGAGGGCTACTCTTGTATCTAGGCTTTGTCGGCACCGCATCACAAGTAAAGAAATTGTATGCATGGGCTGATGGTATCGGCATGGAGCACATTGCTTTTATTGTGATTTTTTGCACCATTATTCTGTACGCATTACTGGAACATTGGCGAAAACGTTGGCTTGCTGTGCCATTAAGTTGTTTACTGGGCGGCACATTAGCCTTTGCCATGGGCGCGCCATTTGAGTTTCACACTGCCCCAGGTTTACCTAATATGAACCCAATGTATTGGTGGGGAGATAACTCAGGTTGGATGCTCGGTTTACCGACTATCGAAAGCTTCATGGTCGTGCTGCCTTTTGCCATTTTAGCCGTTGCTATGTGGTCCCCTGATTTTTTAGGCCATCAAGTATTTCAAAAGATAAATTATCCTCCGCGTACTGAAAAAGTACATATGAACATTGACGATACCATGACCAGCGCCTCAATTCGTCAAACAGTAGGCTCACTACTTGGTGGGGCTAATTTCACTTCATCTTGGGGGACTTATATTGTCCCAGCTGCGATTGCTAAGCGCCCTATTCCAGCGGGTGCATTACTTACCGCATTGTTTTGCGTTATTGCTGCGCTATGGGGTTATCCAATGGATCTTGCTATTTGGGAACCTGTGCTGTGTGTTGCACTGGTCGTTGGGGTATTTATTCCATTACTTGAAGCAGGTATGGAAATGACTCGCGAAGGTAAAACTACCCAATCTGCCGCTATTGTGGTGTTTTCATCAGTATTAGTGAACCCTGCATTTGGCTGGTCACTCACCATGCTATTGGATAATTTAGGCTTGATTGGCTGTAAAGACAGAAGCGCAAAACTGACTAGAATGAATCGCTGGATAGCACCCAGTATCATGTTTGTCATTCTCACAGGTGTTATGGCGCTAGTGGGTTTACTACCCGGTATTCCAGCCATCATTTCGGACTTGAAATAATGATAGGAATTAAAATGACAGTTTTAGCGGTTAAAAAAAGAAGCTTTGAGACATCAAAGCTTCTTTTACCGTGATTACTATTCGCTCATAAATACAAAAAAGATATGCATGTATTTACTAACCACAATTAATGGGTATTCAAATTGTTCAATTTATTAGCTTCGAGCTTTAAGGCTTTAGCATTTGTATTCGAACTTTGTCCTAGTAAACCTAGATTAATTGTATTTTGCCACTCAGCTTCCCACTGGCTCAAATCATTTAATTTAAAGGTGTTAATTCTAGGTCGAATTAACTGACCAGTTTCACTTTCATCTACGACCCCGTCACCATTATCATCCCAACCATAAGTTGAACGTTCGTAAATTAATGCTCGCCCTTCATCATCTACAGAAATAACTTCCCAGATCCGGTGGCGCTCTTGAATATCCGTAGAAAGATAATGATTAACAATTCGTCCTGAATTATCCCATATCCATCTGTCATCACCGAAACTAAAATGGCCAATATCATTATGTCCATCATAATAATTATTATCTGGCTCAATGGCGCTGACACCTCTATTTAATGTGCCATCCTTATTAAACAAATAGCCCCAAACATTACTGAACTTTAGCTTATCCCCGTCCCATTCATTTTCTGTATAGCTATTAATATATGACAATTGAACCATCGGTAAATCTGTCGCTAGGTTTTTTGTATATTGTTCATAGCTTGTATCAAATTGAGCTATTTGCCTTGCCAGCACATAGCTCAATTTGTTGTCAGACCACTTTTCTATTTGAGTTAAATAACCTTTCCCAGCTGAAGTAAGTGGCGTAAATTTATATTGAATAGTCCCTTTAGTTAACGTAAGCATTCCGTTTAACAGTGCAGCGCTAAATTGCTGATTACTATCACGTGTTGTAGCTGTTGTATCTTTAATTGTTACAACATCGCCTATGACTTCAGTGACTTCTTGCAAACTGTTGTAATCTATAAAAGTACTTTCAAAGTGTAGTATCCAGTCTCCTTCAATTTCAGTAAGAGTGCTTTCTTTAAACGCAGATTCAGGTGTATGAACTAACGCTTTACTCTTTGAAAATGGATCAAAAACACGCGGAGTTGGGTTACTCCAAGAATATCCAGTCATTGGAAGGTTCAATTGAGTATAATACTCTCCAGTTACATTAACTTGATACTGAGATGATGTACTTGATAGCAGAACATAATTCTCATTAGCTATACCAAAATTAACTTCTATCTGAAAAAAATCTCCAATAAACCCTGCGTGATAAGCAGCAATGAGTTCATCAATAACAGACTGTTCAAAGTTATAATTGGTTGCTAACTCTTGATATGGATAAGTAATAAAATCGTACGACTTAGAAGTGGGATCTTGATAGACGACTTGCATATGCCCATCAACAATGTCCCAAGTAAAATTAATTTCAGCAATACTTCCAATATAATTATTTGTATTAAATGTTTTACCTGAACCATCTGCTGAAAATTGCTTACCAATACCTTGATATTCATTCCAGTTTTGCTTGGAGCCAAATAACTCGATAATCGTTTTGTCGGAGAAGTTTTCTGATGAAAATTGTTCTACCACATTCGGGTCAGAAACGGTCTGCTCTATCGCTTCATCTACTGCTGCAGTATAAGCTTCTGTGAGTTCACCATTTTCATCTATATAGCCATTTTCAACTAAATATGCCTCGATAAGTTCAGTTGTAGCCGAGCTTTCACCTTCGACTATTTCTGCATCTAAAAGGGATAATACTGACTCACCTTCTGGAATGTCAAAATCATCATTATCAACAAGTAACTTAATGAAACCAGCAGTTTCTATCAGCTGAGATGGAATTAGGTTAGCGAGTAACTGTTTAAACTCGTCTTCACTCGTTATTTCATCATTTTCAGTAAGATCTTTAGCGAGCAAATATGTCGCTGTGGTTAAATGGGTTACATTCGTCTTATTACTTTGCTCATTCGTTAATGTGCGATCTTCGTTCAATAAGGTAAGTAAGTTACTCGCATTCCCAGAAACTGTAATCAACTCAACGTTTTCTTGATTCTCGTCTGGATGGCCCTTAGCATTAATAAAAATCAATGCAGACATATCGTTGATTATAATAGGTAAAGTATAATTTCCTGAGGAGTCAGCTTCAGTTTCAAATATCTCATCTCCAATTGATACAGAGACTAGGGCATTGGCAATTGGTGAGTCTGTCACCAATCCAGACAACACCATCGTATGATTTACTGTGATGTCGACTTCAGCCTGTGCAGTTAATTCACCATCTGAAACTTCATAAGTTATTGAGTCTTTTAGGGAGACGTTATTTTCTGGTGTATAGACAATCTGATTATTAACTAATTCTGCTGAACCACTTGTAGGTTGAGACACGATAGAAGTAATCGTTAATTCATCACCATTTTCATCAGTATCATTTGCCAATACATCAATGGTAATAACATTATTATTTTGCGTTAAAGCTGTATCATTAAAAGCTTTAGGGGCACTGTTTACAGCAGGGGTTACTTCACTCTCAGATGAAGAGTCACTTCCACAGCCAGATAAAATTGCAGCAGCAAGTATTGTTAAAGAAAAATATTTCTTCATTAGAATTCCTTTTATGGGCCTATATCCATTTGCCTACATATACAACATAGGTATTAAAAGTAGAATGCTAACACTACTAGTAATCTGCTAGCAACATATTAGCAACACTATTATTGGTATTAAAAGTATATAAAATTAATTACTTGCATTATCTGTGGAAGCAGAATATTTACCTTAATATCCTTATTTATACAGAATATTGTTTTAGCCAATATTTTAGATTGGAGACGGTTAACTTGATAATTTGGCTTAAGTTACCAGAAAAGTCCTCGTCTCAAATTAACGAAAGGAAATGTTGATTAACTACCCGGTATTCCGGCCATCATTTCGGACTTAAAATAACGCTGCTGAGTTGTGTATGAAAAGTCATGCCCTAGGGAAATTAACGCCATAGGGCATGCTTGCAGTGAGCTTATTTGTTTAACACAAATTGATTTATTTGATTCTGGGCCAAGGCTTGATCCATCGTGCCCTTAAGCAGTTTATACATCAAAATAGACGCATCAATTTCTGTTTTACGATTGGTTAAGCTTTCAATATTCAAGCCTAATGGAATATTAAGTGGAATAACGGCGTCCAAAATCTTCTGCAAATTACTGTAATTAACTTTAATTGATTCATACAGTGGGTCATCTGCAGACAATATACGGTTACTGGTTTCTTCAGGTACTGATACCCCTAACCAATTAATAAATTCTAATGTTTTAGCACTTCCACAAGGTGAAAAAGTCAGGATCACTCGATTGGGCTTGATATTATTCAGCTCACACTCTTCAGCGTAACTGGTAAGCATATCGATAGTGGCTTGGGCGTTATACACCGCTTGCGTGATGTAGTATTCACAGCCTTTATTGGACTTACCTAATAGACGGATATGTTCATTCTTTTTACTTAAATGGCGCTCAGCAATGGCAACACCACCAAGGTAAAACTCCTGAGAGTGTTCCGATAACACACGGTATGCATCATTTAATGGTAGAGAACTTGCGACTTGCGCAGATGGCGAGCCGACTAATACGATGTCTCTGACATTATTTTGATACCAAGCCCGAGATAACCACTCGTTAAAACCTTGTTCATCAAGGCCTGCAACACTCTTATAAGCAATTACAGGCTTACCAGACTTTTGATTGATCAATTGAGCATAAGTGCCAGAATCATGGGTAGCTTTAAACGGAAAAGGTCTTGGCGCATCAATACGGCTAGTTTCATCTTGAATATCGTAAATGATCAAACCATCAAAGCTAATCTCATCAAGGCGCGCTAATAACTTATCAGCAATAGTACTGACCATTTCAAAATCGGTATCGATTTTAGGTGGGGTTGTGCCAATAAAGTAGATCCCACGGTGATGATCGGAAGAACGCTGTTTTAGGGATTTTCTCATGTTTAGCCGTCTAGATGGATGTTATCTACATTGTGTCTGAAATTCTCACGTTTGTTAAGGCCAGATAGAATGATTTTTTGTAATGTTTAAGATGAATAAAACTCATAATTATTGCTTTGCAGTCATTCTGAAATCACCTGTGGGAATTTCCCCTTTTGTAAGTACATTATAATAGCTGATTGTTGATAGCTGATAGGCTCGCCTATCTCACACTATCTGAACCTGAGTCGACCTTTAAAAAGATGTTTGGTGGTTTATTATTTACAATCTCAGCCCGAAGATAAATAATAGCGCAACATTGATTTCTTTAGAGCCAAACCATGCCTACCCACAAAAACGTTGCGATTTTTACCAAAGCGGAGCAAATATGTCGCGACAATGGCGTTAAGTTAACGGAGAAAAGAAAAAATGTTTTAGGCGTATTACTGAACTCCAGTAAGCCGCTATCCGCCTATGAAATTGTTGATATCTACCGCACCACACATCAAGAAGCATTAGCCCCTATGTCTGTGTACCGCATGCTCGATATACTGAGTCAATTGCCGCTTGTGCATAAATTATCTTCTGAAAATAAATATTTGGCTTGTTCACACATCACTTGCGAACATGCCCACGAAGTTCCTCAGTTTTTGATCTGTAAAACCTGCGGTAAAGTGGCAGAGAAAGGCATTCAAACCAGTGTCATTGAGGCATTAAAAGACAGTATTAAACAAGCTGACTTTCAACTCATCAATTCTCAGATTGAAATACAATGCTTATGTAAGGATTGTGCAGCTTCAAATTAACTTTTGCTTCGCTTAGCCTGGTGATGATTTTGGGTTCATACAATGCAAAGCTGGGTACAATCAGTGCAACTCTCCATTCAAACTAGGGCGTGTCATTAGTTAAGTTACCAACTCACATACTCTACCGTCCTTACTCTAAAACCCTCAATCTAGATCCCTTAATCTAGAGTCCTCAATCTAGAACTCTCAATTTAGAACCCTTAATCTAGAGTCCTCAATCTAGAGCCCTCAATTTAAACCCCTTAATCTAGAACTCCTAATCTAGAACTCCTAATCTAGCCCCATTAATCTAGAGCCCTCAATTTAAAGCCCTTAATCTAGACCCTCAATCTAGAGCCCCCATTTTAGAGTTCTCAATTTAGAGCTTTCAACTAAAGCCTGATAAAACTTACCGCAGAAAACGCCACTAAAACCTAAACAGAAGGCAATAACACACCTTAAAATCGTGAAACAGCACCTTAATTAACTGGCGTTTTAAACTAAAACCAGTTTAAAAGTAGCCTACAGCCTAGGCTCAGCAAGGACTTAGGTAAGTAACTGAAAAATTCCTTCATATAACGAAAAATATGCGACTTTACACTCACTTAGTATTTAAACTTAAATCATTTGTGTTATAAATAGATTAGCAGTGTAAATTAATTGTTTTCACCAAGGTTTCATTTGTTAAACCTTTGTTATAGCTACAGTGTTTTAGCAATTACTTTATTAGTTGAAAGCAGTCAGTATATCGATACCTATCCAGGTACAGATTGTAATAATACCTAACTGAATAAAATCGACGATAAAACACTGCCTTAAGCAAAGTCATTGATAGGTTAGCAAGCGACTAACAGCCTGCACCTGAAAACTTGCTGTTGCTAACATTAATAAATATTAGTTTTGCTAATGTTTATCTGTGATTAAGCCATTATAAAAAGGGGGCTACATGAAGATCATCCAACTCTTAGCGCTATTATTACTATCTTTCTCGTTACCAGCATCTGCAAATACCGATAAAAATGAAGCACAATTAGTACTTTCATCTTGCATATCGCTTAAAAATGCGCCGTCTGACAGCTCAACTAAAGCCTGTACTTATTACATTCAGGGATTTCTCGCAGGCGCTTTAAATACGAGTTACCAATATAAGATTAGAGAAAGTGCTGGCGGTTTTTCAGACCGAGCCTACCAAACCCGAGTCGGTAACGAGACGTCAAAAAAGCAAATCACCGAAGTGTGTATCCCAACAAAAGCAACCCGTGATCAACTGATTGAACGCATAGTCGGCCGAACGGTTGAACAACTCCCAGCCTCTGCCGACTCTTTACTGTTGTTGCACAGCAAAATTTATCAGGCGTTATCAGCAGAATTACCATGTGAATAAAATATTGAACAGGCTATATGAAGCCAATGATCAACTTAGCACTGCATCGACTTGAATAGTTCGTTGTCATAAAACTCAATCATTTTTGAGTCACTAAGTTTACACAGTCCTTAATTAACACGAAGTATTCGAGAATATGACACAAGAAAAGAAAAGCAGCTTTTTTCCGAGCCATAGGCTTATTCTGTTATTAACCTTAGCCCTATTTTGGTGGATAAACTCCAACTACAGTAACCCGTTATTACTGTCATTAGGGGCAGCTTCGATCATGCTGGTGCTCTATATAGCCCAGAAAATGGATGTTATCGACCACGAATCTCATCCGATTAGTCTGTCGGTCAATATGGCAACCTACCTATTGTGGCTATCAAAAGAGGTCGTGTTATCCAACATCAGTGTGGTTAAACATATTTGGTTGGGTAACAGCAGCATCTCGCCAACTCTGGCTACCATAGATACACGCCAGTGCACTGACATTAATAAAGTGATCTACGCCAACTCAATCACCTTAACGCCAGGGACTGTCGCCATAGACTTAATTGATGATCAACTCACTGTTCATGCTTTACATAAGGATGATATCGATACATTAAAAACCGGCGATATGGATCGCCGAGTAAGGGAGCTCGAAAACTAATGTTAGCTGCCGCTACTATCGCAATTCTTGTCGTCATGCTGTTAGCGATCATTCGCTGCATTGTCGGCCCTACTCTTTACGATCGCATCCTCGCTTTCAATATGTTTGGCACCAAATCAATCCTATTGATATCTGTATTGGGCTTTTTAATGGGCCGTCCAGAGTTTCTCGACATCGCCCTTGTATACGCCTTGATTAACTTTATCAGTGTGATTGGGGTATTACGCTACTCTGACTCAGCAGAATTTAAAGTTGCTCCTTATAAGCCTCATTCAACCAAGGAGGGTGAAGAATGAACCTCGTAATCGAAATTATCAGCGGTTTAAGCCTGCTAATTGGTTGCTTCCTTTGCTTATCAGGTGGCGTTGGGATGTTGCGATTTCCTGATTTTTACACTCGCATGCATGCTGTGAGTGTCACCGATACTTTAGGCGCGTGTTTAGTGCTATTTGGCTTAATGCTACAAAGCCCCAATGGTTTAGTGCTGATTAAATTAATACTCATCTTATTGTGCACGCTATTTATCAACCCGTCTGCCAGCCATGCTTTAGCAAAAGCCGCATTACGTAATGGCTTATTACCGCTAGAAGGTAAGCCTGATAATCAGGGAGGGAACAAGCCATCGAAGCTTTAGTTGATATTGTACTACTGATATTTTTAGTCGTTATTGCCGTTGCAATCATATTCACAAGAAACCTATTAGCCGTAGTCATGTTAACTGGGATTTATGGCTTATTGTCTGCCTGTTTCTTTGTGGTGCTTGATGCTGTAGACGTCGCCTTTACCGAAGCATCTGTTGGTGCAGGTATCTCTGGCTTACTCATGTTAGCGGCCATCACCATAACAGGCCGAAAAGAGGCGCCAAAACGGCATAAACCCTTTCTGGCGCTATTTGTGGTGTTAGTCACTGGTAGCATGCTGATTTACGGCACTTTAGATATGCCTTATTTCGGTGATCCTGAGGCGCCTGTTCATCAACATGTTGCCCCTCGTTATATCCATGACTCGATGGAGGAAGTCGGTGTACCTAATATTGTGACTTCCGTTTTAGGTAGTTACCGTGCATTTGATACCTTAGGTGAAGTGGCCGTTATCTTTACTGCAGGCATTGGTGTGCTTTCTTTGTTATCACTGCCTCGTCGCCGTAAAAAAATCAAATCTGAAGAAGCCACAGAAGAACAAATGCATGAACGTCATATGGTGGTGCGTATTGTCAGTAAAGCGCTCATCCCGTTCATCTTATTGTTTGCATTGTATGTGCAATTTCATGGTGACTTTGGCCCAGGTGGCGGATTCCAAGCAGGCGTTATTTTTGCTGCAGCAATTATTTTGTACACCATGCTATTTGGTTTAGATACCGCTAAAAAAGTATTCAACCCAGCCTTGATTCAACTGTTAGCCGCAGTTGGGTTGCTGCTTTACGCCTGTGTCGGGGTTGTGTCCATGCTCAATGGCGCTAACTTCTTAGACTACAACGTACTGGCTGATGATCCTGTTTCAGGTCAACACATTGGCATATTACTGATTGAATTAGGCGTAGGCATCACCGTTGCCTCGGTCATGTTGAGTATCTTCTTCAACTTTGATGGTCGCAGACAAGCTCAAGCTGAAATTCAAGCAGAGAAACAACAATCAGAACAAGAACAAAAACTAAAAGGGGAGCAGGATGTTTCTCGGACTCTATAACTATTGGATCGTCGTATTGTTGATGATGATTGGCTTTTATATCGTTATCGCCCACGGAAACTTGGTTAAAAAGCTAGTTGGACTCACCATTTTCCAAACCTCAGTGTTTATCTTTTATATCACCGTCGGCATGGTCGAGCGCGGTAGTGCGCCGATTATTGCTGAAGGGATCAGTGATTACTCTAACCCTCTGCCCCACGTGTTAATTCTTACCGCCATTGTGGTAGGTATTGCAACCACAGCACTTGGTTTAGCACTGGTCATCAGAATCAAAGAAGCCTATGGCTGTGTCGAAGAAGATGAGATCCAAAAACAAGATCAGCTCAGCGAGGATGAATCATAGTGTTAGCTCACCTGCCTATTTTACAAGTTGTGGTGCCGCTAATTGCAGCCCCGCTATGCTGGTTCTTAAACCGCTCTAAACTGGTGTGGATATTTGCCTTAATAGTCTGTGCTGCAACCTGCGTCAACAGCATATTACTGCTCATTGAAGTGATGAAGTCAGGTACGATTATCTATGAACTCGGGGGCTGGGAAGCACCTTGGGGAATTGAATATCGCATCGATAAGCTTAACGCCTTCTTACTGCTGATTATTTCCACCATTGGAACCGTGGTGTTGTTTGCCGCTAACACCAGCATACAAAAAGAACTCGACAAAGATCGCCACACTTTATTTTACAGTCTATACCTACTGTCATTAACTGGCATGTTCGGCATCGTCGCAACCGGTGATGCGTTTAATGTGTTTGTATTTTTAGAGATTTCTTCTCTATCAGCTTATGCCTTAATAGGTTTAGGTAGAGACAGACGCGCGTTATGGGCAGCCTACCAATACCTGATCATGGGCACCATCGGTGCGACCTTTATTTTGATTGGTATCGGCATGCTCTATCAAATGACGGGCACGTTAAACATGAGCGATCTGGCCACCCGATTAGTGGATGTTGGTCATACCCGAACAGTATTTGTTGCCTTCGCATTTTTGATCGTCGGCATTTGTTTGAAGCTAGCCCTATTCCCTTTACATCTGTGGCTACCAAATGCATACGCTTACGCGCCTTCGATAGTAACGGCATTTTTAGCCGCTACAGCAACTAAAGTCGCTGTATACCTGCTGATCCGATTTACCTTTACCGTATTTGGGATTTCTTTCTCGTTCACTTCGTTGCCACTACAAAGCATTTTAATGGTGCTTGGACTTGTGGGGGTATTTGCCGCTTCTATCACTGCGATTTATCAGCAAAATGTGAAACATATCTTAGCTTATTCGAGCATCGCTCAAGTGGGGTATATGATCATCGGTTACTCGATAAATACCAGTACCGGGGTAATGGCAACCTTACTGCATTTGTTTAACCATGCATTAATGAAAGGTGCACTGTTTTTAGCATTAGGCGCAGTAATGTACCGAATTGGCAGCGTCCAGCTCAAACAGTTCCAAGGGCTAGGCCGAGAAATGCCATTGACCATGTCTGCCATTGTTATCGGTGGTCTCAGTTTGATTGGTGTGCCGTTAACCGTCGGTTTTGTCAGTAAATGGTATCTGCTTGTGGCTAGTGTTGAAGCTGGTATGTGGCCTGTTGCGGTACTTATCCTATTAGGGTCATTGCTGGCCATTGTGTATATCTGGCGCATTGTAGAAATGGCTTATTTCAAGCCGCCATTACCTAGTCGTGAAGCCGTTAAAGAGGCACCTTGGACTTTCCTTGTTCCAATCTGGATCCTCGTCTTCGCTAATATCTATTTCGGTATCGATACTCGCCTGAGTGTGCAAGTGGCACAGGCGGCTTCTCAAAGCTTGTTTGGAATAAACCCATGAATCCATCTTTAGCGCTGATGTTACAGCTAACTATCCTATTACCGCTGCTGGCAACCTTTGCAATAGCTGCAACAGGAAAGAAACCTAACCTACGTGAGGCTGTCACTATCAGTACCAGTCTTGTGGTACTTTATTGCGTGATAAACCTCTATCAAGCGCTCAACGCTGGCACCAGCATTGAGGTCTCATGGTGGGAGCTTATGCCAGGTTTAGAGGTAAGCTTTGTAGTAGAACCTCTAGGCATGTTATTCGCGTTAATTGCCAGTTTTCTTTGGTTAATCACGACCATTTATGCCATTGGTTATATGCGTGGTCATGAAGAAGAAAACCAAACCCGCTTTTACATCTGTTTTGCTTTAGCGATTAGTGCCGTCATGGGCCTCGCCTTTTCTGCTAACCTATTTACCCTATTCGTGTTTTACGAAGTACTCACACTGTCTACCTACCCGCTAGTGACTCACGCGGGTACAGATAAAGCTAAAAAAGGGGGTCGGGTTTACCTTGGCATCTTGCTTAGTACCTCTGTGGCCTTTTTCCTATTAGCCATCATCTTAACTTGGTTTGTTAGTGGCACCCTCGAATTTACCGCTGGCGGTGTATTTGATGCCAATGTGAATACCACAGTAGCGGGCGCTATATTAGTCCTGTTTATATTTGGTATTGGTAAAGCAGCGATGATGCCATTTCACCGCTGGTTACCAGCAGCAATGGTCGCACCAACGCCTGTCAGTGCACTTTTACATGCGGTGGCAGTGGTAAAGGCTGGGGTATTTACAGTATTAAAAGTGTGTATCTTCATTTTTGGTCTCGATTTACTGCCACAGTTACCAACTACAGAATTTTTGCTTTATTTAGCAACTTTCTCTGTGGTGATGGCCTCGATTGTGGCCATGCGACAAGATAATTTAAAAGCAAGATTGGCCTACTCTACGATAAGTCAGTTGGGCTACATCACCATCGGTGCCCTACTGGCCACATCATCAGGTGTTATCGGTAGCTCAATGCATATCGCCTCCCATGCCTTTGGCAAAATTACCCTGTTCTTTTGTGCCGGAGCCATTTTGGTAGCTAGCCATAAATCTAAGGTAAGTGAACTACGTGGACTTGGCTATACCATGCCAATCACCATGGCCGCATTTTTCATTGCTAGCCTTAGCATTATTGGCGTTCCACCAGCTGGAGGAACATGGAGTAAATGGTTCCTATTAATGGGCACTATTGAAACCGGCTATTGGGTTGTCATGGTTGCCTTAATGCTCAGTTCGCTACTTAATATCGCTTACCTTCTGCCAATTCCTTACCATGCCTTTTTCCCAGGCAAAGGATTTAAGCCGTCAAATAGCGGTATTAAAGAAGCCCCTATGCCATCTTTAATTGCAATAGTTATCACATCCTTAGGCTGCTTGATTATGTTCATTCATCCACAGCCCTTTTATGAATTGGCGAAAGCTATTTTGACTGTATCTGGAGTCAACCATGGACAATGAGAAGCAGTACCTCTTTGATAAACCCAAAAACATCCAGCGGATTTTATACCTGTTATACACTTGCTGTGCATTGTTAGTGGTACTTGATTTTGTCATTCATCGCCATGTTTACCATAGCTGGGAAAACCTACCTGCTTTTTACCCAATTTATGGCTTTGTCGGTTGTGTGATTCTTGTTGTGGTCGCCAGTTGGATGCGCAGCTTTTTGATGCGTCCAGAAGATTATTATGGGCCCGTTGAAGAGCTTGATAATAGCAAAATTGAAATAGTCGACGTCAGCGATGGCCACGCCAAAGAAGCTAACAATAACAATAAAGGTGATCGCAATGTGGATGCTTGAGTTACCGCCGTTTGTGCTGTTTATCATTGGCGGATTGATTGCTGCTACAACTCGTGGAAAGTTGCGCGGTGCCTTGATGATAGCGATCCCAGTGATCAGCGGATTGCATTTGTGGACGGTGCCAGAAGGCGTCCATTTGCAATTGATGTTTTTAGACTATGAATTAGTCCCTTATCGCGCAGATAAATTAAGTCTGATGTTTGGCTATATTTTCCATATTGCCGCATTTATTGGCATCGTCTACTCATTACACGTTAAAGATACAGTGCAACAAGTTGCCGCTATGCTATACGCAGGTAGTGCCATTGGCGCCGTATTTGCGGGTGACTTGTTAACCCTATTCGTGTTTTGGGAGCTACTCGCCTTTACCTCTGTATTTCTAGTGTGGGCCCGCCGTACTCCAGCAGCATATAGCGCGGGGATGCGCTACCTCATCATGCAGGTACTCTCTGGGGTTATTCTGTTAGTTGGCGCGCTATTTTATATCAACGAGACAGGTAGTATTGCCTTTGACTATATCGGTTTAAATGGCATTGCTGGCTGGCTTATCTTTATCGCCTTTGGCATTAAGTGTGCGTTTCCTTTTGCGCACACTTGGCTTACCGACGCTTACCCAGAAGCAACACCAACCGGTACTGTTTTACTCAGCGCCTTTACCACCAAGGTTGCGGTTTATGCCCTTGCTCGTGCCTACCCTGGCACAGAAATACTGATTTATATCGGCGCGGCAATGACCTGTTTCCCTATCTTCTTTGCAGTGATCGAAAACGATCTTCGTCGAGTGTTAGCCTACAGTTTGATAAACCAAGTGGGCTTTATGGTAGTCGGGATCGGTATCGGGACTTCCCTTGCATTAAATGGCGCAGTGTCTCATGCGTTTAATGATGTGATTTTTAAAGGCTTACTGTTTATGAGTATGGGCGCCGTACTGCATATGACTGGCCGAATAAATGGTTCAGATCTCGGTGGTCTCTATAAGACGATGCCCAAAACCACAATATTATGTATTGTCGGCGCAGCGTCTATTTCAGCATTCCCACTATTTAGCGGGTTTGTGAGTAAATCAATGGTAATGTCTGCAGCGATGGAGACAGGTCATGACTGGGTTTGGTTAATGCTACTGTTTGCCTCGGCGGGTGTATTCCACCACGCAGGTATTAAAATCCCTTACTTTGCCTTCTTCGCACATGACTCGGGTATTCGAGCCAATGACCCACCAGTCAACATGTTAACAGCGATGTTCATTGCCGCTTGTCTATGTATTGGTATTGGTATTTACCCAGCAGCGCTTTACTCTCTGCTACCTTACGATACGGGCTATAACCCATATGATGCGACCCATGTACTGGCTCAGACTCAGTTATTACTGTTCTCAGCATTAGCGTTCGTTTGGTTGAATTTAAAAGGGATGTATCCACCTGAGCTACGCTCTACTCACCTTGATGTAGATTGGGTATACAGGCGCTTAGTGCCTAATGCACTACAACGCGTTTTTGCTGTCATTTGGAAAGTGGATGGCGATATTCGTCAATCAGTACGAGGCAAGTTAGACCAATGCCAGAAGTTTTTATCTCGCCAGAATAAAGGCGGTGCAGGAAGCTTTATCTCCAGTGATTACCCATCAGGTAATATGGTGCTGTGGGTCGCAGTGATTTTGGCAACTTACTTGTTTATAGGCTTTGTGAACTAAGCATTGTAGTGGCATAGCCAATCAAGAAGTCACATGTACCTTTGTAAATAAGGTAATAGCAAACAGACAATGATTAAAAGGCTAGACCCGAATGGGTCTAGCCTTTTCTATTTCAGTCACGTTATTTCAGAACGTTATTCAGTAAAGTTAACTTTTTCAAAATGGAAACAAGTTTAGTTTTGCAAATCATATTCAATGAAGTTTATCGAATAATAGCGTGTAAAATCACTTTGTTTGTAACTCCACTTGCATAGTGATTCAATTATTGTGGCGCTACATATTCTGCCAATATGTAAATAATTACCTATGCAAAATCTAACGTGAGTAACAACCTCGCTCCGGCCGTCGCTACTGCAGGTGAACGGTGAACCAGTGCTGTGTTTTCATTTCCAATCCAAGACTGACCTTTAAGTAAGGCCACATCTGCGCATGTCATCTGCTGAATGTCAGAATCATCAGCATATAAACCAGACTCTGAATCGGGCTTGCCGTTACTTGCATGGCCTAGTTTAGAACGATCTAGGGAATATTCATTTAGCCATTGCGTTGCAATGCCGTGGTAAGTTGTCACCAAACGACACGGCACTTTATCAACATGAAATCGTGGGCACATGGCGCCGTGTAACGTGGCTAATCTAAGACCAACATCGTCAAGTTCAAACAAACAACAGAACATATCAACTAACTCTGCGATATCCTCTAACAATGCTTTGGGCGCTGTGCCATCTGTCGCATCATCAAGTATTTCAAATGCAGAACTGGGACTGACGGTAACCGATTTACTCAAACGAGGGTTTAACGCCACAAACTCACTAATTGCAGTTACAAGCTCAGGTTTAAAAGCACGTTGCCACAGGGCAATATTGATATTCTCTTGATAGATATCAGCCAATACATTGGCTTGTATACCGACACTGGAGCGTTGTGTGTAACTTTCTTCGATACTGTTTTGTGTAGAAAAGGCCGCGTCAGATAACGGCTCAGAAAGTGCAGCATTCATTGAGTATCTCCTATTATGTAAATCAATCCTGTGGTGCTACAGAAAATATCCAATGACATTAATGAAACAGCACTAAAACCCACTAAAGATGTGTTACAACATAACATGCGCATCGAATTAGTAAAAGTTGATAGCCTGTATAATAACCAAGTAACAAGTGAAAGATGGCTTATGGGGATCAGAATTTACGACTGCTATAGAAAGCGTAAATACTCTTGCTGCCATATTTTCGGAATGGTGAGATTATATTGCTCAAAGATTGAGAAGCTTTGCTGGTAGTAATGTCTTTGCAGACTTTCCCGTGACTGCTCAGTAATACAAAATGATAAGGTCGCAAGATTCCATGCGTAAGCTTCAGACCATAACTGAGGCGTTTTTTGATACCCTGCCTCAGTAAACGCTAGCATTTGTTGACTCAAGGGTTCTAAATCAAACTCCCAGCTATTTAATTCATGCACACTTGAGAAACACTCAAGTAATGTGAGATACAAATGTGAAAAGCAATCTGGCAGCACCGGAATACTCGACAAACTAACAATGCGCTTCGCTATAGTCACCACATTATGAGGCTGATAAAACTGACGATATAAACAGGCTAACTGACTGATATTTTCAGCGTACAGCTCAAGCGCCTCAGCCAATTCCAGCTTTTGACTTGCTGCCACACCTTGCTGAAGCTGCAAATATATAGAATCAAGCTGAACTAATACTGCTTCATAAGGTTCAATTAGCTCCCTTGAAGGGCGTTGTTTATCATAAGACTCTGATAAAGCGCCAAGTTGCTCACTCAGTAAAGCTAATTGGTTTATCACTGACACTCTAACACCCCCCCACTTCATTCCATTGCCAAGAATAATCAAAAAACCTGAAATACGACCTTGTCACTTTTACCATTTAATTTCAATTTCATGTGCTAAAGCATTGCAATAAAAAGAAATAATAGCGTAATCTGTAACCAGTAAAAACAAAGCAGGCCAAGCTCTTAAATCAATAAGAGAAAGCCTTTCAGGGAAGAAGAAGCCAATCATTCGCTTGTAAATTACAGTTCATTTGAACCGCACGAGCACAAAGTGAAAAGTTTACTCAGCCCCACTTATTTTTTATTATTAGCCGCTAAAATCATGCTGATTAAGCGGCCGCTTGAGGGCAAATATGTATGCAACTTACCCTCTATACGCGGTTGATTACCACATAACCAGCAGATAATTAAGGGCAAACGAGCGCATAGGCTGTACTGCCCTCGTCACTCATCTCTAGTTTCGCGTTTGCATCTTTAATAATACACCGGCCATCAGCTGCTTTGGCGGTGATATTAACCCCGTTATGTTCAAAAGCTTTTAGCTGGCATTGCTCTAGACTTAATGCCCCTGTCACCATTTGGCTAGCGTGATCCCAATTGCTAAACAGGGTATTGCCACCACTCCAAAAGGTTTGCTCATCTTGAGGTGTGATACTACAGCCTTGAAAATTCAATACATACCGCCAGTGCCATTAGCGCCGCCGCCCATGTTAATTCTAAAATGAGTATTTGAAATACCAACAAAAGACATCGACCGTGAGAAACGCTCATTGGCTTGTAACGATAAATCAAACCCACCTTCTTCACTGTTTATTCGGGTAAAAGTTTTAACGGTTTTATCTGCATTTAAATAGATGATGTAACCAACACCATCAGCATATTGATTAGCGCCCGTTACCAAATCTGGGATACCGTCTCCGTTTAAATCACCCGTTGCGACCAAAGCATGGCCAAAATGTCCGCCACTGGTACCGTTGGGGTTTTCATCGGTTGATATCGTTTCATTAAATCCCGATAAACCTGGTGCAACTTTTAACTTATCAACCACCTGATTGGTTTCGCTATCAAGCGATAAAATCCAAATAGCGCCAATGCCGCCGTCAGACTGAAACGCACCCACTGCAAGTTCTTTGTTGCCGTCGCCATCTAAATCACCCAGTAGTGCTGACTCTCTACCGCCAAAATCATCCCCCTCAGTAAGCCCTTCACCAAAGCCGCCATAATATTCACCTATGGTAACTATGTCGTTGTATATCACTTCTGAGCTTTCATCAAAAAATAACAAATGAATAGCACCACCATTAGTATGGCCTGGATCTGCCGCCACAATATCGATTCGGCCATCATCATTTAAATCGCCAACCGCGCTTAATCCAAATGCAGTAATGTCAGTATTTTTCACCATCGACTTAACGGTGCCATTGCTATTAAGGTGCAAAATATACACTGTATGCACGTCATTACTGGCAGGGGCTGACACAGCAATATCTGGAATGCCATCACCATCATAATCACCAATGCCTGCCACGCCATAGCCAAAGAAACTACCAGCAAATAATTCACCGTCAAAATTACCTGTTAATGCTGATATTTTTTGATTGCTTTTCACCGTTCCATCTTCATTCATAAAGAGGATGTATACCGCTCCAGCATCTGTTGCACCATCATCATCAGAACGAGCGCCAACAACTAAATCACTGATGCCATCACCATCAATATCCCCTACTTTGTCGTGATCTCGACCAAAGCGGTCGCCACTATCAATATTGCCTTCAAAACCACTTTCACCGTCAACAATTTTGATAACATCGCTTGGGCCAAAAAACGCCATAGCTTCGCCTGGTGAAGGGGTTAACGGCCCTTCGGTTTCTGGTGGTGTAGTTTCTGGCACTGTAGGGATCGGCTCAGTGCTGACTGTGTCATCCTGATCACTCCCCCCGCCACAAGCTTGTAAGCCCATAAGAAGTAATAATAACGCCAGCTGTAAGCTCAAATTTCTTGTCAACATCTTTACTCTATATCTCATCTGGTTCGCTGGAATAAATAACAGCACTTAATAAGGCTCAATGTTTCAATGCCTTGGGTTTGAATAATTATTGCATACAAGGCAAAAGCCAAGTGTAAAGCTAATGTAAAGAGGATGTAAAAGAACGTAAGCTTGGGTAAAGACGCATAGATTGTTAAATAACAGGAATAAGTGAATTAAGCAGGGCTTAAGTAGAGCCAATAACTTTGGGTGGCCATGTTATTCTCTAAAAGCAAAACAAAAAGAAGCAACGCTTGCCAGCCCACACAAACGATATAAAATCTAACACACTATTTTTAAATGATTTTAATCACAAATTGATACTTAAAGGCATTGCGTTTTTAAGAACAAATAGCGTAATGTATAACCAATAAAAAACACGCAGGCCAAGCTCTTAATCCAATAAGAGAACGCCTTTCAGGGAAGAAGAAGCCAATTATTCGCTTATAAAACCAGTTCATTTGAACCGCACAAGCACAAAGTGAAAAGTTTACTCTTCCCCCTCTTATTCTTACTTATTCCTCATCACTGAAATAGTTGACGCCATGTACGTTAGCTAATTTTTAACCTGTTGATAGTATGATTATGGACTCAAATCGCACCATGAATTTAATACGTTATTTAGCTGTGGCAGTCATATTTTTTATCGTTGGATATGTTTTTAGAATGCAACAACCTCACATTCAACAAACCGATTCACTCCCCAATAACGCTCAGGCATTGTCGATTGAGCAAGTAGGTCATAATGACACAATCGCCAAAGATGAATCGAATGAAGTAACCGTTCAAACATCAACAACACAAGAAATAAATACTGAACATGTATCACCTGATGAAAATATTGATATCTCACACTTCGTAAACGGGGAATACCAAGTATTAATGCAACACTCAAGCTTCGTTAGTGGTGCAAAGAATTTAGCAACAAACAGCGGTTACTCTGATTGGTCACAATCAATTGAAATAAACTTGGGTGGATATTTAGAAGAGCATTATCAAGCCAGTGATATCACTAGCGAATGTAATGCTAACATTTGTCTTTTTAAAGGGCATATGAGTTCGTTTAACAAAGGTAACTTAAGTCAGGATCTAATGGATGATTTACCAACCGCATTCCCTTGGTGGACAGAATGGGGGACACATTTAGCTATTATTCCAAATGAAGAAGATAGCAATGACAATATTTTTTATATCGTGAAGCATAAAGTTGACTTATAACCTCAACAAGCCGCAAGAGCGAATATAAATCAGCAAAGCAGAAACTAACACCATATTTTCAAATGCTTTTAATGTCATTTTATGTGCTAAAGCATTGCACTAAACAGGAAAAATATCGTAGTCTAGAACCAATAAAAAACACATCCAGGCCAAGCTCTTAATCCAATAAGAGAACGCCTTTCAGGGAAGAAGAAGCCAATCATTCGCTTGTAAAAAGCCAGTTCACTTGAACCACACAAGCACAATTGAGAAGTTTACTCTAGCCCACTTATTCATTCGTATTCAGGGAAGTAAAGACATATGGCAAATTATCGAACATTTGAAGAAGAGCGACTCATGACTCAGATCGAAAAAGACCATGATGACATGATGAGTGGAAACATGAACTCAGGAAGCAGTGGCAATTCAGGAGTTTCGATAGGGCAAGGTAGTTCTGATGTGTCGTATTGGTTAATAACTATAGGGCTGGTGCTACTGGGGACGCTTGTTTATGGGATTTTTGATAATTTTGAAACTATCTTAGTTGTTGCCACTAAAGCCCCCTTGTTTTTCTTTACACACCCGTTTTGGCTAATATTAACTATCTCTCTTTGCGCTGGTAACTTTTACCGAAGAAAAGAGGAAAAGCTATATCAATGGTTTTTTAAGACGGTTAGCATGGTTTTGGTGACAATCTCGCTCCCGATGATTACTGTCTTGTTAGCCTATATTTTGTTGGCTCCTATAGGGTTTATGCTTGGGGTGCGTCTGCCTCTAGGTTTGTTTGATAACGCGATTAGTCTATATATTGCTTCATATGGAATAGAGCTTGCGCCGCAATTGTTGCATTACTACATGGAAGACTACTTAGGCTTTAAGTTTTCGAATGGGTTAATGATGTTTTCAGTTAATGTGCTCTACTTGATAGTAATCGCTGTTGGCTTTTTGGCTTCGTATAATCTTTACTTCCAGGTCATCATGACGCGTGTTAGTGGCAATACGGATGCTGAATTTTCTGACATTTCACTCGATGTTATTGGCTTGGCGATAGTCATTGCATTCAACTACGCAATTACAATCCCTTTGCGTAACTCAATAGGTGATCTACCTTCTGGCATTAGTACGCTTATTGTTTGGAGTGTTCTTTTATTTCCATTTTTTGGTATTAGGCTGGCTATCCATAATAGATACCAGAGCAAGGCACATAAGATGGGTCGTATCTTTACTTATTACTATCTTTTGTTTTGGATGGCGATTGTTGCTTTCATGTATACCACCACAAAATATGATTTAGCCATAATACTGGCTCCACTGTGCTCATTCTGGATATTAATTAGGTCTCTTCGCTAGGTGATAATTGATTGTAGTTAGCAACAATAAATATGTGGGGGCAGAGTCTGGCCCCACATATTACTTATTTCAATTCAAGGATGAATAATGGATTTCACCTACCTTATTTTAGCATTTGTATTTATCGTGTTTATTAGGCTATTTATCGCCTTTATTAGCCGCCCTCAGCAATTAAATTATCGCCGTAAAACCAAGTTGTTCAGCCATGCAGAACGCTCATTCTTGGGTGTGCTTGATACCGCCTGTGCAGATCAATATCGTGTATTTGCCAAAGTACGAGTTGCCGATGTGCTTACCCCAGAAAAAGGCTTAAACCGTAGCAATTGGCAAACCGCATTTAATCGAATTTCAGCCAAGCACTTCGACTATATATTGTGTAAACCCGACACCATGGAGTTTGTTGCAGCCATAGAGCTAGATGATAAAAGCCATAACAGCAAACAAGCTCAAAAACGTGACGCACTCATTAATGAAGCTTGTGAAAGCGCCCAACTACCGCTCATACGATTTCCAGCCAAAGCGAGATATTCGGTGCAAGAAGTAAAACAAGTCATAGAGCAGTCCATAACGCCTGAAATCAAAGGTAACCTTTAGCAATCTGTACCACCAAAACACAATTCACGATACATACTGTAACACCCTGCTTTTTAAATGATTTAATTTCAAACTTTCGGGCAAAACAGTGCGCTACCCCATTGTAATTGGTTAAAAAACTGACGTATTGTATTACCAACAAACGCAGGCCAAGCTCTTAATCCAATAAGAGAACGCCTTTCAGGGAAGAAGAAGCCAATCATTCGCTTGTAAAAGCCAGTTCATTTGAACACACAAGCACAAAGTGAAAAGTTTACTCAGACCCCACTTATTCCTACTTATTTCTTATAAGGTATATATGACACAAATAGCGAAAGTTGTTAAATGGGTAAATAGTGCGAAAAAACCACTCTGGTGGCGGCTGGTTATCCGCAGAGTCATGGAGCAAGGAGAGCTTCAACAGCAAGATTTACAGCTTATATATCAAATTGCCAAAATGGAGTTTGGCCTAATTCCACAGACAAAGGAATATCCTAATTACGTTAAAGTAGTTGCTGTTGCTGGTTTTGAAACTGAAGCAGCACCAGTTACATTAGCAAGTTTAGGCAATGTAAAAAATGTCTCCTCACTAATTGAAGATGTAACATTAACTTTTCCTACTGTAGGGTTAACAGCTGTATATGGCGATAATGGTGCTGGTAAATCCAGTTATGCCAAGATATTGAAAAGTGCATGCCTAACTCGCGGTGATGTTCCTGCTATTATGACCAATGCTTTTAATCCTTCAGCTGTTCCATCACAAGCTACTTTAGGCGTGTCAGTCGATGGCGCTGCGGTAGTTGAAAATATATGGACTATCAATGGTGAACCAAACTCAGAGTTAAAGTCTATAAGGGTGTTTGATTCGCATTCCGCTACAAACTACATTTCAAAAACAGATAGTGTTGAATACAAACCAGCAGAAGTAAAATTACTGGATGAATTAAGTCGCGCTTGCCAATTTGTGAAAGGTGAATTGACACGCGAAGTGATTCCATTTAGCACCCCTTATGTAATACCTGATTTAAATCCAGTGTCTAAGGTTAGTGCATTTTGTAACTCGCTAGTTACCGCCACCAATGCCACATTAGAAGCTCAATGTGGCGGGGAAGGCGAACTGCCAGAAATAGCCCAGTTAAAGAAAGATATCGCAGAGCTAAGTGGAAAAACACCTGCTCAAGTTAAGGCTGCTTACGATACAAAATTGAAGCACCGCGAACCATTATTGACTTATCTCAACAACCTATGTGCCAATTTAGGTGATGTTAATGTCGCTAAGATAGGACTGTTGTTTGATGCTAAATCAACAAAGTTGAAGGTCGCAGAGCAAGTAAGGAGCACGACTTTAAATGGTTTGCCAATTGAAGGTATCGGCAACGACGCATGGAAAGAAATGTGGAAACATGCGCAGAATTTCATAATTGGAAATGGGGATGGTAAAACTTTCCCACCGTTAGAAAATGAACATTGTCCGACTTGTTTACAGCCAATTAGTAACCAAGCTGCGGAGAGAATGGCTAGATTCAATGATTATATTACCAACCAATCTCAAGTTGATGCAGAAAAGGCTACAAGAGCACTAATTTTAAGTTTGAGCCCTATATCTCAGTTGAGTTTTGAACTTAAACCATATGATGGTATTTTTGCGGAAATACAGCAAACAACACCTGATGCAATAGATCAATTTAATATCCTTATTAAGCAATTGTTTGATAGGCAGCAGAACTTAATCTCTGCGACCCCGACATTTACGCATCCTGCACTTGATATGAGATTTGTGCAGAGACTCTCCCGACAAGTTGACGCTATAAAAGCTAAAAAAGATGGCGCTGTTGACGATGGCACATTAGCTCAAACGATTAAAGCTAGTCAGGATAGATTGATTGAACTTGAAGACCGACAGAAATTATCAGCGCACAAAGCTAATATCCTTACAGAAATTAAACGCATCAAGACATATGGGCATTTTAATTCAGCCTTAGCTACTACTAATCTTTCATCTATTACACGGTTTATTTCTGAATTGGCAAAAACTGGCAGTTTAGGGTTGATAAATAGGGCATTTTCTAAAGAGTTAGAAGCGCTTAATTTCAAAAGTTTTGATGTTGAAACTAAAACTCAAGGTTCTGCGGGTCAGCAAAAACTGGCTCTACAAATTTCACGGAATGCATCAAAGATAGGACATATTGCTAGTGAAGGTGAGCAAAAATGTATTGCCTTAGCTGGCTTTATGGCTGAATTGACAATTGATAACCGTAGATCTGCAATTATATTTGATGACCCAGTTAACTCATTAGATCATAAATGGAGGCGTAAGTTTGCTAAACGGATTGCAGATGAGGCCTTGACTAGGCAAGTGATCGTACTTACCCATGATTTGCCATTTTTGATGATGTTGAGTGAGGAATCAGCGTCTCCAATTAATATCCAATCTATTACTCGCAGAGGAGAGCTGTCTGGTTTCCCACAAGGGCGGCCACCTTGGGACACACTAAAAACGGCAGACAGAATAGGCCAGTTGAAACAGTTAGAAGTAGAACTTAGAAAGTACACTAAACGTGATGACTTTATTGAAGATATTTATAGTCGGGATGCTAAACATATCTACGGTAAAATGCGCGAAACGTGGGAGAGATTAGTTGAAGAGTGGCTGATCAGGAATGTAGTCCAACGTTTCAGTCGTACAGTACAAACGCAAAATATTCGCTACTTAGTTGATAGTACTCAAGAAGATGTAACCACAATCAGTGATGCGATGACTAAGTGTAGTACCTTCTTTGAAGGCCATGATACTGCAACAGGGCTGGGGGTTACTGAAATGCCTGATATAGATGAGTTGTTAGCTGATATTAACGCTCTTGATGTTTACTTTCAGAAATTGAAAAAAAGAAGGAAGTAGGAAATAAGCAGGGTCAGAGTAAACTTTAATCCCATCAAAAAAGCGAACCACACGGTTCGCTTTTTCACTTTGATAAATAGCTAAACTTCAACTCACCCTACATCACCATAATTGCGTCGCTGGCGATGATAAAACAATGAAGTTTGAGGTTTTCGCCGCGGAGTTGACTGGTGTCAATGAGCAGCGAAAACCTTAAACTGAGGCCGTATTATCAAGCCCAAACAGCAATTATTCGTAGTCGCTGATAGGGACGCAAGAACACATCAAATTACGGTCCCCATACACATCATCAATACGATTAACTGTCGGCCAGAACTTATTCGCCTTAACCGCTGCTGATGGGAACACGGCTTCTTCACGGCTGTATGGGCGTGTATCAAACGCTGGGTCCATAATATCTGCCATGGTGTGCGGTGCATTATGCAGTGGGTTGTTGTCGCTTGGCCACTCGCCTGATTCTACTTTGGCGATCTCTTTGCGAATTGAGATCATCGCTTCTGCGAAACGGTCTAGCTCAACTTTTGACTCTGATTCTGTTGGCTCAATCATTAAGGTGCCCGCTACTGGGAAGCTCATGGTTGGCGAATGGAAACCGTAATCATTTAGACGCTTAGCAATATCCATTTCGGTAATGCCTGAAGACTCTTTAAGCGGACGTAAGTCGATAATACATTCGTGCGCTACACGGTCGTTACGGCCAGTGAATAATACTGGGTAGTGACCTGACAGTTTCTTCATTACATAGTTAGCGTTTAGCAGTGCCATTTGAGTAGACTGTTTCACGCCTTCGGTGCCTAGCAGTTTAATGTACATCCAGCTGATAGGTAGGATGCTAGCACTGCCGTATGGCGCGGCTGATACAGCGCCATTGTTGTCGCTTTCGCGGCCTGGCTTAACGATTTGGTGACCTGCTACAAACGGCGCTAAATGCTTTTTAATGCCGATTGGGCCCATACCTGGTCCGCCGCCGCCATGTGGAATTGCGAAGGTTTTATGTAGATTAAGGTGCGATACATCTGCGCCAATAAAGCCCGGTGACGTTAAGCCAACCTGTGCGTTCATGTTGGCGCCATCAAGGTAAACTTGACCGCCAAACTCATGGACGATTTCACAAATCTCAGCGATTGATTCTTCATACACACCGTGAGTCGATGGGTAGGTGATCATGATGCACGATAGGCTGTCTGCAAGCTCAGCGGCTTTTGCACGTAAGTCTTCTACGTCGACGTTGCCTTCTTTATCACATGCTGTCACGACCACTTTCATGCCTGCAAGCTGCGCCGATGCAGGGTTAGTGCCGTGAGCAGATTGTGGGATTAAGCAGATGTCTCTGTGCCCTTCGCCGCGTGACTCGTGGTATTTCTTAATCGCCAGCAGTCCTGCGTATTCGCCTTGTGCGCCTGAGTTAGGTTGGATACACACGGCATCGTAGCCTGTGATGTTGACTAGGAAGTCAGATAACTCATTGATTAGCTGAGTGTAACCTTGCGCTTGGTCTAGCGGGCAGAATGGGTGCATGTTGGCAAATTCTGGCCAGCTTACCGGTAGCATTTCAACGGCTGCGTTAAGCTTCATGGTACATGAGCCTAATGAAATCATTGAATGGTTTAGGGCTAAATCTTTGTTTTCTAGACGCTTGATGTAACGCATCATTTCAGTTTCGCTTTGGTAGCGATTGAATGTTGGGTGGGTCAAGATGGCATCTTTACGCTCAAGCTCTGCTGGGATTGAGCTAAAGCCGTTACCTACGATGTCGCCATCGATAGCCGTAACATCAAGGCCATGACCTTCACCGATAATCACAGTCAATAACTGGTCGATATCTTCGCGTGTGGTGGTTTCATCTAAGCTGATACCCAAAATGCCGTCAGCATCGATACGTAAGTTTAATTCTGCATCGACAGCGCGAGCTGTAACTGCTGCTACGTCTAAGCCTTTAACACTGATGGTGTCGAACCAAGTGTTGTTAACTAACTCAACGCCTTTGGCTTTAAGGCCAGTCGCTAGAATGTCAGTTAAACGGTTAATGCGGCTAGCAATGGTTTTAAGCCCTTGTGGGCCATGGAACACGGCGTAGAACGACGCCATATTCGCTAATAAGATTTGTGCAGTACAAATGTTTGAGTTGGCTTTTTCACGGCGAATGTGTTGCTCGCGTGTTTGCATTGCCATACGCAGTGCGTCATTACCGCGTGTATCTTTTGATACACCAATAATACGACCAGGCATTGAACGCTTGTGTGCATCACGGGCAACGAAAAATGCAGCGTGTGGTCCACCGTAACCCATTGGTACGCCAAAACGCTGTGCACTACCAAATACGATATCTGCGCCCATTGAACCCGGTGACTTAAGCAGTACCAGTGACATGATGTCAGCAGCAACAGTCACAATCGCTTTCTTTTCAGCAAGCTTAGCAAACAGCTCAGTGTTGTCGGTGATTTCACCAAAACGGTTGGTGTACTGGAATAATGCGCCAAATAGCTCGTAGTTTGCGGCTTCTGCTGCTGGGCCAACAATCACTTCAAAACCAAAACATTCTGCGCGGGTTTGCACTACATCTAATGTTTGTGGGAATACGTCGTCTGCCACAAAGAAAATGTTGGCTTTTTTGGCTTTAGACACACGTTTTGCCATTGCCATTGCTTCAGCAGCGGCGGTCGCTTCATCAAGTAGTGATGCTGATGCAAGGTCAAGACCGGTTAAGTCCATCGACACTTGTTGGAAGTTAAGAATGGCTTCTAAACGACCTTGAGCAATTTCTGGCTGGTACGGGGTGTACGCTGTGTACCAACCCGGATTTTCAAACACGTTACGTAAAATGACGTTTGGTACTTCAGTACCGTAGTAGCCCATGCCGATGTAGCTTTTGAATACTTTGTTTTTATCAGCAATGGTGCGGATGTAGGCTGTACCTTCCGCTTCGCCACATGAATCACCAATGGTCAATTCTTGCGGTAAACGAATTGAACCAGGCACAGTTTGTGCGGTTAAGTCTTCAAGCGATTCTGCGCCAACATAGTTCAACATTTCTTGCTGTTGAGCTTGGTTAGGGCCGATATGTCGGCTTAAAAATAATTCGTGTTGCTCTAATTGAGTTAGGGTTTGCTTTGTCATGAGAAGTCGTGTTCCAAATCTGCCAGAATCAAGCTGTAGGGCATTAAACTGGTCTAGGGAAAAATGTTGTTGTGCAATACTTTAATAGCAAGCGTAAGGATCGCTTATGCCATTAATAAATTTTTAAAGGCAAAACAAAAGAAGCTCCCAGGGGAGCTTCTATTAGCGTCGACGATTATTCTTCGTCAATCACTTCTTGGTAACCGTCAGCATCTAACAGGTTAGCCACTTCAGCTTCGTCAGATGGCTTAACGCGGAAGAACCAACCTTCGCCAAATGCTTCGCTGTTAACTAGCTCTGGTGAATCTTCTAGTGCTTCGTTAACGGCAACAACGTCACCTGAAATTGGTGCGTAGATGTCAGATGCAGCTTTTACAGACTCAGCTACTGCGCAGTCTTCGCCAGCAGTGACTGTATCGCCGACTTCTGGTAATTCTACGAATACCATGTCACCTAATAGCTCTTGTGCATGCTCAGTGATACCCACAGTGTATGTTCCGTCTTCTTCTTTACGGATCCACTCATGTGATGAAGCATATTTAAGTTCAGCTGGAATGTTGCTCATTGTCGTAATTCCTATATCTATAAATTTAAAGCGCAATTTTTATTTGAGTTAATGGGATAAGTACTTAATCGTCAACTCGTTGACTATTGATTGATATTATCTAAATAAGTACTTATTCCAAAATATGTTAGTCGCAAAATGTGCTGTGAAATCACAATTTTGCTTACTCACATCAGAATGCTTGTTTACCGTTACGTACGAAACTTGGTGCAATGACTTTAACAGCTACGCGCTTTTTACGCATTTCGACTTCAGCCGTATCACTAATACCCTTAGGTACACGCGCCATGGCAATAGAATAGCCTAAAGTTGGCGAGAAAGTCCCGCTGGTGATCGAACCTTCATGTTCAACGCCATCTGCGTCAGTGAAGAACACTGGCATGCCGTGACGTAATACACCTTTTTGTTCCATGATAAGGCCAACTAATTTGTCTGGCCCTGCTGCTTTAATTTCTGTTAGTGCTGCGCGGCCAATGAAGTCACGATCTTCTGGCTCCCATGCGATAGTCCAGCCCATGTTTGCTGCTAACGGGTTAATGGTTTCATCCATGTCTAAACCGTATAGGTTCATGCCCGCTTCTAAACGTAGGGTGTCACGTGCGCCTAGGCCACATGGCTTAACGCCTGCTTCAAGCAGTGCTTGCCATAAGCTTTCAGCTTCAGCTTCTGGGACGATGATTTCGTAACCCGCTTCGCCGGTGTAACCTGTGGTCGCAATAAATAATGATTCTGACTGCACACCAAAGAACATTTTCATGCCTTCAACGGCGGCGTTTTGCTCAGCGCTGAATACTGTAGCCGCTTTAGCTTTCGCATTAGGACCTTGCACAGCAATCATTGCAAGCTCAGGGCGCTCAGTAATGGTCACATCAAAACTTGCTGACTGTTTTTCCATCCAGGCTAAATCTTTAACGCGAGTGGCTGAGTTAACCACCACACGGTAATGGGTGTCAGTAAGGTAATAAGTAATGAGGTCGTCGATAACGCCAGCGTTGTCGTCTAGCATGCCGCTGTAAAGCGCTTTGCCAGCGACTTTTAGCTTAGCAATATCGTTTGCTAATAATTTGCGTAGGAATGCACAAGCATCGGTACCGGTCACATCAACCACTGTCATGTGTGATACATCGAACATGCCTGCGTCTTGGCGCACTGCGTTATGTTCTTCGATTTGTGAACCATAGTTAAGTGGCATATCCCAACCGTGGAAATCTACCATCTTGCCATTTGATTCTAAGTGCTTGTTAAAGAGTACAGTTTTATTAGCCATTATTATCTCTTTTTTATGAGCCTTCTGAGGGTACAACAGGTGAAGGCGATTTATATACCGTGAACATTGGAAATATCGTCTTTCCGATATTCACGGCTATGAATGGGGCAAAATTATACCCATAGGGTGAACTTTGTATAGTAGGAAATTTTCTAATCCGAGATTTTAACATTAGTTTAACTAATGCGAAGGATGTAGTTTTTTTACAAGAATTTCATCTACTTCGGCCGATCCCCTGATATATAAGAGGTTTTAGACCGAAGTGATGTCAAATTTTACTCACGGCAAAGTTTAGGAAGTTTCAGTTTATTGCCTATAGCCTGTTTGATGAACACTGTTTTTAGTCCAGCGACATTATCAATCAGGTTTAAACCCAAATCACGTAAGGCTTTTTTAACTGGATTGCTGCCTGCGAATAGTCGTTTGAAACCTTCCATTGCACTGATCATCTCTATCGCTTCAGCTTTTCGCCAGCGCTCTAGTGCTCGAAGGTTGGCGTAATCACCGAGATCTTTACCCGCGTCATGTAACTCGCTAACGGTTTCGATAATACTGGCCGCATCTAAAAAGCCTAAGTTAACCCCTTGGCCAGCTAACGGATGAATGGTGTGTGCGGCGTCGCCTGCCAATAACAAACGATGACGAGCAAAGTGGCGTGCATAACGCATACGCAGTGGGTGTGATTGACGCTCGCTCACCAGTTCACATATGCCTAAACGACCATCAGATGCTGCGGTTAAGGCTTTAGAGAATTCTTCAGGCGATAACGCTAATAGCCTTTCGGCTTCTTGGGGCGATACTGACCATACGATAGAACAAAGATTGTCTTCGTATAGTGGCAGTAATGCTAATGGGCCGTCGGCTAAAAACACCTGACGAGCGGTATCTTCATGGGGCTGACTCGTGCGAATGGTGGCTACAATGGCGTGGTGGCCGTAATCCCAAAATGTCAGTGGAATTTGGCACTGGGTTCGCACCCAAGAGTTAGCGCCATCAGCTGCAACCACTAACGCAGCACTTAAGTTTTCGCCGTTATCTAAGGTTAACCACGACTCACGTTCACCAAAAGCGATGCGTTCAAGTCGCTGGCCTTCAAGATGGGTAATGTTAGTTAATTCGCTGGTACGTTTAGCTAAGGCGTAACTGATGGATTGGTTTTCGATAATCGCCCCAAGGGATGGCTCACTGATGCTGGCGGCATCAAAGGCAATTTTGCCTAATCCGTCTTTGTCCCATACAGCCATTTTTTGATAAGGCGCAGTGCGGGCTTGGTCAATGTATTGCCAAGCACCTAAGTTTGTTAGTAATCGCTCACTGGCTTTGTTAATCGCACTCACACGTAAACGTGGCTCACCTGACACTGCCTCTGTTTGGCCCGCATCAATTACCACCACATTTAAGTTTGCCTCGGCTAAACCGATTGCCGTTGCCAAGCCAACCATTCCACCGCCAACTATGGCTACATCATAGGTCTGAGTTTGAAACATGTTAATCCTTAATCTTCAATCGGTTTACTGAGATGCTTTATAACTGCACTTGCAATCTTTAGGCACTTTTCCAACCCATTGCTTTATGGGCAATAGGTGCTTTGAGCGGCGGACACCATGACAACAATCTTAGCCCTAGACTGCGCCCAGCCACTAATGGCCAGTACTGATTTGAGAAGCCGCGCACTAAAAACTCTACATTGTTGATGGTATTGCTACGATCAGCTTCACGTAGTGACAGATAATCATGTATTACAGTGTGTTGGCCAATATCTAATGCTTGTTGCTGTTGCAGGCTGCATTTGATGACTGTTTCTATGGCATCAATTAAGCCGACCACATCACGTAAACCTAAGTTAAACCCTTGGCCAGCAATCGGGTGCAAGGTTTGCGCAGCATTACCAATAAATACCGTGCGATGGTATATCGGTCTCGGCATATACGACAAAGTCAGTGGATAACTGACACGCTCGCCTACATCGGTAAAGCACCCTGCTCGGTTGCCAAACGCGCATTGTAATGATGCTAAAAACTCAGCTTTGGGCGCGGTTTTAAGTGCTTGTGCTTGCTCACTATCAAGCGCCCACACCAATGACAAACGTGGCTGATGGCTTTTACCTTGTACAGATTCAGATGACATCGGCAGTAACGCTAAAGGCCCAGTGTCGGTAAATCGCTCATAAGCCCAACCTTGATGCGGCTTATCAGTTTGTACATTGGCAACGAGTGCGACTTGGTCAAACTCAACTTTTTCAATGTCTTGTTTTAGTGCTTGGCGTACTTTGGAGTGTGCGCCGTCAGCCGCTACAAGCAACTGAGTACGAATTTGCTGGCCATTACTGAGGGTTAAGCTGTGACCTGTTGCGTCAGTTTCAAGGGTGTTTAAGGT
Source organism: Shewanella sp. 10N.7 (assembly GCF_020806285.1). Classification (NCBI taxonomy): domain Bacteria; kingdom Pseudomonadati; phylum Pseudomonadota; class Gammaproteobacteria; order Alteromonadales; family Shewanellaceae; genus Shewanella; species Shewanella sp. 10N.7. Next base: position 98,699 of record NZ_JAJGZS010000009.1, read on the forward strand.
CGCTGGGCAATAAAGCTTAATCTCATGTTGCTTTAACTCATCAAACAAAACCTTTCCGACTTTAGCCAGCTCAACGACTTGGCCCATGGACGAGAGATTAAACTGCTCAGCGTTGAGTTCTGTCATGCCGAAATGACCACGATCGGATATGTGGATGTTTTCAATCTCGGTGCCAAGGCTTGCAAGTTTTGGCCAAATACCTAAACGAGTTAATTCAAATACTGAGCCATGGGCGATAGCAATAGAGCGCGCGTCAAACCCTGGATGATTGGCATCTGGTGCTACGGCTTCAATAATGGCAATTGATAACGGTCGGTTAAGTTTGGTTTGATATTTTTCAGAAAGCTGGGCTAAACCCAATGCGAGACTGGCCCCTGCCATCGCACCACCAACAATGGTGATATCCACTTTTTCTGCATCGTTATTAGCAATAGGCTTATTTGTCGTTGTGTTACTCGAAATAGTCTTAGTAGACGTTGAAAGTGTTTCTGGCTGGGTCATAAAAGCGTGTTCTTTTTATTAATTAGATTGACGCTTGCGCACAAGACTTATTATCTGTGCGCGTGTTTTCGCTGACTAATTTACTGTTTCGTACTTAGTGAAGCTTAAATTATTAGTGCAGTGGCGCTGCTGGCTCGCTGTCATCTAATGGGATTTCTGGGCCGAACTCTGAATAACACAATACAGCTGCCATTCTGACAAACTCATGCAGTTCGATGAATGCAGCTTCTGATTCATCGTCATCGCTTACGTCAAATTCAACTTGTGCAATCGCACCTAAGTCTTGAATGATTTCACGTACATCTGATGATGCGCCATTCAGTTTAGGCTGAATTAACGCAATGGCAGTAAGGTAGCTTTGTACCCATAAAGCTAAGCATTCTAGACGAGTGCTTAGTGGCTCTTCTTCTTCAGGTAGTAACGGATTAAACCCATATTCAGCATCGCCCAAACGGGTGGCTGTGTCTTGAAACAGTTCCGTGATTAATTGCTGTAACTCGCTGGTTAATGGCTGACCATCGTTCATCAATTCAAGTAATGGTTTTAGCCAAACGGTATTAGCTTGTTCTACCCCACCACAAATTAACCCGACTAAGGCGCCATGCACCTCGACTGGATGCTGACCAATTTCAGCTGAATCGAGTGCTTTTTTCAGTTTTTCAATACATAAAGAAGGAGGGGTTGCCATGGTAATGTTCCATTAAATATTCAATCTGCTGCAATGCTAGCAGAGTTAATAACTGCCACCAAACTCTGCACAAGAATTTGCTGAGTAATTTAGCCACCGGTGACGTGTTTTTATACAAACTTTGATGTGAATCTCTTTAGTATAAAGCACCTTGGGATGATTAGCTTAGATAACAGGCTAATTGATTGTTAATCATTAGGTTCTGTTTTCAGTTTTTTAATGGTGCTGAATTAACTAAATCAAAAGCTAATATAAACCTTGCCACATATAACTCGATAAACTAAGCGAATGGTGTCAAAACTAGTATGCTTAATCAGGTCGAAATAAACATATTCTGTATCTAGTTGCGGTATCTGTTGATTCAGTTTGAATAGCGATAAATTGCTAGCAATTAACCTCTGTTGTCACTAAGAGGTTACATATGCGGCCTAAGCTGCTCATACATCAAGCAAATAGGTGTTAAGGACGCGAGTTACCTTGCACTTTTAATATATGCGCTATATAGTCCGCAAATAGGCTAGTTCCATTCTCTTGATTGAGTGTTAGATAATAAGCACTTAGTGTTATGCGATAAGCTTTACGGCTTAATCTTAAAGAGAAATGGCTTTAATGCTAAAGCGTTACAGTCAAGGGGTTAGATAAACTGCTACAATTTTTATTTTAGACGAATAAGGATCCTCAGCGACATATGAGTAATAGTGCTATAGATATCTCCCTTTTAGGGCGCACCTACTCTATCGCTTGTCCAAAAGGACAAGAGGATGCATTGCGTTCGATCGCTAAAGGTGTTGAGCAACAGCTGACTAACCTGAAAGCACGTACCAACAATTTAAGCCGCGAAGAATTAGCCATTATGGCCGCGCTGAATATTGGTTACGAGTTACATGAAGAACAGCAAAAGAATAAGCAGTACATGGCGCAAATGGATGAGCGTATTTCGTTATTACAGTCGACGTTAGAAAACTCGCTGATTGAACGAACTAGCAAGGACGACTAAACAATTTTTAGACTTGTGTTAGGCCAATTTTAAGTTGAGTTTGACATGATTCACACCGGTTTTGCTCCCTGGGATATGCGCTTGTAGGTTATGTCCCTGTGCCGATATTTACAAACCCAGGGTGAATGCTTTCATTGACATTGCGTATGCTCGGCTTGTACCGAGAAACCTTAGGAGATGAACATTTTCCCGCCTTGAACCTACGGTTCAAGGGCTACACCGACGGTCGGTATTCTGGGGAGCATCCTAATTAAACAAACCACCTTATTGGGTGGTTTTTTTATGCCTGAATCTTCAGCAGTTGACTCTGAAATTTAGCCATATACTTTTACGATTAAGCGTCTGTTCTCAGCACTTAACTCAATACTTAACTAAAGACTTAACTCAATACTTATTAGTACAATGTCGACAACTTAACAATCAAGTCCCGCCACGTTACCCTCCCCTTAAGCAACTCAGTTAACTATCCAATACTTTGTCAAAAACTGTATCAAAACTTGTGTAATCAGGCTGCAAAATTGTTACGTATCGCAAACTGACAAAGATACACACGTTAAAACTATGGTTGATATTGTTTCAGGGAAAACAATCATGTATAAAGCCTACAATATTAATAACTTGTAAATATGGATTATGACAGGTCGTACCCGACATTTTACCTTTTTCAACCTCATAGTTATCACTGGTCTTGTTATCTTATCTGGCTGTAAATCAACTCCAGAACCCGTTGAACCAGCTTATGTTGTCCCCGCTGCACTTGCTCACTTACCTCTTGATGCAGCTAGTCAGGGCCTAGATATTATTGATACCCAAATGGCGCTTGGCGATCGTAATTTATACCTCACCAATCATGGCCATATTAAGATGCTATCAACAGCACAATGTCCTATTGATATCTCAGCCCACCGTGGCGATTTTCGACAGCCGGAAAGTAGCTATAACGCCATTGCTGCAGCATTAAATGACAACTTCAATAGTGTTGAAATTGACGTCATGCTACTTAAAGATGGCACTTGGGTTAATCACCATGACAGTCAAACTGGTCGTGCAACCGTGCACTACACTGGCGAGCGCTACAAGCTTGAGCGTATGTCTCGCAAAGATTTTTCTGAACTGAAACTGCGTGATAAAGACACGAATGCTTTACTCAATGAGCGCCCAATTACGGCCACTGAAGCATTTAAGATATTTGCCGCTTATCGCCTGCCTTCGCAAAAACTCAATGTAGAAATAAAGTCCGATGCCAATGGCCAAGAGCTTGTCGATTTAGACAATATGCTGCGTAAATATATTGGCCTCAGTGGTTATTATTATTCAGCGGCAGATCAAGACACTTTATACAAACTTCGTGGGATTAACCCTTATGTGTACCTTGGTTTTTTACAAGGTGGCCACCCAACGAGTATAGAAAGGCTACGCAGTGATTTACGTAAGGGGGTTAAAAATGATGCCTATTACCTTGATAACCAAGATGACATCGAGCTAGCTGGACGTTACGGCACTAAGCGCTATCGTTCACGTTACAAAGACTACACCAGCAGCGAAGCCCTAAGAAAACTGCAAAATAAGCTCGGTAGCAATTCTGGTATTCATCTGGATATTCGCAGCTATATGCAGCATTTAGCAGTAAAAAGTCGAGCTCATAGCTTAGGAATGAAAGTCTATACTTATTCACTCAATGGCACCGACTATCATCAAACACAGCTGCTTAAACTCAACAAGAATAAGCTGCCTGACGGTGTAATTGTGGATGCGACGCCTTATAAAATTTGCCAACGTTTATTTACTGCCTCAGTGCCAGCAAAGCGCTACCAACCGCTCAGTAACCTCGGTCGTTATATCGCATCATTGCCTCAAGATGCAGACTTTGATCGTTTTCAGGAAATGTTGGGCTATCAGACTGAAGGCTATTACCTTTCTCTCAATGACGGGCTTAAATCCATCACCGGCGCCAAAAAGGCACAGGTGAAAAATACCACGCCAACTCCCTTGCTTGAGCATGGATTCCCGACCATTACTGACGAGAAAATTGAGCATAAAACCGGTGAAACCATTTTACTCACTTTGCCTGATAGCAAAGCAAAATAGCGCACACAAAGACAATAATAAAAACAAAAAGTAAGCAACAAAATGACTGATAAAAAACAAAGCCCATTTGCAACCAACTTGCTCAATAAAACGCCAACACAGCAGAAAATGCAAGTGGCAGAAAAGCAATTAGAAAAAGTACAAAAAAAGCAGAAAAGCTCGTCCGAAAAGGCCGCTGCCCAGCAAGCCCGTGAAAATGAAATCACCAAATTAGGCAAACCTTTTTGGTGGATGCTGCTGATGTTTATTTGCTCGGTATTGTATTTATTCCCTGAGGCGGTATTTAATGCTGCGCTAACTGATGTGGCAGGCGGCAAAAACTCCAGCGAAGATGATTTACGCGCGGTTGAATTATTTGGCCGAACCATCAGTGGTATTGGTGTCACCCTGTTGTTGGCCGATATGCTATTAAAGGGCAAACGAGTCGCACGTGTAGGCCGAGCCATTGGCTACTTCGCCTTGATTGCAGTCTTGGTATGGCCAACGGTTTTTTTTGGGCAAAAATGGCTGGTTGATCATTTTATTATTGATGCCTCGTCACCGTCTGAGCGTCAACAAGCTTATTTATCTCAAGTATTACGCAGTGCGTTGATTGAAAAATCAATCCAGTTTGAAGGCATTGATTACGACCCTGACTCTGACCATAACGCCACAGAAAAAACCTTCTTATCGGTGTTTGGTGGCTTAGTTTACGCTGACGATAAACTGGTCGATGATCTTAAACAAAAGAAGCGCATGATCATGGAAAAGTTTGTCCGCGATCGCGCGTTGTCTCGCTTTGACGAGCACTACGCAAACTATGATGAGTTTCGTCATTCACTGCGGGATAATTACAAAGAGTATGCTCAAGGTTCTAACGAATACAACCAAGCACTGGCAAGCTCACCTGAACGCTCAAATGAGTATTGGCTAGATACTCAAAATCAAGTGAAACAAGGTTGGGGTAAGTATCAAAAAGGCGTTAGCGCTTATGAAGCTCGAGTTGAATCTAGAGCGCAAAAAATCGCCCCTAAAATGTATGACTTTTTTGAGCGTCGCAATAAATGCGGCGACATGAAAAAAGGCAGCCGTAAAAACAGCTGTTATGAACGCTTACAAAAGGGCTACGACAAAGAAATCGCTAAATACAGCATTCCTTATATTCCGCCTGATGATTGGTTAATCCGCGAAGAGATTTCGACGTCTGAAAATGTCGGTAACTCTATTATCACCGGCATCATGACGTTTGGTTTATTTACCGCGATGCAAGCCGCTGATGCTGCGACGGGCGGCGATGCAGGCTTTAAAGATCATCGTATGGTCTATACCAATGATGTTAACCACTATAAGAATGTGTTGATGGTGAAAATGGAACCTGACTTTGTCAAAGAATCAGGTGGTTACCCATTAGGAATTTCGTCTATTCATGAATTTAGACATCATGAATTAACCAGCCTTAAAGTGAATAAAACCCTCAAACAAAAAGGTTTGTCTTTACCCACCACTTGGGTGATGGCTGATCGCACCAGTTTTGATAATGCCGTTGCCAAAAAAGTTCGCCAAGAAGCGGATAAACGCTGGCGCTCAAGCATGAAAAATAAAGGCTTAGATATGCCGCCTAATTTGAGTTGGTCACAATTCCAAAAGCAAGGCGACATTCAAAAACGTATCGAACGGAAAATGAAAGAGCTTTATGTTAGCCCAACTCTCGCAGATTGGAATAACCGCGAATTTAAGCAGCGTATTATTGAGCCTAATATTCAACGTAAAACCACAGAGTACCTTAATGTACTTGAGGCCCAGCAAGCTGAATTTGCTGATGGCGGCGCATTTGAATCAACGGGTAAATCTGCACTGCGCGCAACCATAGTGCCACCTATATCCATGTCGATTAGCTTAGCATTAGTGTTATTAACGGTATTAAAACTGCCGATGAAAGCCGTTGAGTTGGTGCAAGCTAAGCAAGCCAATAAAACCCATTCTGAACCCGCCGATGGCAAACAAAAAACCAAAGCAGGTTACATTAAAGGCGGAATTTCTGCGGTGTTATTGTTGTCGATTTTTATCGTACCAATCACAGTGAGTAGTAACCAATACACCATGAAAGATTCCGCTATGCATTACTTTTTTGAGCAAATGGAAAACAATGACTCTGCCAGTATTTCATTCGCACTTAAATGGTTATTGGTGACTCAGCCTATGGTGCAACCTATTGGTGCTCGGATCGATGAACACCTAATGATTACTCGGGGATTTGATGCGATTAGCGAGCCGATTAACCGCTTTGATTTAGCCATCATGCCAGAGCATGAAACCAGCTCTCAGCCAAGCTCAGCATCTGTAGCTAAAGCCTTATTGCCACTCACTATTACTACTAATATTAGTGGTGCCAATATCGCCGTAATGAACATAAAACCGAAATATGCGGCAGGTATGATGCTGCCGCCTGGAGGCTATGACATAAAAGTGTCTGCCAGTGGCCATCAAGCTGTTAGAAAGTGGGTATACCTCAAGGCCGATGAAACGGAATTTACCATAAAACTATAACGCGTTTTAACTGTTTAAAGCACCATTCACGCATTGATTGATAGGAAGTATTACGTGAGTAAATTAGAACAATTCCAAGAGTTTATCCGCAATAACGGTAAAGACTTAACGGGTGTTAATGTACCCGTTGTATTAAGTAACGAAGAATCGAAACTGCCAGAACTCAATTTTACCTTTGGTTGGACAATTGAAATTGGCGTGACCGAACATGAACACGGTGGCCATTTCCCAGCAGGTATAAAATCTGGCTCGGCATCAAATGCCTATAGTTGTGCTAATGATACTGCTAAACAATATGTTAGCGGTCAAAATAGCTTGTTCAACGATCGCTTCCTTAAAATCCTCGGCCCTGATATTTCTGAGAATTTTTTGATTAAAGATAGGGGCTTAAAATCAGCCCCTGAGACTTATGTAGGCAGTAAAGTCTGTTATACCTGTGACGGTACAGGTAAAGATACTTGTTCTAGTTGTCATGGTCGTGGCAGTACTTCTTGTTCAAGTTGCGGCGGCAAGGGCCGTAATCATGTCACTCGTTATGAAAACAATCGCACGGTTCATACTACGGAGTCATGTTCTGCTTGTTGGGGGAGCGGTAGTAATACTTGTGGCGGATGTGGCGGAAGTGGCAAGGTCACTTGTCGCACTTGTGATGGTGGTGGTTATCTCTACTTTAGTTACACCATTGACGGTAATGCAATACGCAGCACAAAGTGGGCTTATAACACCAATGATTACCATGAATGGACTACCGATTACGTTAAGAAAACCGGCCTAAAACTCGTTCACCAATTAACTGAAGTCACCGAAGTTAATGTAGAAGGTGCGTTAGATGGTTGCACCTTTATATATGCCTTTACCGCTAACCTGCCTACTTTGCAATTTACTGCCAATATCGATCAAGTTGATACCACAATGTGCTTTGCTGGGAGCAATAATAACACCCACGATGCCGGTGGTGTTTACGATCCAGCTGTGTGGAGTGTGGCCAAGCAATTAGGTGGCGGTAGTCAATCAACTGATAAATCGGTACTGGCAACGCCTGCGATTAAAGACATCATTGAAGCTAGCGAAACCAAAACAAAAATTGGATTACTGGAAGAAAACTGGGTTTCTAATGATATTAAAGAGGCTGTGGTCTCCAATTATCAGACCTTAGTGACCCAGCTTAAAAAACAAAGTGTTAAAGGTATTGCACCTAAAATGTTTGGCGGCTTGATCAGTTTCACTTTTCTATTCCTTACTTTAGGCATTTTATTCGCTGCCATGTACCCCACTTTTGCACAAGATTCTGCATACCGCATGAGTGTACTACAGCTTCCTGAATGGTATTTTGCATTACTAACAATGAAGTTTGCCTTATTTGGCCTGCCTGCTTTATGTAATTACTTATTCTTTTTTGGCTTTTTCTGGCTGAGCTTTCAATGCGTCAAAAAGTGGTATTGGAAGAACATTGGCCCTGGGAAGACATGGTTACTCGCATTCAGTTTAACCATACTCGTCCCACATATTGGGTTCAGCTTGTTCTATAACGGGCTTGAAGTTATTAACCATCCATTAGAAGTAACCAATGCATTATTGGCAGCATCAATATTAGTGGGCTTTTACTTTATGATGTTTGGCGCTAAATTGCCTAACAGATGGTATACCAAGTTACTTGGGTTCATCGCCGGTATTGGTGCCTTCTGCGCCATGCATTACGGCCTGTATTTATTGAATACTCGAGTCGGTTTTATTGAAAATCATGGAAGGTATCCGTATGAATTATTGGAGTTTTTACATCCTGGCACTCGATTTATGGCCGAAAACCTAGTTGAATGGGCCATGTTATCAGTAATATTTGCCTACTTCCTTACACGTCGCCAATTCTGGCTAAAAGCGAAATGTTTAGTTGCTGAATACGACAGCCCAGTATTACTAAAATCAATGAACATGGAAAAATAACCCATCATTGCTAAGTAATACACAATTGAAAAACGCAGATTATGGGTAACCTAATCTGCGTTTTTTTATCTTACAACTGATTAATTCTCGTCATATAAGCAAATGCTGCTTAAACAGTTGATTATCTTCTTTGAAATTTTGCTTTATCGCGATAACCTGAAAACGGTTTCCTTATTAATAACGCCTTTTTATCTTTCATTTGTAAGTGATGGAGTACTTCCTACCTATGAGCATGACGCGTTTTATGACTAATTCAGATGAGCAGCCATTAACTCAAGCTGCAATTCAAACCTCAATTACCTATTTTTCCTCTAGCAGCACTGCAACTGATCCTGCGGTATCTCATCAAATAATGTTGGAAACTGACTCTTTTACCGATCCTTCATTATCTGAGCCTATTTTTGATAGTAATGATATGAGCCGCGACAATATACGTCGCCATATCAGGCAGCAACGTAATGGGATTTCAGCGGCGGATCAAAATCAATTGGCTTTAATTGCCAGCCGTCACTTGTTAGCCGAAATTCAACGGATTTCTGCTAAGCGGGTCGCACTGTATTTAGGTTTTGATGGCGAATTAGCAACAGGCAAGTTAATTGAAGCGTTATGGAAACATGATGTTGAGGTGTATTTACCGCGCTTGCACCCTTTTGCTAAGGGCCATTTACTGTTTATGCGCTACACCCCGGATACCCAGATGATTAACAATCGCTATGATATTGCTGAGCCTAAGTTAGATATCCGCCATATGGTTACAGTAAACCAACTAGATATGATTGTGACTCCATTAGTGGCGTTTGATGATCAAGGTAACCGTATGGGGATGGGCGGCGGCTTTTACGATCGAACCCTAGCACAAGTAACTGACAATAAACCTCTGGCTGTAGGTTATGCCCATGACTGCCAACAAGTGAGCTTTTTGCCAATAGAGTATTGGGATGTGCCCTTACCGGTGATCATTACGCCAACAAGAAGAATTTTCTCAGCACATTTGGGGTAATGCGCAGTAGGCTTAATGAAAAATTGGCTTAATCAAAAGTTAGCTTAATGAAAAGTTGGCTTAATGAAAAGTTGAAGGATACGCTCAAGATTTGGCATTGCCAATATTGACTGAGCGCAAAAGTTAGCTTAACCAACTACAAACTCAACTTAGGTTGAATAAAGTCGATGAAGGCAGAGATCCGCTTGGCGACTGTGGAGGAACGATAGTACACAGCGTTAATCTGTTCCCTTGCTGTATTAGATAGCTTTTGTGTTTCTAGTATCGATATCAATCGCCCAGCTTCAATATCTTTTTTGACCATAAAGCCTGATAAACACGCAATGCCATTACCTGCTAACGCTAACTGACGCACCGTCTCACCGTTACTGGATGAAAAACTCGGGTTAAGTGCTTCAAATCCTTTTAACGGCCATTGATTGAGTGCTTTTGAGCCTGTTAAACCTATGGTGTCGTGTGCGCTTAAATCGGCGGTTTGCATCGGTATGCCTCGAGTAGCGAGATATTCTGGTGCTGCCACTAAGTACAAGGCGCTTTTACCCAGTGCTCTAGCGTGTAATGAAGAATCTGATAAATGACCGATTCGAATGGCTAAGTCGGTGCGTTTTTCAATTAAATCGACAATGCCTTCGTTGGAGCTTAGCTCTAATTGAATGTTAGGGTATGCCTGATTAAATGACTTTATGAGTGGCACAAGTTGATGGAATACAAATGGGCTAGCGGCATCCACGCGTAAGCGGCCTTGAGGCATTTCTTTTTGTGCCATAAGATCATCTTCAGCCTGTTGGATCTGCTGCAACCCTGTGCGAATTGAATCAATAAAACGTCGCCCCTCGTCAGTAACATTCACGCGTCTGGTGGTGCGATTAAGAATAGATACGCCCAACTGCTTTTCAATTTTACTCACAGCACGCGATACCCTTGCAACTTGAATATCCAGTGCTTCTGCTGCTGCAGAAAACCCTCCGGTATCTACCACGGTCAGTAAGATGGTTAAATCATCGGATCTTGTCAGCATGTCTATACCCTTAATCTTTCAATGTCATTCCCCCTTCATTATAACTATTAATGACAAAAGTAATTTGTAAAAAGCACTATTTTTAGCAAATAAGCTTGTCGGCATAATAGCGTCATTGAAACAAAACACGCACTGAAGTTAATTACTTGAATGAGACAATATTATGCCTTTAGCACTCCTTGCATTGACGCTTAGCGCCTTTGCTATCGGTACCACTGAATTTGTCATCGTCGGCTTAATTCCGACTATGGCTGCCGATTTAAATGTCACTCTGCCATCAGCAGGGTTACTTGTTAGTTTATATGCATTAGGGGTCGCCATTGGCGCTCCTGTGCTAACAGCCCTTACGGGTAAATGGAATCGCAAACATGTGTTACTTGCCGTAATGGCATTGTTTGTAGTCGGCAACTTCTTGGCGTGGCAATCGCCTGATTACACTACCTTGATGCTGGCGCGAATACTGACTGGCTTAGCCCATGGTGTTTTCTTTTCGATTGGCTCAACCATTGCGACAGGTTTAGTGCCAAAAGAAAAAGCTGCCAGCGCTATTGCCATTATGTTTACCGGCCTCACTGTAGCCTTGGTGACAGGGGTGCCGTTAGGTACTTACATTGGCCAGGAATTCGGTTGGCAAGCCACCTTTTTAGTCGTCGCTGTACTGGGTTTAATCGCCCTAATTGGTAGCGCGATATTAGTGCCTAATAACTTAAAACAGCCACCAGCGGCTAAGTTATCGGCTCAAGTTAAAGTATTAACTCAGCCACGCTTATTGCTGGTATACGCAATTACCGCTTTGGGTTATGGCGGCACATTCACCGCTTTTACTTTTCTCGCGCCAATTTTAGAGCAAGTTTCAGGTTTTAATCCTGATGCGATAGCACTGATTATGTTGGTTTATGGTGTTTCGGTAGCCGTCGGTAATATTTGGGGCGGTAAAATGGCAGATAAAATGGGCCCGATTAAAGCGCTAACCATCATATTCTCTGGTTTGGTAACGGTATTGATCATGTTTAACTTTGCCGCTGTTAACCCTGTGACGGCTGTAATCACTATCTTGATTTGGGGCGCATTTGCTTTCGGTAATGTCCCTGGTTTACAGGTATACGTAGTCAAGCTAGCAGAAAAATACACGCCAGATGCCGTTGATGTGGCTTCAGGTTTAAACATCGCCGCATTTAACGTCGGTATTGCATTAGGCGCTTGGGGCGGCGGATTAATTGTGGCTAACGCAGGCTTAATGCACACCCCTTGGGTTGGCGCTGTGATTGTATTGATCGCACTGGGATTAACACGATTAAGTGGCCGACTAGATAACAAGACGGCAGGTTTAAATACAAAGGCTCAATCTGACGCTCAAAGTCTATGCTCTGACTAACTTTTGGCTGTCATGACATAATGTTTTAGTGACGACATAAATAGGCTAAGCCTTGCGCTTAGCCTATCTTCACTGAACATCGTGATATCATCATTAATCGACAACATAGCGCAGTATTTTAAAGGCTACTTTAACTGCCTACCACCATCTACCGCATAACTTCTGCCAGTGACATATTGGCTAGCAAGCAGATAATCCACGAGCTCGATAATCTCACTATTACCCGCCTCTTTTGGCAATATCGCTTTAGCTAATGCTTTGGCTTTATATGCCTCGTCATCACCTTCGTTAAACAAAATCATTGCAGGCGCAATAGAGTTCACTTTTACTGCTGGGGCTAATTTGGCAGCAAAGGATAAGGTCATATTGTGCAGCGCCGCTTTACTGGCCGCATAAGCAATGTGTTTCTGACTGCCCTTTTCAGCAACGTAATCTGTAATATGGATAATGTTACTGCTACCGACACTTTCGCCTGCTGAGGCGGTTAACATGTCTGCTAAGGCAAGATTTATTTGATAAGGGGCACTGACATGGATATTCATCATTCTGGTCATGATATCGGCAGAGGTGATGTCAGCACTGGTTTTATCGTTATGCCAATCAGATGCGTTATGAATAATGCAATCTAACCCTTGATGCTGCGCCTTAATTCGAGTCAGCATGTCATCGATTTCTGCGGGTTGGCATAAGTCGCACTGATATAAATCAGCCCCTAGTTCTAACAACTCATCGATTGATGGATAGTGAGTTCTGAAAGTGCCAATCACATTAATATCTTGGGCAATAAAGTGCTTTGCCAATGCATAGCCAATTCGTTTGCCGACACCGGTAATCAGTATGGTTTGTTTCATTTGGGATCTCTTATTCTTGTGTTAATCCAAATCTGCTTTATGGATATTAAAAAATAAACTCGAAAAAAACAAAGGCCATTAGCACTGACTAATGGCCTAATCATCATTCATGACTTTTTATAGACTTATCTTTTGTAGCTTTTGTAGCTTTTGTAGCTTTTGTAGCTTTTGTAGCTTTTGTAAACTTAGTTTGTAGAATCAATCTTAAGTTATAAAAGACAAGTTAGCTTATTTAACCCTTAGAGAAAAACTCTGCCCGTGAAGCTGGATTATTTTTAAAGCATCCACCCAGAGCTGACGTTTTAGTGTGGGATTGAGTATCCATAATCCCACGAGACTTAACGCAGTAATGGGTAGCATTAATGCTTATCGCTACATCATCGGTTTCAAGTAAGGTTTGTAGCGCTACCAGCACTTGCTGTGTCAGTCGCTCTTGTACTTGAGGACGTTGGGCAAAAAATCGCACCAGTCGATTGATTTTAGATAAGCCGATAATTTTCTTTTTCGGCAAATATGCGACATCAGCTACACCATCGATGGTGATAAAGTGGTGCTCACAAGTACTCACGACGCTGATATCACTGACCTTAACCATTTCCTCAACGCCCATCTTGTTGTCTATTTGGGTCACTTTAGGAAATTGATGATAATCAAGCCCTGAGAAAATCTCATTAACGTACATTTTTGCAATCCGATGCGGCGTTTCGCATAAGCTGTCATCAGTTAAGTCCAACCCGAGAGTTGAAACAACTTCAGTCATTAAGCCTTGGATACGTTCAATTTTTTGCTCATTAGTCATGTCATTTTCAACTAATGGCGTTTCAAGACCTCGCTCAATTAATACTTGCTGCACTTTGCGTGCTTCTTCTGAAATCATGTGTTTTCCTTATGACAACCCGTGCCAAATAAAAACCACACCGTTACGTGAAAGCTTGCTAGGCGATCGCTTATTTGCGCTGCTCTAAAGACAGTGAAACAGAGTCGGCAAAACGTAAAGCATGAGGTTTATCAATCGTTACTCGTGACATGGTAATAGATGGGTGTTCACTACAAATAGCCAGTACATCTGCTACTAGCTTTTCGAGCAATAAGAAACGCCCTTCTTCAACATGTTGAATAACTTTTTTAGTGATAACTTTATAGTTTAGTGCATCAGCAACATCGTCGGTTTCAAATGACTTGTCGGCTGGATATTGGATCTCAATATTGATCACAACATCTTGCTGTTTTTCACGTTCGTCTGGGTTAAAACCAATAAAGGTACGTAAACGAAGATTTGTTACTTTAATCATTGCTTGGCTAATAGACATAGTGAGCCTCTTGTAAATACATAAACGTGATACGTGAGAATGAGCAAGTTAGATCACATAAAAAAGAGCCAACTTTCTAAAGTTGACTAGGGCCTGCTGAACTTTTCTGGTTAAGTTTTGTTCGAAATAAAAGCGTTTTAATCGAGGCGGATGAATTGATGCCTAGTTATCTAAGCACCTTTTATTCACAAAGATAAATCCAACAAAGAGTAAAACGCTTTTAGTCGAACCCTTCGGGCAGCGTTTGTTGGTCATTTTTACTGCGTTATCGACTTTTTATGTAGAATAACTACACCACAAAGTCTCTGCCTTATATAAATGGCCAACAACTCGCTGCAAAAACAACCTTGAAAGATCAACAGCCCCTAATAGTTATAGCGATAAATCGCTAGTTTTGCTAACTAAAACTCTTTGTAGTTTCTATACTTAACTTTAAATATGATCAGATAGAACACTGGCACAATGATCAATGTCAGTATGGTTGCCACACCTAAACCGAACATTACCACGGCAGCCAACGACTCAAAGAAGGCATCGGTTAATAGCGGTAACACCCCTAAAATAGTCGTAATTGCCGCCATACATACTGGCCTTACACGGCTCACTGTTGAGTTAAAAACTGCCTCAAAAGTTTCGATCCCATTATTAATATCGGTATTGATTTGATCCAGTAATACAATGCCATTTTTAAGTAGCATGCCCGATAAACTCAGCATCCCTAACAGCGCCATAAAGCTAAATGGTTTATCTAAAATCAATAAACCTGAGGTAATACCAATAATCGCAAGCGGTACACAAGCCCAGATAACTAACGGCTTTCTAACAGAGTTAAATAGGAACACCGTAATTAAGAACATGAACAAGAACCCTAATGGCAGCGTCGCAAATAATGACTCCTGCGCATCACTTGAAGATTCATACTCACCGCCCCATTGCAGCTCATAACCCACAGGCAGCTCCAATGCTTCAACTTTCGGCTTAATGGTTTTAAATAGCTCTGCAGGTAAAATGTCATACTCA
Source organism: Shewanella sp. 10N.7 (assembly GCF_020806285.1). Lineage (NCBI taxonomy): Bacteria > Pseudomonadati > Pseudomonadota > Gammaproteobacteria > Alteromonadales > Shewanellaceae > Shewanella > Shewanella sp. 10N.7. The sequence goes on from NZ_JAJGZS010000009.1 coordinate 114,014, forward strand.
AAGTCAGTATCTGCAAATACCGTTAAGGTACGCTTACGATCCCGGCGTTGAATAATCGGATCTTCAAACTTCACTTCAAAACCATCGACGACTTGCTGCAGTGGTACAAATGCGCTCCGTGCTGGGCTCCAGATGCGGATGCTTTCCATTGACTCGATATCAATACGTTCATCTTCTGGTAGCCTACCGATAATAGGCAGCAGTGTTGTTCCTTCTCGATAAACACCAATTTGCATGCCAGTAAACGAGAACTTCAATGCCTCATCAACTTCACTTTTTACAATACCTAAACGACGCGCTTGGGTTTCGTTAAAGCGTGGTGCAATGTATTTCACTCGCTCACGCCAGTCATGACGTACATTGACTGTGGCGGGGGTGGCATTAAAGATTTCCATCACTTGTGCGGCAATACTACGCAATACATCTGGGTCGGCGCCACTAATGCGCGCTTCTATTTTCGCATCCGTTGATGGACCAATTTCAAGACGCTTAAATTTAAGCTGCGCTTGAGGGTAATCCGTTTCAACATCCTTCCTGAACTTAACCATTACATCGGTTAAGGTTTCAAAGTCAGTCGTACGAATAGAAATTTGCGCATAAGATGCGTAATTCTTTTCAGGTGAGTACGTCAGCAAAAAGCGCGGGAAACCTTTACCTATGGTCGAGGCGACAAATTCCACATTATCAAGCTCAACCGCGATGCTCTCCATGCCTTCGACAACCGTTTGGGTTTCACGTATATCCGTGCCTTCAGGCATCCAAACATCAACTAAGAATATCGGAGTCGTTGAAGGTGGAAAGAAGGATTGTTTAACGTATGCAAAACCATAGATAGAGATACAAAACGCAATCACTACTGAAATAACACTGACCCAGCGAAAACGCATACATAGATCGAGGAGCATTTTATAAAACACAAAAAATGCGCCGCCATAAGGATCTTTTAACTCACCTTCTACTTTCTCACCCTCTGCGCCAAAAAATAGCTGCGCAAAGAAAGGCGTAATCGTAATTGCGGTAATCCAAGATAAGAATAACGAGAACAACAATACCCAGAATAGCGAACCGGCAAATTCACCTGTCGAGTCAGGCGATAAGCCAATAGGGGCGAATGCGGTAATCGCAATCACTGTTGCGCCTAACAGTGGCCACATGGTTTGCTTTACAATAGCTTGAGCTGCTTCTAGTGTTGTTTGCCCTCGTTGCCTGCCAATGAGGATCCCCTCGACAATCACAATGGCATTATCCACCAGCATCCCCAGTGCAATAATAAGCGCACCTAATGAGATCCGCTGCAGCTCAATTTCGGCTTGTAGCATCAACATAAAGGTACCTAGGCAGGTTAAAAATAAGATTAACCCAATTAAGATACCGGACTTGAAGCCCATAAATACCAGTAACACCCCGACCACAATCACCACTGCGGCAATCAGATTCCACACAAAGCTGCCTACTGAAGCGTCCACTTCGTTTGGTTGGTTGTACATGGTTTCAATGACCATCCCAGCTGGGCGGACACTTTCAATGCTCGCCAGTTTGGCATCAATCGCTTTACCAACTTCAACTACATTCACCCCTGTTGAAAATGAAATACCGATATTAATGGCATCGTGTTGATTAAATTTAAGTAGATTGGTTGGAATGTTTTGAAAGCCACGCGAAACCGTTGCGACATCTTTCAAATAGATAAGCTTGTTGCCTTGGGTGCCAGGAATAATTAATTCTTCAAGCTCGCTGACTGACTTAAATCCGCCACTGGTGCGGATTTTTAAGTTGTCGGCTGACACTCTAATATTACCCGCATCAGACACCATATTTTGCGAGTTAAGCAAATTTTGGATTAATGAAGGATCAATGTTAGAGCTAGCCGCTTTGTTCAGTGACATCTCAACAAAGACTTGCTCTTGCTGATTACCTGCAAGGGAAACTTTACCCACACCAGGGACTAACTCAAGCTCACGTTTTACATAATCAACATAATCGAGAATATCTCGGTAGCTATAGTCTGCTCCGCTGACCATCAACATGATGCCGTATACATCACCAAAGTCATCATTAACGATCGGTGTTTGAACCCCTGGCGGTAAACTGGCTGACATGTCGTTCACTTTACGACGTAATTCGTCCCATATCTGCGGTAGCTCTTCTGGGCCATAGATGTTTTTCATGGTCACAGTGATTTGTGACATACCAGAAGTACTTAATGAGCGAATGTAATCCACATATGGCAAAGCTTGAATCGCCTTTTCAATGGGATATGTCACTTCTTCTTCAACTTCTGTTGAAGTCGCCCCCGGATACAGCGTTACCACAACGGCATCTTTAATCGTAAATGGTGGATCTTCTAACTGACCAAGACCGGTGAATGCCATTAAACCGCCAATCAATAAGATTAAGGTAAACATCCAACTGATAACGGTATTTTTAACAAAGTAACCTGCAATATTCATAAGACACATTCCTTTGTTTTCGCTGTTAGTAAGTCACTATTGTGGCCATAAGAGCCCATTAATATTCCCATCATTTAGGCTCCTTCTATCAGCTTTACACGCTGACCTTTCACTAACCTTGCGGCGCCAGTCGTAATAATCGTCAATCCATCTTCAAGGCCACTGGTGACTTCAATATCATTTCCGACAATCACCCCTAGCGTCACTGAGCGATATTCAATTGATTTATCACTTGGGTTATAAAGCCAGACACCACTTGCTTGGGTATTGATATCGCTACCGTCTTGCATGACCACGGCTTCAATAGGCACTAGATACTCTCGATTATAGGTGTATGTCATATCACTTAAGTTGACTTCCACTTTGGCAGGCATACCTTCCAGTACTTTGTACTTAGGGTCTAAATCGACCGCTATGGTGGCAATGTAAGTTGATGTTAGTGGGTCTTTTTCGGTATTAACTTCAAGTAAACGCCCTTCAAATGTCGTATTAGGAAACGCTTCAAAGCTCACTTTAAGTCGTGCCTGCTGCTTTCTGTCCTCTTCCTTTTTAGACACTGCAATCAGTACGTCAGGGATTTGCACATCGACTTCGATTCGCTCAACCTTTTGCATGCTCAATACCGACACTCCCGGTTGAACATTTTCAAAAGATTCCAAAAATACATCACTGACAATGCCTGAAAATGGTGCTCTAAGTTCGGTATACTGCAAATAGAGTTCAGCTTGTTTCTCTTCCGCTTTAGCCACCAAATACTGTGCATTCATTTGATCATACTCAGATTGTGCCATCAGCTTACTATCAACCAGCTGTTTGCCTCGCTGGGCTTGCTTATAGCTGACTTCTTTTCGAGCTTGTCGGTCACTCAATGCGATTGTAAAATCACGTTTTTCTAGCACTGCAAGCAGCTCGCCTTTTTCAACCACTTTGCCTTTGGTTGCAGGAATTCGCTCAATTCGTCCTTCGACTCGAAATGACAGGTTAGTTAAATCCTGCGCTCTTGCAACGCCATTAAACTCCCTGATCACTTCATTATTAGCACGGGGTAAAGTGTAAGTTTTTACTAAAGTTTCAGTTGGCTCTATGGTCACTTTCGGCGTACATGCTGTTATAGCAATAAGGCTTACTAATACCGCTAAGGTATTTCTCACTTTATGACTCACCAGTTTATGAGTAGAAAATTTCTTATGAGTAGAAAGTATCTTATGAGGAAAAAGTGTCTTCATCTTATAATCCTCGCTCTTTAATCCATTTAACCGCAGACTGACCATCCTTGAGCTCGCTTGCTCCAGCAACCACTAACCAATCACCATCATTTAAACCTGTCATTAATCGAGTGCCTTGTATTGTCACAGCCACTTTTTTAATCCGCTTCTCTTCTGGTAACCAAACAAATACGAAAGTATCTTGGTTTTGTTTAACCATTGCACCAACAGGAATTTTGGGGTGAGCATCGGCCGTTCTCGCGGGCAGTTTAACTTTCACCTGCGCTGACATCCCGGGAAGTACATTAAGTTCATCTGGCATAGGTAAAGTAAGAATGATGGTGTAACTGCTGGTCGTTGGATCCGCAACCGTGTTTAGCTCTTTGAGTTTTGCCGCATACCAGTGATCGCGACTATCAAATTTCACTTCGATATTATTGATATCTTGTAAGCTCTTATCTGATTTTTGTAAAAATCCAATAAACTGTTCGGGTAACTGAAAGCTAATATCTGCTGCGGACTCAGTGCGGATCCCCATCACCTCTTCTTGCATTTGCACAAACTCAAACTCACGCTTCATCCGCTTAGAAATCACCCCTTGATAGGGTGCGATTAAATTAGTGTACGTCACGTCAGCTTTAGCTTTATCCAACGCTGCTTGGGCAATAGTGTAATCACTCTTTGCTTGGTCATAATCATTACGAGATACAACACCTTGCTCAACCAAGGACTCATTACGCTCAAAAAGTACTTTAGCCAATTCAAACTGCGCTTGGGCGACGGCTAATTGCTGCTGATATATATCACTATCCAGTGTCGCCAAAATATCACCCGCTTTGACAGGATCACCGGGTCTCACCAATATTTGGGCTATTTCACCTGACACACGAAAAGATAAAGCCGCTTTTTCAGATGCTTTAACTTCTCCTGGTAAAAAGCGCTCACGGTATTCTGTGCCGATATCGACTTGTTCCACTTTGACAGGTCTTGGAATGCTAGAAACACTAGTGGCTTCATCGCTGCTTGCAGCGGCGGCGGAAAAAGTAAAAAGACAGGAGAACGTCGTGGAGGTTATGAGTAAAAAAGAAGCAAACTGGTTGAGTTTCTTCATATTTTGTTCCATCAAAAAGTGAGCAATTAACTCGATAGTAACACTCAATACCTTGGTATTAAAGGTGCGCTGATACTCATAAGAGATCTATTGTGTGACATTGAGCGTACCCATAATGACTATTAATAAATCTGAAAGAGGTCTCACAATGGAATTAAGGATTTTTTACGATAGCGCGTGCCCATTGTGCAGTAATGAAATGGAGCAACTTAGAAAGTATGACCGCTTGCATAAAATTGAACTGGCGGATCTAAATCAGCAGGGTTTTGAGCAAAAGTATCCTCATATTGATTTAAGTGTGGCTAATAAGATATTACATGCTGAAACCAACACGGGTGAAATCCTTACAGGCTTAGATGTGACAGCTAAAGCGTGGGCATTAACCGGCAAGCACAAATGGATTCAGTTACTCAGGTTGCCTTGTGTCAAGCCTTTTGCAGATATCGCTTATCGAGGTTTTGCTAAAAATCGCTATAAAATTTCTTACTTATTAACAGGTCAACAGCGCTGTGAAACAGGTAGCTGCAACCTAAAATGAATCAATCAAGTTACTTAAATCAATCAAGTTACTTGAATCCATCGAGTAACTTGAATACATCGAGTAACTTGAATACATCGAGTAAGCAGACTCAATCGATTAATAAAGCAACCTAGGTGGTGTCAATGCTCAACAGTACTCAATCAGCAATCATCATTGGCGCATCATCAGGTATTGCAAGAGCCATTGTTGATCAATTAATTGCAAATAATGACATCGAACAAATCATTACTGTCAGTCAAAGTACACAATACCAAGCTACTGTGACTGATGCGATTAAGAATAAGGTTAATCTGCAGCATATGGTTTCAGATTATACAGCTGAAAGCATAGCAAAAATTTGCGATTCCTTAGCCCCAATCAAAGGTCATATCGTTAACGTGTTTATCTGTAATGGTAGGTTACACAATCAAGTTGATAAGCAAGCCAACGGCAGCTCTACTGCTGAGGTTCAATCCCTGACAAGTTCAAAAGACACAACATCGAGCCCATTACTTGCGCCAGAAAAGCGCTTAGAAGAGATTAATCCAGAATCGATGCAGGCACTATTCCATTCAAACACCATAGTGCCGATGATGTGGCTGCAACAACTGACTACATTGCTTAAAGGCAAACAGCCTTGCATCATAACGGTATTAAGCGCCAGAGTGGGCAGTATCAGTGATAATCATTTAGGCGGCTGGTATAGCTATCGAGCATCGAAAGCGGCATTAAATATGCTAATCAAAACCACTGCAATTGAATATGGCCGCAGAGCTAAAAACGTCAAACTGATCGCGTTTCATCCTGGTACCACAGACACTGATTTGTCAAAACCATTTCAACACAACGTACCCGAAGGAAAACTGTTCACAACTGAATTTGTCGCACAGCAATTACTGACGATTCATCAAGGGTTATCATTTAATCGTGAAGCGGAATTTCTAGACTGGCAAGGTAAAACAATACCTTGGTAAACAATACTTTGATAAACGGTACCTTGGTAAACAATACCTTGATAAACAGTAGCTTGATATACAGTAGCTTGATAAACAGTAGCTTGATAAACAGTAGCTTGATAAACAGTAGCTTGATAAACGGTAGCTTGATAAACAGTAGCTTGATAAACAGTAGCTTGATAAACGGTATCTTGGTAAACAATACCTTGATAGAACTCTGTGACGCCAAGAGCATGATGGTACTTTTACTAAGAATTCAATCATCAAACAGGCACAAAAAAGCGAAGCATTACGCTTCGCTTTTTTAGTCAATAATCGAAATGCTTATTTAACGAATTCAACACCTAGGTTGATATCGCCTTTTAGTGTATCAAGCATTGCATCACGTGCATTGGCTTCAAACGCGCTAACTTCGCCGTATGGAAGAACTTTTTCAACGCCGTTTTTGCCTAGTACTACAGGCTGTGCGAAGAATTCAGCATGTTCACTGCCGCCATCTACGTATGCACACTCAACAACGTTTGCTTCACCTTGAAGACCACGTACTAATGATAGACCGAAACGACATGCCGCTTGACCCATTGAAAGTGTCGCACTACCGCCACCCGCTTTAGCTTCAACAACTTCAGTACCCGCATTCTGGATACGTGTAGTAAGTGCTGCAACTTCTTCATCAGTAAAGCTTACGCCTTCAACCTGTGAAAGAAGTGGAAGAATAGTCACGCCACTGTGGCCGCCAATGACGTTAATGTTTACATCAGCAACGTTTAGACCTTTAAGGTCAGCAATGAAAGTTTCAGAACGGATAACATCCAGTGTAGTAACACCGAATAAACGATTCTTATCGTAAACACCTGCTTTTTTAAGTACTTCAGCAGCAATTGCAACCGTAGTGTTTACTGGGTTAGTGATCACACCGATTAATGCTTTAGGGCAAGTCGCAGCCACTTTTTCAATCAAGTTACGAACGATACCCGCGTTGATGTTGAAAAGATCTGAACGATCCATACCTGGCTTACGTGCAACACCAGCAGAGATTAACACAACATCAGCGCCAACTAATGCAGGCGTTGGATCTTCGCCAGCAAAACCAGTTACTTCAACGTCTGTTGGGATGTGGCTTAAATCGACAGCAACACCTGGAGTAACAGGAGCAATGTCATAAAGAGACAACTTTGAGCCTGCAGGAAGTTGAGTTTTTAATAGTAAAGCTAGGGCCTGGCCAATACCGCCAGCAGCACCAAGTACAGCTACTTTCATAATTATCTCCAATAACGTTCTAGTGTATGACTTCTAAATGTATGATTCGCAGTTTGTGACATAGATCATATTTCTTGTGGCGTCACATTACTGCATCAGCGAGACAATTTCAATTATCCGTTAGTGGAGTAAGGTGAATTACTTATTCTATGATATGTATATAAATAATCACTGATTTAGCCATTTACACTATAAAGTGAATTTTTATTCACCGATTTAGCTTATTTCTTGACTTGTGACGTTTATCTATTCAAAATGAACCCGTTTTGTGAATATATTGTATTCATTTTAATTATTACTATAAGACGAAAAAAATATGCCAGCGACCAAGAATCAGGATGAACTCGTTAGAACGTTTAAGTCGATACTAAAGGAAGAGCGCTTTGGTAGCCAAAGTGAGATAGTTAACGCGCTGCAAGCAGAAGGTTTTGGCAATATCAACCAGTCAAAAGTTTCACGTATGCTGAGCAAATTCGGGGCCGTACGTACTCGAAATGCTAAACAAGAAATGGTGTACTGTTTACCTGCAGAATTAGGTGTTCCTACCGCAGGTAGCCCAGTAAAAAACCTCGTCCTCGACGTTGACCATAACCAAGCAATGATTGTGGTTCGCACCAGCCCTGGCGCTGCACAGTTGATCGCTCGCTTATTGGACTCAATAGGTAAGCCTGAGGGGATTTTAGGAACGATTGCTGGAGATGACACCATTTTCATTTGTCCAGCTAGCATCAAGACTATTGACGATACACTGGAAACGGTTAAGTCACTGTTTAATTACAGCGAGTAATTAAACGATATCGGCGAACTAACCGATGTAAGACAGGAAGTTAGCCAATAAAAAAGCAATGCCATCGCATTGCTTTTTTTGTGTCTATTAGTTAACAACTAAGCAGGTTAGTCATTAGCAAACTGAGCTAAGAAATCTAATGAAGGGGCGAAAAAAGATGAGCCCGTCAATGCTTTAGTGAATTGCATTAAATGATCATGGTTACCATGGCCATCACCGTGCACCATACTACGAAGCATTTCTTCAAAATGAGTTGGCTTGCTACAGGTCGAGATAAACATTAACCCTTGCTCTCTTAATGAGCCAAACGGCATGCTTTGACGTAGGATTTCCATTGACTTACCATCAGCGTCTTTTAAGTTAACGCGTTTAATATGGCTGGTTAATGGCTTATCTTCAGAAGCATATTCAATATCATCTTGCTTTGTTCGGCCGATAATATCTTCTTGTTTCTTCTGTGGTAGGCGATTCCACTTACTTAAATTATGAGCATATTTTTGCACATGCACATAACTGCCGCCTTTAAATTGATTATCTTCATCAGCGACTAGCGCAACTTCTTGGCGACTACGCCCTTTCGGGTTTTCAGTGCCGTCAACAAAGCCTGTTAAATCACGGCTATCCATGAAACGGAAACCACGTTCTTCTTCAATTAGCTCAACCAAACCTTCAAACATTTGGCTAATTTCATTGGCAACTAAATGCAAAATATCATAACGATCACAGCGGATATGCATGAATAAATCGTACTCAATGGCAGGAGCATCACGATTTCCCTCTTGCATCGCTGGGAATGGACGCAATTGAGCTGGACGCTGTTCACCATAAATAGTGTCCCAATAGTTAGCACCAATAGCGACAAAACCATTAAAGGCACTGTCTGCATATTGATCTGATAACTCGTAAATATATTGGGCTACATTGGCTAAACAAGGACGCAGTTGAGCTTCAACGCCGTCATTTGCATTAAACATCAAGTAGACGCTATGCAAATTTCCTTCAGCACAAACTCCTAACTGTTCGCGAGGCATATTCTGTGTTTCCATGTTGGAATCAACCACCTTTGACAATAATAAGATGCTAATATTGTAAGGTAGTTGAGCAATTTATTCCTTATGCTCTATACGATAATTAACCAATTTAGACTTAGGTCACTAAAATATCACTAAAGGGTGTGCCGATATGGATAAATTCACTTTCTGACCAAGCTTCAATGCAGTTAATTGACTTCTCACTTCGAGCGTTTGTAACCCTACTTTAACCCAATAATGACAAATTGTACCCAGAAAACGCCTTTCGACAATTTCACCATGCCCTTGAGATGCTGGTTGTAAATCAATTTGTTGCGGTCGTAGTAGTAATTCACCTTGGCTATTAAGCGCCAGATTTAACGTTTTAGTACTCTCAATTAACCCTAAAACCGAAGAGACCTGTGTTGGGCTTTTAACCGTAACAGTTAAATAGTTGCCCTCGCCTAAAAACTCAGCCACATAACGCTCAATAGGTTCAGCATATAGCTCTTCAGCTAACCCATGCTGAACAATGCCGCCTTCTTTAAATAAAGCTAACTTATCAGCAAATACAAATGCTTCATCTTTACTGTGAGTAACAAATACTGCGCTAACGTTACGCTGTTTAAGGATTTGCCTAATTTCTAACATCATTTCGCTACGTACTTGCGAATCAATATTTGAAAAAGGCTCATCGAGTAATAGCAGTTCTGGCTGATAAGCCAGCGCGCGGGCAATCGACACTCGTTGTTGCTGGCCACCCGATAATTCATGAGGGTATCGCTGACCTAACCCTTCAAGTTTAACCAGTTGCAACATATCTTCTAGGCGTTCACTGCGTTCTTTTACAGTTAAGTCTTTTACTCCAAAAAGAATATTGTCGCTCACGGTTAAGTGGGGGAATAACGCATAGTCTTGAAATATCATTCCAATGCCGCGATTTTCACTCGGGACAAACACACCTTCAGCACTTAGCGACTGACCATTGATAGCAATACTGCCTTCACTAATGGCTTGCAGTCCGGCAATCGCGCGAAGCAATGTCGTTTTACCGCAACCACTTGGGCCTAAAAGAGCCACGATTTCACCTTGTTCTAAAGTCAGATTTAATCCTTTGAGAATAACCTGTCCTTGGTAGTCACTTTTTACATTTTGAATGGTCAATGTGGACATATCAGCTCTCTTGCTCCAATGAACGGTTTAGGTAAATCAACGGGATAAGCCCAACAATTACAATCACAATAGCAGCTAAAGCACCATGTTCGAGTTGCTCATCTGAAACGAATTGAAAAACATGGGTCGCAAGGTTTTCAAATCCAATAGGACGTAGTAATAATGCCGCAGGAAGTTCTTTCATGCTTTCGATAAAGACCAGTAACGCGCCAGCAAATATACCTTTACGCAGTAGAGGTAAGTGCACGCGCCATAATAACTGTCGTGGCTTTTGCCCCATGGTAATACTGGCCATATCTAATGAAGGCGATATGCGTTTATAGCTGTTTTCAATACTCCCGATTGAAATCGCCACAAAGCGAACACAGAAAGCAAAAATCAACGCAAACACACTGCCGGTAAATAGCAGGCCTGGTCCACGGGCATCAAAATAGTCATAAATATCATTAATCGCGAAATCAAGATAGGTTAATGGCACTAACACACCGATAGCTAATACGGTGCCAGGGATCGCGTAACCTGTGCTGCTTAACCGAGAAGGTAAAATGTCACTTTTACGCGGGCTCACTCGCCTAATAAACATCATCAGTAAGGCTAAAACAACGCAGATAAAGCTCACAACAGCGGCAATGTATAAGCTATTAAAACTGTATTGCCAAAAACGACTGTTCCAGCTTTCATCGAAATAGTCGATGGCATAACCCGCAAGCACCATAAATGGCAGTAAAAAAGCCAACACAATAAGTAAACTGCAATAGCCAAAAGACACCCAAGCTTTAACGCCTTTAAGGTGATAGCGATCAGACTCAGTTAACCTTGATTGTTTTTGGAATAACTCTTGTTTACGACGGGCAAAACGCTCAAAACCCACCATAGCGAATATGACCAATAGCATGATTGCTGATAATTTTGCTGCCGCTGAAAGGCTGCCATATCCTAGCCAAGTATCGTATACAGCTGTGGTAAGTGTTGGCACAGCAAAGTAGCTTACAGTGGCAAAATCAGCAGCCGTTTCCATAGCAACTAATGCCATGCCAACGGCTAGCGCAGGTCTTGCCATCGGTAAACCTAATCGCCAGAAACTTTGCCAAGGACTACAGCCCATAATACGTGAGGCGTGCAATAAGCTTGAAGATTGCTCCATAAAAGCGGTGCGAGCCAGCAAATAGATATACGGGAATAACACCAATGACAGCATGATAGCTGCACCAGTTAAAGTACGAATATCAGGGAAATAGTAATCTTGGGGGGAGGTCCAGCCAAACACTTGCCTTAACATGCGCTGCACGGGGCCTGCATAGTCAAGCATGTCGGTATAAACATACGCAACAATATAAGCGGGCATTGCTAGGGGCAGTAATAATGCCCATTGAAAATATCGACGAGCAGGAAAGTCACACCTCGCCACTAACCAAGCAGCAGGAACAGCAATGACTAAAGAACCGAGACAAACCTGCAACATGAGCAACAGGCTGTTACTGATATAGGTTGGAAGTACGGTATCAATTAAATGACTAAAAACAGCTTCGTCAGGGAATGTTGCTTGTACTAAAAGTGCAAAAAGCGGCAATATTAATATTACCGCAATCGCATAACCAGCGAGCGACCAGCTTCTGGTTAAGCCTAAGATCATAAATACTTTCCAGTCAGTGCCGCATGATTATCATGCGGCGTAATAAAGCATCCTTACAGATCAAATTTTACTTCATCAAGTAGCTTCACTGCTGCTTGATGGTTTTCTGCTAGCTTAAAGATTGGAAGACTATCAGCTTTGAAGTCACCCCAAGAGGCTACCATGTCAGAAGGCTTCACATCCGCTTTAACCGGATACTCCATATTCACTTCTGCGTAAGATTTTTGAGCTACATCAGACGATAAAAACTCCATTAATTTTATCGCATTATCTTTGTTTGGTGCAAACTTAGCGAGTGCCATACCTGAAACATTGATGTGAGAACCACGGTTTTGCTGATTTGGGAAATTGATATATACCGCTTCAGCCCAGCTCTTTTGCTTAGGATCTGACATCATTTTACCGAAGTAGTAGCTGTTACCGATAGCAATATCACATAAACCTTCTTTCACCGCTTTAACTTGTGCTCGGTCATTTCCTTGTGGCTTACGCGCTAAATTGGCTTTAACACCTTCAAGCCAAGTTTTAGTTTCAGCTTCGCCGTGATGAGCGATCATTGATGCAACTAATGCGATGTTATAAGGGTGTTTGAAGCTACGCGTACAAATTTTTCCTCTGTACTCTTCAGAGGCTAAATCTTCATAACTTAGATCAAGCTTACCGACACGGTCTTTAGAAGAATAAACATTACGAACACGCATAGTCAGCGCATACCAGTCATTTTCTGGTGAGCGATATTGCTCAGGAATATTATTGTTAAGCGTGTCACTGTTAACATCAACAACTAAGTCTTTTTCGACCAATTCCATAAGGCGCGAAAAATCAGAGGTGAGTACAACGTCAGCAGGAGAAAGACGACCTTCACGAGCAATACGCTCTGCAATACCATCTTTAGCGAATACGACATTGACGTTAATGCCTGTATCCTGGGTGAATTTTTCTAAAATCGGCTCAACAAGAAAAGCTTGTCGGTATGAATAAACAGTAAGATCTTCAGCTGCTGTAGCAGTCATTGATCCCATTGATGACACAGTAGCTAAACCTAACAATGCTAGACTTTTAAACGACTTCATTCCAAATTCTCCTTGGCGTTGCATAACTCACTTCACCTTGTCACAAATATATATGTAACAAAATAGTGAGTGATTGCTTATGGAAATGATAATAATTATCAGTTGCGAAAGGATAATAGATCGCTGCTAAAGGAGCAAGTGTTGTTTATGAATCCATCTTTGAATACCAAGGGGATTTATGTATTTATAAGCAATAAATCATATCCCAAGAGCTGCATAAATTAGATTTCATACAGCTTGCTCAAGGCAGGTTACCAATATTTCTCAACGGTGATTTGGCCAGGGGCTCGACGTAAGTTCTTCACTAAACCTTTTTCAATTAATGCTGTTTGCGCATCGGTAATCATTCCAGGATTGCCACAAATCATCACCTGAGAATTATCTTGATTAAGCGCAACTCCAGCTGTCTGTTCAAGAATACCGCTTTGTAATCCATCAGGAATTCGACATGACAAACCACCGCTATATGCTTCGCGGGTGACTAACGGAATAAATATGAATTGGGTTGGGTATTTAGCTTTTAATGCTTCTAACTGTGGTAAATAGGCTAAGTCTTCAATCAAGCGAACACCATACACTAGCACCACTTTATCAAATCGCTGCCAAGGTTCTGCTGTTTCCATCATAGAAATAAATGGCCCAACAGCTGTACCTGTCGCTAAAAACCATAGATGCGGCCCTTGTAAGGCGCCGGTGGGAATTTCATCTAAAGTCATAAAGCCAGCCGCCTTGGTGCTCACTTCAATTGTGTCACCAATACTCAGTGCTTGAAGATCTGGGGAAAGCTGTCCGTCTTCTACAGCAACAGCCAACACTTCGATATAGTCTTTCCCTGGTGGGTTGACCACTGAATAGGCACGCGCAATACGTTTCTCATCACGAATTTGACTCAGCTTGATAAACTGTCCTGCAATAAATGGTTCTACATCTGCTTTGATGCGTAGCGAGAATAACTTCTCATTCCATTCAATACGTTCAATGACGGTACCCGTTGTCCACATAAGCTATTCCTTGAATCTTAGATGAAGAAATCGATTGTATTCATTCAACTTGCGGCGGTGCTGTATTTTGTTTAAAGGTTTCAAGCCCTGCCTGAATTAAACTATAGGTTTGTTCGACCCCTGCTGCAATGTCACCTTCAAGTACTTTCAAACCCGATAATATCTCGGTTGCCTCTTTAAAGCCTTGATCGATAGCACCAGAAATTTTGTCCATAAAAGTATCTAATTGTTCAGAAAACTCCATTTGACTATTCTGCTGCTGGTGCACCGAAAAGAAATTGGTCGCAAAACTGACTATACGCTCTGCCGTCGCTTCTGGCGAATAATCAACATCGGTTTCTGCTGCTTTTTGTATCGCGTTTTCACCCATTGTAGGTTCAAGCTCAATATTTATCGCATCAATTGCAGCGCGATATAGCAATGCCATCGATTGATCGCCCGCTGCAATACTGACCTTTTCTTGTGCCGCTAAAATACTGCTATTTTTCAACTCGCGGCTTATTTCACTCACTGAAGGTTTTTTTATTTCAGTAGTCTCAGTTATTGGCTTTGAATTCAATTTGTCCGCCGCCTGTTCAGGCGGTGATTGACGATTCGATTTAGCATTCATTTGCGTCGGATTATATAACTCCATCACCAGCTCCAATTAACGATTAATTACATTTCAGGTTAGCTTATTTTATCGGCAACATAATTAAAAACTTAAGCTTTTAGCTTTAATCGGTAAACCATTTTCACGAAGAAAACTGAGCCACGAATATCTGAAGATGAAAATGAGGCTAGAACAATGGGTTAGCTTCATCCATAATCAATTAAGTCAAAAAGTAAACAATATTACGAATAGCATTCAGCTTAAACGATGCTAAGTTTTGTCACGGTTATCCATTGAACATTTTTAAGGAACAAAAATGCAACCACATTGGTTTATTGTCGGATTAGAGATATTTACTGGGTTATTTTTAGCCTGTATTGCTTTCGGTGTTATCGCGGTTATTTATATGTATATCGTCGATAAAGTACAAACAAAACAGGCGATTCGACATAACTACCCCGTAATTGGCCGCTTTCGATATTTATTCGAGAAACAGGGTGAGTTTTTTAGACAATATTTCTTTGCTCAAGATCGTGAAGAGCTGCCATTTAACCGTGCAGAGCGCAGCTGGATATATCGTGCTGCTAAAAATATTGATCGCACCATTTCATTCGGTTCAACCCAAACACATGACAAGACTGGAACTGTGATGTTTTTGAATGCTGCATTTCCCAAGTATGACTCAGATGAACATACAGACAATATTCTTACCATTGGCGCTGAATGTAAGATCCCCTACCAAACATCCACAATTTGTCATATTTCGGCCATGAGTTTTGGTGCTTTATCACGTCCCGCAGTGACGGCACTGTCCCATGGCGCAGCGCAAGCAGGTTGCTGGCTCAATACTGGAGAAGGTGGATTAAGTGAACATCACTTAAAGGGTCATTGTGATTTAGTGTTTCAAATTGGCACAGCCAAATACGGTGTTCGAGATGAAAATGGCAAACTGGATGACAAAAAGCTAACTGCTATAGCAGCCCACGATAATGTAAAAATGTTTGAAATAAAATTAAGCCAAGGTGCTAAACCGGGCAAGGGCGGTATTTTACCAGGGGTAAAAGTTACCAAAGAAATTGCAGACATTCGAGGTATACCTGTAGGACAAGACTCTATTAGCCCAAATGGCCATGCAGAGTTTAATAGTGTCGCCGATATCATTGATATGATTTGCCACATTCGCAATGTAACCGGTAAGCCTACTGGTATTAAAGCGGTATTAGGTGACGAGCAATGGCTCAATGATTTATGTGCTGAAATTAACCGCCGTGGAATAGAGCATGCACCTGACTTTTTCACCTTAGATAGTGCTGAAGGTGGTACTGGCGCGGCGCCACAAGCCTTAATGGATCATGTTGGTTTGCCCATAAAAGAAAGCTTACCGATAGTGATTAATTTATTTAGACAGAAAGGCTTAAAGCAACGGATAAAAGTCATTGCCAGTGGCAAGATGGTACTGCCTTCTCAGGTGGCATGGGCACTAGCAACAGGCGCCGACTTTATCGCTTCAGCAAGGGGTAATATGTTTGCACTCGGTTGCATACAAGCATTGCAATGTAATAAGGATACCTGCCCTACTGGGATCACCACTCATAATAAACACCTGCAACAAGGGTTAGATCCCCATAATAAATCAGCAAGAGTGGCTAACTATAATCGCTCTTTGCATCATGATTTAAAAATTATTGCCCACTCTTGTGGGGTCAGTGAGCCTAGGCAGTTAACTCGCCAGCATGCAAGAATCGTTACAGAAAGTGGCATTTCTATCTCCCTAGATAAGTTTTATCAACAGTATTAGTTTTATTAAAAGACATAAAATGACGCTTTAGCAAAAACTACTAGACTTATTGCTAATATATTGACAACGAATATCTTTGGACTATTGTTAATTTAGGTGTAAAATTGTGATGTAGAGCACATTCCTAGGGACTTATTTTTGAAATCAGAAAACTCAATAATGACGGCTAACAGAACGAATAAAGCAATTTCGTTAACTTGTAGCAACTGCGAAAAGCTATCTGAAATTGAAGGCGAGAAAATCTGTTTCGAACAAGGACAAATCACCAGATTAACGGAAGATGCCAACCCAAATTCAATGATTAAGATGGTCTGTCATAGCTGGTCTAAAAACAGATAGTTTAAAACAGATAGTTTAAAACAGATAGTTTAAAACAGATAGTTTCAAAACAGATAGTCTAAAAAATAGTCTTTTAAGCTAATTAGAGACAATTTCAGCAATAAAAAAGCAATCCTAAGGATTGCTTTTTTTATGTGAATTTCATTTTTACATCTTTAAATAAGCCCGTTAGCTCCTGAGGCTTATCGACAGAAGTTTATACCAAAATATCTGCCGCGCTATCATCCGCTTTCAATAAACTATCTTCGCTATCGTTATCATTTATTTTTGCGAGTGTTAGTCCACGGGTAGTCACAATCAAACCTGCGCATAATTCATCATAGACAGACTGCAATTCATCTTGATTCATTTCTCGCTTTTCCAGCGTCGCCATAATCGCAAACCAATCCGTGGTCACTTTATGTTGTGTACCCTCTAAGGCTGCTATTAAAGAAATGTTTTGCACTAACGACCTCCATTTTTAGGCTTAATTACCTGATAATTTCCTATTTACCTAAACGATCTCAATCCTTTCCAGGCAATTAAAGCTAATTATACACAAAAACTGCACTATCAAAGAGAGAAAACGTCTACAAGCTGCACATCAAAGTGTGATTGTTTGCTCATTTTGAATTCGCCACAGTTTTGCATAGACGCCATTTTGTAGTAAAAGCTGTTGATGGGTGCCTTGTTCTGCGATTTTCCCTTGGCTTAACACGACAATTTTATCAGCATCAATAATAGTAGATAGTCGGTGCGCAACAACTAAACTTGTATGGCCTTTTTCTGCGACTTTAAGCGCTGTTAAAATAGCCTGTTCAGACTTGCTGTCTAAGGATGAAGTCGCTTCATCAAACACTAAGATAGGGGCAGATTTTAAAATCGCGCGAGCAATAGAGACTCGTTGTTTTTCACCACCAGACAGCTTCAAACCTCGCTCACCCACTTTGGTTTGCCATTGATTTGGCAGCGACTCAATAAAGTCGCTCAAATTAGCTAATTTTACCGCTTCTTTTAATTCTTCATCACTCGCTGAAGGTCTACCATATAAAATATTATTATAAATCGTGTCGTTAAATAGCACGGTATCTTGCGGCACTATCGCAATCGATTGACGTAGTGCTTGCTGAGTCAGTTGTTTAATGTCTTTTCCATCAATCGTTACCGAGCCACTATCAACATCATAAAAACGAAATAACAGTTTAATTAATGTTGATTTACCCGCACCACTTTCACCGACTACCGCCACTTTTTGACCTGCAGGAACGGTAAAACTTACCTCATTGAGAATCGGTCTTTCATCATAATTAAAACAAATATTATTGAAACGCAGCTCGCCTTTTGTTGGCACCACTTCAGACGCACCTGCAGTATCTTGAATACTCGGGACTTTATCTAATAAACCAAACATACGTTCAATATTGGCTAATGCGCCGCGGATCTCTCGATAAACAAAACCTAAAAAATTAAGTGGAATGAATAGCTGCATCATAAAAGCGTTAATTAATACGAAATCACCCAAGGTCATATTGCCCGCGGTCACTTCAGACGCTGCAAGCCACATCATCGAGGTCATTGCCACTGCGATAATTAAGGCTTGTCCTGCATTTAATGCAAATAATGACAGCCTATTTTTACGTTTAGCGACTTCCCATTGATCTAACGCCGAATCATAACGTTCAGATTCATAGCGTTCATTATTAAAGTATTTAACCGTTTCATAATTCAATAAACTATCTACCGCACGAGTATTTGATAAAGAGTCTGCATTAGCGGCATCTCGAACAAAACCCGTTCGCCATTCTGTCGCCACAATGGAATAACCAATATAGGCCACTACAGCAATCAAGGTTATGAGCGCAAAACCAATACCATAATTGAAAAAGAAAATAATGATCACTAAAGTGATTTCTAATAACGTCGGCACGATATTGAACACCATAAAGCGCATTAGAAAGCTAATACCACTGGTGCCGCGCTCAATATCACGAGATAAACCACCTGTTCTGCGATCTAAGTGAAAATCGAGATCCAGCCTGTGTAGGTGTTCGAATACAGCTAAACCCAAGCGTCGAATAGCACGTTCAGTCACGCGGCCAAAAAGCGTATCCCTTATTTCACCTATAATGACATTCAAAAATCGCACTGAGCCATAGGCAATAACAAGTGCGACTGGCACCGCAACAATTGCTGCTGTTTTCTGGCCATCTAAACTATCAACTAAGTCTTTTAAAATGAAAGGAAGCCCAACGCTGGCAAGTTTAGCAATCACCAGACACAACATAGCTAAAAATATACGCCCTTTAAATTCAAATAGGTAAGGCCATAATAATCTCACCACTTTCCAGTTTAGCTTGCCTACTGGTCCATCAAAATACGCTGACGGTCTCATTTACTTCCACCCATAAATACTTGCGCTTCAAAAATACATTGGCCTACATTCATCACATCAACAATAAGTTAACACTTTTTGCTTGAGGTAAGTTCTATTTAATATCAATAAACAGTGAGAATCCTTAGTGTTGTTCAACATGAATGTAAGCGTATTATATTGAAAAATTGACCACCGAATAATACTTTAGACTTACCAATGTTGCGAATTGGTAGTATAAAGGGATGGTTTATATAAAATATTTCATTAAATAAGCAATTATTCTCGTGTTTCTAGTTCAGCAACTAAAAAGAATTTGATACTCTTTAATGGATACTTTTTGGCGATTTATACTGGCCATTAACATTTTTTCCCAGTTCAAAGGAAGTAACATGTTAGACGCAGCAAAAGTTCAGCACCCACCATTACAATTAATACAAACATGGGTATGGATGATGATCGAATCAGGTAACCCTGAGCTTCAAGATAAAGGAAGAAACAATCTTATTTCGGCATTTGGAAGCCTAGCTAAAGCCAATGAGTATTTAGCAAACACCAACAAATAAATAAGGCGCTGAATAGCGCCTTATTTATTGAGCTTTGATTTACTCAAGAGCTTGATGATGAGTGATTAATGGCACATTAACCGTTAACCACGTCTTTTGATGACGCTTTCGCTAAGTGTTGCCAGCAATTTCTCTGTATCGCTCCAACCAATACAAGCATCTGTAATACTTTGGCCATAACAAAGCTCTTTGCCCACAACAAGATCTTGTCGGCCTTCTTCAATATTACTCTCAACCATCACACCAAAAATATTGTGATTACCAGAACCAATTTGTCCCGCAACATCTTCAGCAACGAGCATTTGCTTGTTAAAGTCTTTACTGCTGTTGGCGTGGCTAAAGTCGATCATGATATTGGTTGGTAGTTTCGCTTTTTCTAATTGGGCTTCAATTTCAGTGACGTGTGATTCGCTGTAATTTGGTGCTTTACCGCCGCGCAAAATGATGTGGCAATCAGGATTGCCTTTCGTTGATACAATCGCTGAGTGACCAAACTTTGTCACTGATAGAAAATGATGCGGTGCACTTGCTGCGCCAATCGCATCAATAGCGACTTTAATGGTGCCGTCGGTACCATTTTTAAAACCAACTGGGCTCGATAAGCCTGACGCGAGCTCGCGGTGAACTTGTGATTCAGTTGTACGTGCGCCAATAGCGCCCCAGCACATCATGTCAGCAACATATTGCGGTGTAATCATATCGAGGAATTCACCCGCAGTAGGAATACCAGACTCATTCAAATCAACCAGTAGTTTACGCGCAGTTCTCAAGCCATCATTAAGCTTAAAACTGTTATCCATATATGGATCGTTGATTAAGCCTTTCCAGCCTACTGTTGTACGCGGTTTTTCAAAATAAACACGCATTACGATTTCAAGTTGGTCTTTGTACTTGTCGCGAAGTGCAATTAAACGCTTACCATAGTCTAAAGCAGCAACAGGATCGTGAATAGAACATGGGCCAATAACCACAAGTAAACGATCATCTTGGCGATTCAGAATTCGGTGAATACCATCACGCGCATTAAACACGGTTGCTGATGCCGTTTCTGACGCCGGAAATCGCTCTAAAATAGCAATAGGAGGCAATAGTTCTTTTATCTCGTCAATTCTAACGTCATCATTTTGGTAATACATAGTTGATACAGCTCCAGCAAACAGATTATTTACGCCAAATTTAACAGTTGGCAGTAAAGCATAACGAACAGCTTTATAATTCAAACAGTACCATACAATAATTCACTCAATCTATGATTTTATCTATTTTATGAGTATAAATCACTGTTAATAAATAACTTTAAATTTAACATTACAAAATATTCAATAAATTCATTTATTTCGGTTAACTCTGCCTGTAGCCGCACTTGTATTTCAGCCATAAGCACAGCGCATAAAAAACTATTTTCAGTGGTAACTGAAAATAGTTTTAATAACCGCGGCTGCTATGTATCAGCCAATAGCACTAATTAAGCGATGAAACTTAATAAGAATAATGCTTAATGTTTAATGTTTAATGTTTAATGCCGTAACATTGCTTGCAGTTTTCCTTTGTATCTATGCTGACTGGTCTCATCAAGGCTCAAGTCGATTGCTTTTTCCATATTTTTTTTCGCTCTTCTTTGGTCACCTGTCGCCCAATAAGCCCGCGATAACCCAAAATAGAACTCATGACGATAATCAGCTCTATCCACTGCACGCTTATACCAAACTAACGCCTCTTGATACTGCTTTTCAAAGTAGGCTTGTTGAGCCATATCGAAGTAATAAAATGGGTTGTTAATCCGTGCTATCTCAAGCACTTTATGTACTTGCTGCCATTCTTCTAATCTATCTTGTTCCCCAAGAATAATGGCTAAATTATATAAAGTGGTAATATTTTTAGGCTCTAACTGCAATACATGACGATAAGCTTTTTCGGCTAACTCATCCATGCCTTTATGACGATAAATCACGGCCAGCGTATTAATGCTATTAACATAATAGGGATCGAGTTCAATTGCTCTTTTAGCAAGCGCATAAGCTAAGTCATAGTCATTTTTCACTAAGGCTTCTGCAGCAACATTATTAAAATACATCCCAGCTAAGGTCTGTTTATTGATTTGCTTCACTCTGTAAGCTCTTATTGAACGTTCAGGTAAAAAGTCCACTAATATTTCAGAACCTCTCATGCTATATGTATTGGGCTGATCCACATGAAGTAACTTCATGTTGACGTGACCATTAACTAAATAAAAGCCCCCTCGCCTGTCCCATATTGGCTCGACATCTATATCTTGAAACTTAACAGGCACACCTAGTACATCAGCAATAGCAGTAGATAAAACCACTAGTGACATACAATTCCCAGCACGTTCCTCAGCCGTTATACTCGCCATTCTGGTGAAATGGTCACGATATTCGAACCCACCATTTTGCGCATCAATGTATTCAGCTAACCATTTATTAACAGGAACTTTAGTCCCGGTAATACCACCTGAACGCGCATAGTCTCTTCTTATCTCTATTTTCAGTTTTTCAGGCAGTGCAAATATGGCATCAGTATCTGGAATCGTGACAGCCGTGAACTCACTATCATTGAATAAAGAACTGACATTAGGTGTTTTTTTAGTTGGGCTCGTGCTGCTACAGCCTGAGATTACGGAGAATATAAAACAGAAAACGATAAAATAAACACAATAAATCAGCAACCTAGTAGGTACTAAGATACCGCCATAAATAAATTTCTCACTTTCATCTTTTTGTAACATTTTTATGCTCCAGCAAACGCCTTTACTAAGCATAGATGCAAGTACAAAAAATGAGACACTTAAACGTTACAAAACTTATCAAGCCATCAAGTATGGCGCATGACTTCCACGGTAAATTTGACTAAGACTTATGTGCTATGGCTATAAATATGTCTATGACTATATGACTATGACAATGAGCTAGGAGCTGTGAGCTGTGAGCCATTCAAGTCACAACTGTATCTGATGTTAGCAGTGTGAGTGATATAAGCGATGCAATGAGTTAACACCGTTAGCGCTATTTTTAGGGCACTGTCAGTGATGCTCTGGTCAGTAATAGCGGAGTTTATCCAACTCCTCGCCAGCTATGTAATGAGGTAAAAATTCCGCTTTATTCAGAATATAATAAGAGGCTTTTTGAGCCTTGTACTTAAGCTTTGTTGTTCGTTAAGGTTTTTGTGACGGCTTTCGTGGAACTTGCTGCGAGCTTGGCTCATCAATTTGAATATATAGTTCTTGGTCTTGATAAGAATAAGGACGATAAGCATTGCCTGAGCAGCTGAAATAGCGATATGGTACGGCAATTGGCAAACAACCAACAGGTAAGGCCTGTAAAATTTGGATCTGTTGCTGCATACGTAACATTTCTTGCCATTGATGATCTTGTTGTACTTGATCTCTAACGGCAAAAGCATCAAAAGGTTCAGAGGCTTTGCGCACCACGACTTTACCTGCATAAACAGGTGAAACTGACACACTCAATAGCATAGCAGTGATACTCATCATGACGACCAGCTTCATTCGCGTGTTCATAATTCGTATGTTCATAGTGTGACCTTTTAAGGCTTATCTTATTTTCAGTATAACAAAAAAAGCAGAGCTAAATAGCTCTGCTTTTCTAACCTCACTCCAATTTAAATCAAAATTTAACTAGCTGATTTAATTGAAACAAACTCTGGGTAGGCATCTACACCACAATCTGATGCATCCATACCGTTATACTCTTCTTCTTCGGTTACACGGATGCCTACAGTCGCTTTAAGGACAAACCATACTGCGAATGAAGCCGCGAATACCCAAGCAAAGATAACTGCTGCGCCGTATAGCTGAGCACCAAAGTTCGCATCAGCATTTGACAGTGGAACTAACATTAAGCCTAAGAAACCACATACACCGTGAACAGAAATCGCACCGACTGGGTCATCAATTTTGATACGGTCAAAACCAACAATCGAGAAAATAACAACACCACCAGCGACAATACCTGTAACAGCTGCCATCAATAATGATGGTGATAATGGGTCAGCAGTAATAGCAACAAGACCAGCTAATGCACCATTTAATATCATGGTTAAATCTGCTTTACCCCAAACAATCTTACAAACAATTAACGCTGACACTGCGCCAAATGCTGCTGCTGAGTTAGTGTTAACGAAGATTTTAGCGACTGCTGAAGCATTTTCTGCATCAGAAACCAATAACTGAGAACCACCATTAAATCCAAACCAGCCCATCCATAGAATAAACATACCTAAGGTTGCCATTGGCAAATTCGAACCAGGAATTGGGTTTACTGAACCGTTTGCACCGTATTTACCTTTACGCGCTCCTAGTAGTAATACACCGGCAATAGCTGCAGCTGCACCCGCCATATGAACAATACCACTACCAGCGAAGTCAACGAAACCTGCAGCAGATAAGAAACCGCCACCCCAAGTCCAGTAACCTTCAATTGGGTAAATAACGGCTGTCAGTACCACAGAGAAAAGTAGGAAAGACCAAAGCTTCATACGTTCAGCAACTGCGCCAGAGACAATTGACATAGCAGTTGCTACGAATACCACTTGGAAAAAGAAGTCAGACTCAAGCGCATGGTCAGCACCATCTGCTTGTGAACCAATTAGCGAACCAAATGATGGCAACCAACCCGCTTCAACATTATCGACATACATGATGTTGTAACCGACTAACAGGTACATCACACACGCAATTGAATATAAACATACGTTTTTAGTTAAAATTTCTGTGGTATTTTTTGAGCGAACTAAACCTGCTTCAAGCATGGCAAAACCTGCTGCCATCCACATAACTAATGCACCTGAGATTAGAAAGTAAAACGTATCTAATGCGAAACGTAACTCAGTGACTGTCGTTCCTAACGCTGCTAACTCTTCCATTTCAGCCCCCTTATAGTGCTTCGTTATCAAGCTCACCCGTACGGATACGGACTGCCTGTTCAAGATCAGTTACGAAAATTTTGCCATCACCAATCTTGCCGGTATGGGCAGCTGTAGTAATTGCTTCAAGTAATACTTCTAAATTTTCTGCTTTAGTGGCAATTTCTAATTTCACTTTAGGAAGAAAATCAACTTGATATTCTGCGCCACGATAAAGTTCAGTGTGCCCTTTTTGACGACCAAAACCTTTTACTTCAGTTACAGTCATTCCTTCAATGCCCATTCCAGCAATTGCTTCTCGGACATCATCTAATTTAAATGGCTTGATGATAGCGCTGACGAGTTTCATCTCGACCTCCAAAAGTGTGATTGTTATATATTTGTTTCCAATTACAATTCAATCATCAGGCCAAACTTATAAGCTCATGTTTTTAAAAGGATATGATAAAAACAATAATATTTATAACGACAAAAACGCACCAACAGAGTGCAGCTCCATTTCAGTGCGCACAAGATTAGCGCAGAGAATTGAGTGCGATGGATTTACTTAAACTTGGTTAAATTGACGAGTTTAGTGGGAGTTTTAAAAGCCAGAATAAGGCGAATGATTAGCGGAAAATAAAAGCGTTAATAAAAGTACCCATAGAATAATAAAGCAATAAATATAAGTGGGTAAAAGATGAGACGGTATAAATATAGTTGGCCCCAATGGCACAAAAAAAGGCCCTCAATTGAGGACCTTTTATCAAATACCTGAGTTAGGTATTTCACTCTTTTCGGTCAAATATAACAATCTAATTCTGTTAATCTAATGACTGATTGTAAAGGTTACAGATTACCTGTTGAAGTGTCTTCAACAGTATCAACAGCCTCTACTGACTCTGTACGTTCTTCAGCCAATAAATCAGCTAATAAACTGTCTACTTGAGTTTTATCTACCGCATCAGTTTCTGTCGCTTCTTCAGCTGTCACAATAACTTCATCAGCTTCAGCTGCAATATCAGCCTCTAAGCTCGTACCTAAATCAGCTAATAATGCTTCCTGGTCATCAGCTACTTCTTCTAAGCCAGCTTCAAACTCTGACGTGGCTTCAGATTGTGCAGCTTCATCTAATTGAGCCAATGCGGTTTCAGCATCAACTAAATTATCAAGCTCTGACACGTCTTCAGCTTCTACAACCTCTTCAACGACAACATCTTTAACTGCTGGTACAGATGCTTCATTTTGAGATGCAGGCTGATTGAATTGAGCCATTAAGTCTTCTGCTAATTCAGGCTTCATAACTACTGCACCTACTGCAGCAGCTAACACAACACCAGCAACAACAAATTTAGTAGAACCTGACTTTTTCTCTTGCGCTTTTTCTGCCGCAGCTTTAGCTGCTAATTGCGCTTGAGGATTAGGCTGAGGCTTAATTTCAAGTTTAGATTTTGGCTTTGAAGCAGCTTCAGTATCATTGCTTTGTACTGGTGCTGGTGTTGCAGCAGTACGTTGCTCTTGCGGCGCAGCAGCTTTAGGTTCTGCTTTTAAAACAGGCTCATTCGTTTGAATGTCTGCTTGCAAGTTGTCTCTGATGTCAGAAATTGGTTCAGGTTTAACTTCTGGTTTAATCTCAGTTTTGACTTGAGGAGCGTCAACAGCAACATTCGTAATCGGCTCAGCCATTACGTTAACATTACTCACTTTTGCAGCCTGTGCTATCGGCGCCTCTGCAATAGGCGCTTCAGCCTTTGGGGAGGCGTATGCTGGCTCTTCGATAAATGGAGCGTTATATGAAGCAACAGGTTGTTCATCTGCCGCTAATTCAGGTAAAACGCCTTGCTCAGGGCCTTTAGTTCTAGCACCTAAGAATTGACCACCATCATAAATTTCCATTTTATGACTTGAAACATCACCTTCAACTACACCAGAGCTTACGATGACGAGACTGTTACAGTGTAAAGAACCTTTAAACACACCACAAACTCGTAATTCTTGACAGTAAAGCTCACCGTCAATTTCGCCACCTACTTCAATTTTAACTTGGTCTGTTGAACGAATAACACCTTTGACTTGACCAGCAATCAAAGCAGGCCCTTTTACTGTCATTTCCCCATCCAGTGAAGTTTCGGGACCAATAAAAGTCACCCCGTTTCCTTTGTTATTCATACCCAGCAGTATCCTTTTTATTATAAATTTTCGACTTATAGTAAACCAACTAAATTAAAACAACAAATAACATTGCATTTACATGTCATTCACTTTAAAACGCGGCTTATTTAGCTAATTCATTAATAACTTCAGTGTTTCTAAAATATATGTAATAATCCGCTTCGCTAACATAAGCAAACTATTGTTAAGGACTTCAATAGTTGGTTGTATTCAACAAGGACGTAAGATGATTTTATCGGATATATTCTTAGGCGATATTCCTGAGCCTCTGACTAAACAGCTCTGTCAAATTACTGAGCTACTCAAATGTAATACTATCAGCCATGATCCTCTCGACTTTCATTGGCAACAAGCTGATCAGCACAAAAAAATCCTTCTGCATTTTGTTGATGATCCTAAGCAACATATCCCAAATCTATCTGCAGAACTTATCTCTGAAGGCAAACACCTTGCTTTTTGCACTGCATTTAACTCAGATACTGAAACCTTACTAATCGCCAATGGTTTTCACGGTGGTTTGGCAGTGTCAGCTTCTATTATCGAAATCATCGAAGCATTAAAAAATATAGATAACAATAAACTCTATTTTAGCCATGATGCTATGTCGCACTATATTCAATCCCGTAAGCGCCAACCTATCACCCAACGCCAGACAGAGTTACTTTCATTAACCACTAAAAAAGAACAGCAAGTGTTGTCGTTAGTGTGCCAAGGCTTATCTAACGAGCAAATTGCTGCCAATTTAAGTATCTCAATCAATACCGTTAAAATGCACATTCAGAATATTTTCAAAAAAACCAATGTTTCAAGCCGAGGCCAGCTGTCTTATGTTTTCACTCAGGTATAAACACTATTTCGATAATTGAGAATGAAATCACACTATAAGCTAATTTAATTGCTGATATACTTTGCTATATGGAATGACTTTTTGGCTAATGAGTAGCAATAGCGTGACAACCAATTTATTACAGTTATATCGCGCTAAAATAGTGCAATCTAAATCAAGCTCTCGGGACTCAACCCACGATGTTCTGATTGATGATCCCGCTCAAGAGCAAGCGCTCACGGCACTAAACCAGTTGTTCATGCAACTTAATAATCAACAAACGATAACCTCTCCTTCAACTAAGTCCTCCAAAAGCCAATACGCCGCACCGTTAGGTGTGTATCTGTGGGGAGATGTCGGCCGAGGCAAAACCTTCTTGATGGATTTGTTTTACAATAATCTGAGCACTGAGCGTAAACTCAGATTACACTTTCATCGGTTTATGGCTGCTGTTCACCATCAACTTAATAGCAGTAAAGGAATTAACGACCCTCTAGTTCATATTGCACATCTATACGCTGACCAATATCAGGTTATTTGCTTTGATGAGTTCTTTGTTTCAGATATTGGTGATGCCATTATTCTCGGCCGTCTATTCGAGCATTTATTTAATCAAGGCGTCATTTTAGTCGCTACATCTAATATTGAAATTAATCGACTTTATGAAGGTGGGCTACAAAGAGAGCGTTTTTTACCTTTTATTAAACTATTAATTAAGCAAGTTAATCAGGTAGAACTTAACGGCTTGATTGATCACCGTATTAACCAAGCCCCTGCCGCACCACTGTTAGAACAAATTACATTGCCTCTTACGATGGAGCCCCAAGAATTTATTCAATTAGCTGGGAAATACTATCCCCATGAAGCAGCTGTTTGTATTAACAATGACAACATCATCATTTGTAATCGTCCAATTCCTTTTAAAGCCCGAGTAAATAAACTTATTTGGTTTAACTTTGCTGCGCTATGTGACGGACCTCGCTCTCAATTAGATTACATAGAAATTGCCAGTCAATTTGAACATGTCGTAATTGATGAAATACCGCAACTAGGTGGAGAAGTTAGGTCTTGGATTAAAGCCAGAGGCACTGAAGATGCAGCTATTGGCACAAAGACAGGTGAACGTCAGCTAAATTACGCCACCAATGATGATCCAGCAAGGCGGTTTATTAGTTTAGTCGATGAGTTTTATGACCAAAAAGTATCACTGACAGTCTGCTCCTGCTTCAATATCAATGAGCTATACACTGGTGGTGCATTGTCTTTTGAATTTAGAAGAACCATCAGTCGTTTAATAGAAATGAAGCGGTGGATTTAACACGTTGAGATGTTGGTAAAAAAAACCAATCAGTTATAAGGCTGGATTCAAGCTCAGAATCAGTTAATGCTAACTGCCAAGTACTAAGCACCAAGTACCAAGCACCAAGCACCAAGCACCAAGCACCAAGTACCATGTATGGGAGCCTTATCTTATTGAACGGTATGTTTCATCACGTCACTAAAGCGGCGCATAAAGTTTTCAAATGCTTCATTATCAGGGTAGTCAAATTGATATTTATTATGAAAGTAAATATTAAGCGAAGTTCGGCCATCACTTAGGGTAATGGTATAGCCGTCATAACCCGTTTCTGCGTGCAAGCCACAAAGGTGATAGGTAGAGTTATAGCCAGCGTCACTTGCCTGCTTTTCACCAAATTCAGTTATTTTATTAAACACTTTCAGTGCTTGATAAATATCTATGGCATTTTTCATAGAAAGACTCCTGACTAGATACTGCAATTACAACAATAATAATCGGTTAAATAAGCAATACTTAATTTACGCATTTAGCGCTGAAAAAGATCACCTACTTATTCATTCATTTAGTCTAGGCGAGTGATAAAATAGAACAGTGATAAAGCTCGGAAAATCGTCAACGGAATGGCCAGATAATGTATCAATTTGCTTCAGCGCTCGTGGTGATGTAGTGCTTTTACTTGGTACATTTCTTTATCTGCTAGTTCTAAATACTGAATAACATCAAGTTCTTGTTTCGCCTTTCGAGAAGCAAACCCGACACTATAAGCAAGCTCAAATGGCTCATTACTTGTAGCATTATGCATTTTAAGTGCACGCTTAAAGCGCTCTAATGCAAATGTCACATGACCATCATTACATTCGCAAAATAATACCAAAAATTCATCACCACCAAAGCGAGCAATAACATCAGAGTCTCTGAACTCTTGGGTCAATAAATTTGCAAAGCTTTTTAGTGCCCTATCTCCAGCATCATGGCCATGAGAATCATTAATTTCTTTAAAAAAGTCCAAATCAAAAAAGACTAAGCAACTGCCTACGTTATTTCTATCCCACGTCGCCATGGCTTGGTTTGCCAAAACTTCG
Source organism: Shewanella sp. 10N.7 (assembly GCF_020806285.1). NCBI lineage: Bacteria > Pseudomonadati > Pseudomonadota > Gammaproteobacteria > Alteromonadales > Shewanellaceae > Shewanella > Shewanella sp. 10N.7. The sequence goes on from NZ_JAJGZS010000009.1 coordinate 144,099, forward strand.
AAACCACGGCGATTAGAAATCCCGGTCAATTCATCTAAGGTTGTTTGCTGAATAGACACTAACTCTGACACAACCATTTCAGCTAAATCTTTAAGTGCGACTTGATCTTCTTCGCCAAACTCACGAGGTTTATCATCAATGATACATAAAGTGCCCACTCGCATACCGTTAGGCATGGTTAAGGGGTGGCCAGTATAAAAGCGAATATGCGGCGCTTGTGTTACAAGAGGGTTATCACTAAATCGGGGATCAGCTGAGGCATCATTAATCACAAATGGCCCATCATGATGTATAGCATGACCACAAAATGAAATATCACGTGGGGTTTCAGTAGCAACAAGGCCTTGACACGATTTAAACCATTGACGATTTTCATCAACTAAGCTCACTAAACATATAGAGACTGAAAATAACCGTTTAGCTAATCGAGTAATACGATCAAAGCGCTCTTCTGCTGCTGTATCTAATACATTTAGATTCCGCAGGGTTTGTAAGCGCGCTTCTTCATTGTCGCGTATCGGTGCAGTTAACATGTTTCCAGCCCAGAGTGTCGAAGAGTAAGGTGTTATTTTTATTATTAGCAGTAACGTATTTAAATTTCAATTCAATCAGTTACTGGATAACATTCAGCGTAGCAGCTTTAAGTTCACTCTGCTAAATATCTGAACCATTATTCTAATTAATCAGTCAAAAGTGAAGCGAGCTTCCATATGTTGTAATTAACTAAGCAGCTTCACCCGCTTTTTACTTTTGTGATACTTATATTTTTCCTAAGCATCATGGTTAGTTAAGGTTTTAATTAGCCATAGCAAATTTAACTAAAAGCAATCACTGATAACCACAACTGCTACGAGTTAAGTTCAGAACCTAAAATATGCTGATAAATGTCAATAACCTGAGATACATTTTTATCTGCAACATCAGCATCTATTTGGCCCTTTTGTTGTTGTAAGGTCAGTCGATGATTTTCATCTCGTAACCAACAATAAGTTTGCGTCAGATGTTGTGCGGTCATCATAGGTAAAATTTCAAGCTCAGCTAGCACTTGAAAAATGCGTACATTATCAGACCAAATGGCTAACTCTTTATGCTCATTAGCGTTAGCAAGCACCAAATATTGCGCCATGAACTCAATATCAGCAATGCCGCCCACACTTTGCTTTAAATCAAACTTATCACTACTGACTTTTAGCAAATGGTCACGCATCTTAATACGCATGTCTCTGACGAGCTTTGCCAGTTCAGTGAGTTCTCGAGGCTGCGACAATACTTCAGTTCTGATCTCACTAAAGCGAGCTGCCAGTTGATTATCACCATAAACAAAACGAGAACGAACTAACGCCTGATGCTCCCAATTCCAGGCTTCTGTTTGCAAGTATTCTTTAAACTGCTCGACTTCGGTAACTAATAAACCGGATGCACCTGAAGGTCTTAGGCGCATATCGACTTCATACAGCTCGCCAGATGTTGTGCGCGTGGCAAACAAATGCACAATGCGTTGTGCCAACTTTAAATAGAAATGGCCAATACCGATGGGTCTCTTGCCATCGGTTTCCCCGGTGTTGAGACTATTACGCAAGAATACTAAATCTAAATCTGAACCATAACCGAGTTCGATTCCGCCTAACTTGCCATAACCAATAATGGCAAAGCCCATTTTATCTGGACTTGTGCCTTCTGGTACTCCATGTCGAGCCGACACTTGATGCCATGCTTGCAGCACAACTTGTTCGATAATCGCTTCTGCCAAAAAGGTAAGGTGATCGCTCACCTCCATCACAGGTAAAACCCCTGTCACATCAGCAGCTGCTATTTTTAGCTGCTGAGACAACTTAAATTGTCGTAATGCTTCCATCTGCATTTCCATGTCATCTTCTGGCACGCGCAGTAGATACTGTCTTAATTCACTTGGGTAATCGTCAACTGAGGTGGTGTCGTAAAGTTGCGATGGGTCGATTAGCTCATCTAACAACATTGGAAAGTTGGCTAACTCTTCTGCAATCCAAGGGCTAGCGCAACATAAGCTAATCAACTGCTGTCGAGCGCCAGGATTTTCACACAATAGTTCAAGATAAGTGGTGCGAGTTAAAATCTGCTCTAACACACCAGACACTGCTTTTAATGCAACACTTGGAATAGGTTGTTCGAGCAATTCAGACAACAACCTCGGCATGAGTTTTTCAAGGGTTTCGCGTCCTCTAGGACCAATAGAGCGTTTTGTGGTGGTGGAGCGCCACTCAATTAATGTAGGCCAAAAGTTCGCATCATCCACTAAATGCTCATCCAATAACGCTGCTGCATTGTCAGGATCTTCAATCACCCATAATTGACTGGTCCAATGCTCAGTTTGATCATGTTCATCTTCACCGCCAACAGTCTCTTTAAAATGGCCGTGGATCCGCGCCATAGCATCGGTCACTTTGGCTCTTAATTCAGTTTCATCCTCGTATTTCATCGCAACACACAACCGCTGCCAATCCACACTATTGTCAGGTAGGGTTTGCGTCTGTTTGTCATCAATAGCTTGAAGTAAATTCTCGACGCGCCGCAGCAGAATATAACTGTGCTTCAACTCATCTACCGCAAGATACTCAAGTTGGCCTAAGTTATATAAAGTATCAATCGCACCGAATAAACTTTGTTGGCGCAATGACGGCTCCCTACCACCACGAATAAGCTGAAAACTTTGCACTACGAATTCAACTTCTCGAATACCGCCTGCGCCCAGTTTAATGTTATCGGTCAATTGACGTCGGCGAACTTCTTGGGCAATTAGCTGTTTCATTTTTCTTAATGAATCGATTGCTGAGAAATCGATGTATCTTCGGTAAACAAAAGGTCTTAACAGATCATGTAAATCGTCACTGTATTGTGTCCAAGGGCCAAGCACTCGCGCTTTCACCATGGCGTAACGTTCCCAGTCTCGTCCTTGCTCTTGATAGTAATCCTCAAGACCACTGAAGCTCACAACCAATGGTCCGCTTTCACCATAAGGACGCAAACGCATATCAACACGAAACACAAAACCATCAACCGTAACTTGATCCAATAAGTTAACTAATCGCTGCCCCATTCTGATAAAAAATTGTTGATTGGCTTGAGCGCGTCGGCCGCCAATGGTTTCGCCGTGCTCTGGGAAGGTAAAGATTAAATCGATATCAGAGGAAAAATTCAGTTCACGGCCACCGAGCTTACCCATCCCGAGAATAAGCAAAGGTTGTGGGTTACCTTCTTCATCGCTAGGCGTGCCTAATTGCTGGCACATTTCTTTATAAAGCCAATCCCGTGCGGCAATCACTAAAGCTTCTGCAAGTGCAGATAAATCTAATAACGAGGATTCAACATCGGAATAATTTTTGAAATCGCGCCACGCTAAGCGCACCATCTGCAGGTTTCGATATTGACGCAGTGCTGATTTGACGGCCTCCTCTGAAGTCAGTACTTCAAGTTTAGCGTCAAGTTCTGCAGAAAAAGTCTGTCTGTCGACGTCTTCAATTAAGCCATTGAATAAACTTTCAATCCAGTGAGGGTTACGACAAAGTTGCTCGGCAATATAATCACTTAACCCAAAAACAGTCCTTAACTCTTGCTGCTGGGTTTGATTAAGTTTGTCTGCAACCTCAGGCCATTCATCAGACAGTCTTAACCAGTAACGTTCTGCAATGTTAGATAATTCGGCAGATAAGGCATTGTTACTTTGGTTTTGCATTATTATTCGATCCCTTCAGCAATTTACATACGGCGTTACACTTTCCAATCGACATATTATGTCGAAATGTGCTATACCATTCATAACAAAAGTTTAATGTAAGTCTTAATTGAATATGCCATTAAGATTACTATAACCTGTATACTAGTTATACCTAACCGTATAAATATTTGGTCGTAATTGAGCACATATTTATGCGGTTTGTTATTATATTTATAGATGAATTTCTTACCATTTGGAGAAAACATGGCTGGCATGCTTCCCCGTGTCCTCGCAGTATTTTCAACGATAATATTGTGCTTAACATTAACAGGCTGTGGTGACGACAGACCTGAAAAAATTGCTCAGTATCAGCAATTGTCTCAACAACGTTTGGGGCAATTAAACTCGATGCTCAATGCGGGTGAATTGCGTAATGCGACCTTGCTCAATCAGTACGCTAACTTACTTAAGCAAAGTAAACCTGATTTAGTCCCTTTATTAGATGAGCTCGCAAAAGATGCGGGAACATCAGGGCCAATGTTCCAGTCCTTACAAAGACGTACCAGTGAATTATCTGATTCAGCCAACTTCATCGATTTAGATCAACAGTTAGAAGAAGCGCAGAATATTTACCAAGCAGCTGATTCAAGTCTGTATAACGATATGCTGTCTGATCCAGTCAATGTTGTAGCCGATTTATCTGGCGGGCAGCTTGCACGAGTTAATTCTATCAGCCGAGAAGCTGCAGCACTGGCCAATGGCAGTGAAGATTTTGGCGCAGGTAGTCAACTTGTCGGTAACCCGTCTTATGGTAGCTGGCAAAGTAACTCCAGTGGCATGTCATTTTGGGCCTGGTACGGCATGTACTCGATGTTCTCAAATGTGATGAACCCAGTACGTTACGACCGTTGGTCAAATAACCGTGGTTACAGCTACTACAACGATGTAGGCCGTTACCGTTATACATCGCCAAAGCAGGCTAGTGCGCAAAATCGCACCTACGAGAACACCAAGAAAACGTTTAACTCTCAAGGTAAACAGTTTAATAGCCCGTACGCAAAATCTCGCACAGGCTCTACAAGTTTATCAAGACAAAGTACTTCAGCGCCAAAAGCCAGTACAACGGGCACCAGAAGTGCAAGTTCAAGTAAGTTCCGTTCGACCTACTCTAAAGACAGCAGTTTCCGTAATTCATCAAGCCGCACAACTCGCGGTGTACGCCGAGGCAAATAAGGAATAATCATGACATTTTTAACTGACTTCGGGCTCACCCTAGACCTGGCTATTATTTTAGCAATCGACATTACCATTGCGGTAGTTTTGTTAGCGCTAATGCGTTATCTACAAGGCTGGAGTGTGCGAGTCAATAGCCGTGCAGAATTAGCCGAACGCGATAACTTCGCTTTTGGTGTTAGCACAGCAGGTGCGGTTTTAGCCTTGGGTATTGTATTAACTGGTGCTATCACTGGTGAAGCTGCAAACTCTTATGCAATGGAAGCTATAGGCATGACTTTCTATGGTGTATTCGGTTTAGTATTGATTAAATTTGGCCGTTTCTTACATGATAAAGTTGCGCTAAATGAAGTGGACAAAAACAGTCAAATCGTTAATGGCAATATGTCGATTGCTATTGTTGATGCCGCTGCCGCAATTGCTACTGCGATTATCATCCGCTCAGTATTAATGTGGGCTGAAGACATCACCCTTGATACCTTTATTGCTATTTTCACAGCGTTTTTGATTTCACAGCTAATGCTAGTGATCTTAACCCGATTCCGTGAGCATCAATATGCGAAACGTAATCAAGGTGATTCAATGCAAAAAGCCTTAGAACAAGGCCAAGTTGCTATTGCAGTGCGTCACAGTGGTTATATGATTGCGATGGCATTTACCTTTAATGCGGCAAGCCATTTCATCATTTATGACCCTTCTGCTTACTTTATGAATATTGTTGGTTGGTTAACCTTCTCTATTATCATGTTAATTGCACTATCAGTATTATTGGCCGTCGTTAAAAAGCTAGTACTGGCGCAAATTAACTTAACTGACGAAGTAGAGAAACAGCATAACGTCGGTGTTGCAGCCGTAGAACTTGCTATTAGTGTCAGTATCGCCCTTATTCTTGCGGCATTAATGGCGTAATTTGATGAATAACACTTTGCTTGAAAATGGCCAGGAGGGCAGCAACAAGCAGAGCAGTCCTTCTAAACGCAGCTTAGCTTGGTTCGATGATGCTCTTTTATTGGGCATTATGGCACTCCTTGCTGGCTGCGGTCTTATTTACGAATACCTCTTATCTCACTATGCGGGCCGTATTTTAGGCGCGCTTGAAGCCGCTATTTATACCATGATTGGTATTATGATTGTGTCGATGGGTATTGGTGCTTTTGCAGCTCGCAAAATTCGCTGCGCCTTTACTGGTTTTGCCTTACTTGAACTGACAGTGGCATTTTGTGGTTCATTGGCCATTTTAATCACCGCTGCAGTTATTGGCTTTGGTCAACAACTACCATTAATAATTGCCAATACACTGGGCCTACCACCTGATCATATTCCTGACGGCGGCTTTATTGGCACCTTACAAAACTTAAGTGAATACTTACCTTATGTTTGGGGGGTTATTCTGGGCTTGATGATCGGAATGGAAATCCCACTGATTGCCCGTGTACGTCAATCGCTTTCAGAAGAACATCTGCTGCACAATGCGGGCACCATATACGGCGCTGACTATGTCGGTGCAGGTGTCGGGGCAGCCATTTGGGTTATGTTCATGCTATCGCTGGACATTCAACTTGCAGCAGCACTGACTGCCAGTGTGAATTTATTAGCTGGTTTTGTGTTTATCTGGCGTTTTTGGGATCAGATCCGCTGGGCAAAGTTGATCTTAACAGTGCACTTTATCGCCAGTGGCGTATTGGTATTATTGGCAATGCATGGCCCAAGTTGGGAACAAAACTTCAATAACCTGCTGTATAAAGACAAAGTTGTGTATGCAGAAGCCACACGTTTTCAGCAATTAACTTTTACTGAAAGATTGCGGGGTAATGGTCAAGCGCCTGTTTACTCACTCTACATTAACGGCAGATTACAGTTCTCAAGTATCGACGAGCACATCTATCACAGCTTTTTAGTCCACCCTACTCTGGCAGCAAGTGCGAGACAGGACAATGTACTGATTATTGGTGGCGGTGACGGTCTAGGGCTCAAACAGGTATTAAAGTGGCAGCCGAAATCAGTCACGTTAATGGATCTTGATGAAAAGTTAGTAGATTTATTTAAGCAGCCACAAGACAACATGCCAGAGCATGTAAGCAATGCCATGTTGGCATTAAATGGTGATGCGCTAAACGATCCTCGAGTGACACTTATCTACGATGATGCCTTTAATGGCGTAGATAAACTGATTAGTGATAATCAAAGGTTTGATTCAATCATTATCGATTTGCCTGATCCAAGCCATCCCGATTTAAATAAATTATATTCTGATTTGTTTTACCGCAAACTGGCAGAATTATTAAGTGCTGATGGTGCAATGACGGTACAGTCGACCTCGCCTTATCATGCCCAACAAGCATTTATCTCGGTAGGTAACACTATCGAATCAGCCGGTTTTACGGTTGAGCAATATCATCATAATGTGCCTAGTTTTGGTGAGTGGGGCTGGACCATAGCAACGCGTTCTGGGCTCGATGCAAGAACACGCCTAGCTCATAACGAACAGTTACCCATCGAAGAAGATTGGTTAACGCCGGGGTTAATCCACGCTTCTTTTGAATTCCCCGGTAACTTTTATGATGACAAAGACAATATTAAGATTAATACAATTGGATCATTACAGCTTTATCATTACCACTTAGCGTCATGGTCTGAGAATCAAGGGATGAATCTTTTTTAATCTACCAAAAATAGCCTTGACATAATATGTCTAAGTGCTATCTTTGAAACCTAAGACATAATATGTCAACAAGGACAAATATGAATATCCATAAGATTGCTAATCACCTAACAGAACTCGGCGACGAGAGTCATACCGGTTTGAAGTTTGATTGTTTCCCAATTGACGGTGATGTCGAAGTATTACAAGTCAACGTTGCTGGTCGTGAAGAATTACCCGTATTCGTATCGGTAACTGACAACCAAATTTTGTGCATCAGTTACTTATGGGATGAGAGCGAAGTCAAAGAAGACACTCGCACTCAAATGTTTGAAACCATGCTGGAACTTAATATTCCAATGCCACTTTCATCGTTTGCAAAAATTGATGATAAGTATGTGGTTTACGGTGCACTATCCGTCACCTCAAGCATGGAAGAGATTGAACAAGAATTATCAGTATTGTCTGATAACTGTTTAGAAGTCATCGACGAACTTGTCGAATTTTTGAAGTAAGGAGCCATATCATGGGCATTTTAAATAAAATTTTAACGGCATTTCGCGGTGGTGCTAATGAAGTCGGTCAAAATATTGTCGACGCAAATTCTACCCGTATTTTTGAACAAGAAATTCGTGATGCAGAAAAGCATCTAACCAAAGCGAAGCGTGAATTAACTGATGTGATGGCCAAAGAAATGCAAGCCAGCCGTGAAGTTGACCGCCTTAAGCGTAGCATTACTGAGCATGAAGGTTATGCCACTCAAGCGCTTGAAAAAGACAACGAAGCTTTAGCTATCGAAGTAGCAGAGAAAATTGCTCAACTTGACCAAGAGCTTGCAGACCAAGAGTCAGCTAATACAAGCTTCTCTGCTCACGCAGTACGTTTAAAAGACTTAGTGAAGAAAACTGAACGTCAGTTAACTGATTACCAACGTCAGCTAAGCATGGTTAAGACCACTGAAAGTGTTCAAAAAGCTACAGCGACTATCACTGACTCATTTGCTTCAAGTAACTCGAAGCTAATGAATGCTAAAGATTCTTTAGAGCGTATCAAAGCGCGTCAGCAGTCGTTTGATGACCGCCTACAAGCTTCTGAAGCCTTAGCTGAAGAAAACAGTGACAAGTCGCTGCACGCTAAACTAGCTGAAGCAGGTATTGGCGAGCAAAAATCTAATGCTAATGCTGTATTAGAGCGCCTAAAAGCGAAAAAAGGTTAATTAAGCTATGGGATTTCTAAGTGGCCTTTTCGGCAAGAAAGAAGCCCCAAAACGTCAGCTTGATCATGTAAACAAACTACTCAAGGGAGATATGATCTCCCTTGATGATAGTTTTGCTTTACCTGAACAGTTACGTGGGCAGCAACTTAAAGTTGAAGAAGTACATACCTATGAGTATGAACGTTCACAGCAATGTGAGTGGTTACTTAGAGGTCATAGTGGCACAGCCATTTACCTCTCGTATCATCAAGAAGATGAAGCGTATTTAAGTTTTTCAATCAAAGTGAATCGAGCCGTTGTAGAACAGCTATTTGATTTAGACCAATTTGGTCAAATTTTTGAAGAACCAGGTAACGCTGAGCTGAAAACCCTTTCATTGTCCAATGAATTAGATAGCGAATACGGACGTTGGCTTGCTAGCGCATATCATCAAGTTGAGTTTGGCTGTTTTGGTTACTTCCATCGTGAAGATTACCGAGGTCAAAAACCACCTCAAGATGATAGCAGTCAGCACCGTGGTAATGCATTTGAAAGCTATTCATTGGTTAATAATGAAGATTCTCAAGCCGTCGATATTGAAGTGTACGAAGGCGGCGATACAGATGTAATGTTAACCTTGTATCGTCCAGTGACTGACATTCGCGAGTTTTGGCCAGCAAGTTAATCTTCGCAATTTAAGGAGTAACACCTGACATGAGTAAAGGTAAATCATTACCAGATACATGGATTAAAAATCAGCAAGCAGCAAAAGCAACTCAAGTGGCTTTTGACCTCGATGAAAAGTTTCAATACTTAATTCGTAAAGCTGCGCTTGATGCAGGTGTTAGCCCTTCAGATCAAATTCGCTCCATCTTAGGTTTAGAAGTGACAAAACGTCCTAAACGACCAAGATTGACCGTGTCATTAAGCCAAGATGATTATGTCATTCTGGCCCAACGGTATGGATTAGCATCAGATGCACAGCTTGAAATTAAAAAGCGCGTGCTTGATGATTTAGTCCAATTTGTTGATGTGTAATTTGTTAGCCACTGATTACGGTTAATACCGTAATGATATTTATCGAACATAAAACACGCCTTTGAGCGTGTTTTTTTATGCCTTGAGATTGTCTCGCCACAGTTACATTGTTAGCATCATTGCAAAGATTTATTGTATAAACGGATTTTTAACATGAGTGAAAAAAAACGCTGGTCACTGAAAGCCTTAAATGGTCCTAGTCCATTTGATTTAGCCATGATGGTGTTATCACTGTTTTCTGTCGTCGTGGTATTAGTGCTGACATTCAGTCATGTCGACCCTGAGACAAGACAGCTATTACTGTTTATCGATCTCAGTATCTGTATGATATTCATGTCGCGATTCTTCTATGGCCTAATCAAAGCCAGCAATAAAAAATTCTATCTACGCCATCATTGGATCGACTTTGTCGCCAGTATTCCTGCCATTGAAGCCCTGCGTATCGCCCGTGTATTCCAAATTCTTCGAGTCATTAGGCTTATTAGAGTTAGCCGCGCACTCATCGTACCGTTACTAAAACAACGTAAACAAACCACATTAGCCAGCCTATTACTAGCAATGGTGTTTATCTTAACCACCGCTTCTATTGTGATTTTATTAGTTGAGGCGGGTGTTGAAGGTGCCAATATTGAAACCGCTGAACAAGCTATTTGGTGGACACTCGTGACCATTTCAACTGTAGGGTACGGTGACTACTACCCTGTGAGCAGTGTCGGCCACGTTGTTGGGGCGATTGTTATTATGAGTGGTGTGAGCTTTTTTGGTGTTATCTCTGGCTATATGGCGTCAGTATTTGTTGCGCCAGATGAAAATGAACGCAATGAAACCAATAAAAATGAGATTAAATTTGAGCTTGAAAAAGCGATTTCCAGAATGGAGCAGAATCAAGCTCAAATGGAAAAGAACCAACAGCAGATGCTGGAAGAAATCACCCGCTTGCGTAAAGAGATCAATAATAAATAGTCGGCGCAGAGTAAATTAACCTGTGCTTTCATATTAATGTTTGATAAATCATAATAAAGTCTGAGCATTTATAATATAGTTTGATAATTTCTAGTATTTTTGCAAATGAAACGGGTTAGGAGTAACACATTCCTGCCCCAAAAATTGTAAGCAGCTTTAGTTAGGTAATGATTTCTAGATTTGAATAGATTCTAAATCAAAATCTAAATCAAGGTCGTGGCGCTTCGCCCACACCAGACGAAAGGGAAACAACAGCATTTCCCTTTTC